>CAIQBC010000284.1 GCA_903869955.1 uncultured Opitutia bacterium
AAAAACGGTTGCACGTGCCGGGCTCGCCCCTTTCCTAGGGGTGCTCGGCGCGTCGCTGCCAGCCAGCCCGTGCCAGCCGCCACACGATTATCAACCAACCCGCCACTCCCATGCCTCTCGCCACCGGCTCCAAAGCCCCCCATTTCACCCTCAAGACCAAAACGGCCGACGGTCTCAAGGACGTGCACCTCAGCGATAATTTTGGCAAGCGCCAGACCGTGCTGCTGTTTTTCCCCCTCGCATTCACCGGTGTCTGCACCGCAGAGCTGTGCGAGACGACCGCCAGCCTCAACGACTACGCGAAGCTCGGCGCCGAGGTCTATGGCATTAGCGTGGACAGCCCGTTCGCGCAGGAAGCGTGGGCCGTGGCGAACAAAATCACCGTCACACTGCTCTCCGACCTGAACAAGGAGACGACGAAAGCCTACGGAGTGCTGTTCCCCATGCTGGCTGGGGTGGGCGACACGAGCGCGCGCGCGGCGTTTGTCATCGGCAAGGACGGCGTGGTGAAATACGCCGAACAGACCGCGACGCCGAAAGATCTGCCGAGTTTTGCGGCAGTGAAGGCCGCCTTGGCGAAATAACTGCTTCTGGAGCGGGCGGGGTGTTCTCGCCCCGCTCACCGATGAACCTATGGAGTAGCGCACCAGCTTATCTTTCCAATTCAATCCATGAGCCTTTCGAATCCGTTCAACACCCTGCAGGCCTTTGCGGGCGGCAGGAAGTTCTACTCGCTGCCTGAGCTGACGAAGCAATTTCCCGGCGTCGCGCGCCTGCCCATCAGCATCCGGCTCGTGCTCGAGTCGTTGCTGCGCAATTGCGACGGCAAACGCGTGGCCGAGGGAGCGATTCGCGATCTCGCGGGCTGGGGCGCAAAGTCGCCGCGCACAGAGGAGATTCCCTTTGTCGTGGCGCGGATCGTGCTGCAGGACTTCACCGGCGTGCCGCTCCTCGTGGATCTCGCAGCGATGCGATCGGCGGTGGCGCGGATGGGCAAGAACCCAAAGATCATCGAGCCGCTTGTACCCGTTGACCTGGTGGTGGACCACTCGGTGCAGGTGGATTTTGCGGGCAGCGCCGGAGCGCTGGCGAAAAATCTCGAGTTGGAATTCTCGCGCAACCGCGAGCGTTATCAGTTCTTAAAATGGGGCATGCAGGCGTTTGACACGTTCAAAGTTGTCCCGCCGGGCATCGGGATCGTCCATCAGGTGAATCTCGAATATCTCGCAAAGGGCGTGCTCAGCGATTCGAACGGCGTCCATTATCCCGACACGCTCGTCGGCACCGACTCGCATACGACGATGATCAACGGCATCGGCATTGTGGGGTGGGGCGTTGGCGGCATCGAGGCTGAGGCGGGCATGCTCGGTCAGCCGGTTTATTTTCTTACACCCGACGTCGTTGGCGTGCATCTCACGGGCGCGCTGCGCGAGGGCGTCACCGCAACCGATCTTGCGCTTACGCTTACGCAGCTTCTGCGCAAGGCGAAGGTCGTCGGCAAATTCGTCGAATTCTATGGCCCGGGCGCCGCGGCGCTGCCGGTCGTTGACCGCGCGACGATCGCCAACATGGCACCCGAATACGGGGCGACGATGGGCTTTTTCCCGATTGATGCCGAGTGCTCGAATTATCTCCGTGCCACCGGTCGCGACGAGAAGCAAGTTGAACTCTACGAAGCCTATTATCAGGCACAAGGGCTGTGGGGCATCCCGCAGCAGGGCGCGATTGATTACTCGCAGGACCTGGCGCTTGATCTCGCGGGTGTCGTTCCGAGTGTCGCCGGCCCGAAGCGCCCGCAAGATCGCATTGAGCTGCCGAATTTGCAGCGTGAGTTCTTCGCCGCCTATCAACGTCCGGTGGTTGAAAACGGCTTCGGCAAACCCCGCGCCGGATTTTCGAAATCGGTCAAGGTGGAGATGGTTTCCAAGAAAAAGGCCAGGCTCGCCAGCGGGTCCGTCGTCATCGCTGCCATCACAAGCTGCACAAACACTTCAAACCCCAGCGTGATGCTCGCTGCGGGCCTGCTCGCGAAGAAGGCGGTCGAAAAAGGCCTGAAGGTAAATCCTGCCGTGAAGGCCTCGCTTGCGCCCGGTTCCCGCGTGGTGACCGACTATCTCAAAAAGACCGGGCTTACGCCTTACCTGAACAAGCTTCGCTTCAATACCGTTGGCTACGGTTGCACCACATGCATAGGCAATTCCGGCCCGCTGGATGCCAATATCGAGGAAGCCGTCGTGAAGAATGACCTCATCACCGCGGCGGTGCTCTCGGGCAACCGCAACTTCGAGGCGCGCGTGCACCAGAACGTAAAGGCCAACTTCCTGATGTCGCCGCCGCTCGTGGTGGCTTTTGCGCTGGCAGGCCGCGTTGATCTCGACCTCTCGTGCGAGCCGCTCGGCACCGGTCAGGACGGCGCGCCAGTGTATCTCGCCGACATCTGGCCGACGCTGGCAGAGGTCAGTGACGCCATGCAGTCCGCACTGAAGCCGGAAATTTTCCGCAAACTCTACAAAAATTTCGCCGCGCAGAACCCAAAGTGGAACGAAATCCCGTCGTCAGTCGGCAACGTCTACGAGTTTGACGCGAAGTCCACCTACATCCAGGAGCCGCCATTTTTCACAAACTTTGCCATGACCCCCGGCGCAATCAAACCCATCACGGGTGCGCGCGCCCTCGGCATTTTCGGTGACTCGGTCACAACCGATCACATCTCGCCGGCCGGCGCGATCAAGAAGAGCGCGCCCGCCGGGAAATTCCTGCTCGATAACGGCGTCACTTACGAAGACTTCAATTCTTACGGTTCCCGGCGCGGCAACGACCGCATCATGACCCGTGGCACATTTGCCAATGTTCGCATCAAAAACCTCATGCTGGGCGGCAAGGAAGGTGGTAACACGCTCGGACCTGATGGCACCGAGGTTTCCATCTACGACGCCTCCATTGCGCATCAGAAAAATGGTACCCCGCTCATTGTCCTGGCGGGCCAGGAATACGGCACCGGCTCGTCACGTGACTGGGCGGCGAAGGGCACCAACCTTCTCGGGGTCAAAGTCGTCGTCGCGCAGAGTTTTGAGCGCATCCACCGCTCCAACCTGGTCGGCATGGGCGTGCTCCCGCTCCAATTCAAGGATGGCACGACGGCGCAGACGCTGAAGCTCGACGGCACCGAGACCTACGACGTCGTCGGCCTCGACGCCTCGATCAAGCCGCAACAAGACCTGACGTTGAGGATCACGCGCAAGGGTGGTGCGGTCGAAAACGTGCCCGTCCGCTGCCGTATTGATACGCCCATCGAGATTGATTACTATCAGCACGGCGGCATCCTGCCCTATGTGCTCCGCCAAATTGTCGCGAGAAATTAACATGCGGCCGAAAAGCACCGCTGGCAATTTGCCGTCGGGGCTTTTTTTGTCATCGTTTCCCCTATGCCCGAAGCCACCAAACCAGTCTATCTCGTCGCAGTCGCCGCCGATCCCGTGATCGTGCGGGTCGAGGGGCGTGCGTGTTTCCAAAACTGCCGCTGCCTGAAAGATTTTTTTGCGGCGATGACCGGACGCGGCCAGACGCGCTTTGTGCTCGATCTCGCGCGCTGCACTGGCATGGACAGCACGTTTCTTGGGGTGGTCGCTGGCGCGGCGATTGAACTGCGCGGCCTGACACCTGCTGGCAGCCTCGTCGTGCGTCAGGCGGCGCCGCGCAACCTTGAGTTGCTGCAAAACCTTGGCTTGCACCGCTTATTGTCCATTGAACCGGGTGAGATGCCGGCCAACGAGTGCGCCGCGCTCGAATGCCCGCCGGAGCGCAATGAGCTGGAAAACGCGCGCTTGGCGTTGGAGGCGCACCAGCATCTGGTCACTGCCGACGAGGCCAATCGTGCTCGGTTCGAGGATGTGCTGGGGTTTCTCCAAAAGCGGGTGGGGCAGGGGTAAGGCGGGGCGGGTGGCCGATAATGTTCCGACTTTGCCAGGATGAATCGCCTAGGCGGGATGACCGGTGTCGGCAGGTCTTGGTCGGTCGCATGGCCCGACTGATGATCGTTATTGGCGAGTCGCAGATGCTTGGCGCGGCGGACTGGGCCAAATGAGAATGAACCCTCTTCGGGGCAATCCCCGGGTTTCACAGAAAGGGGCTCCGTCCCGATTAAAGATTGCGGTGACGGATTCAGGCTGGCGGCGGCGCCGAGTTCGCCCTAACCTTTCCTTCCGCAAATTTCTCCATGTCCGACCCGTTGCCTCTTCCACGCTCCTCCGGCTTTGACGACAGCCAGCTCCTTGGCTGGCTGCGGCGCGGGGTGGATGAGCACGCCATCGTCGCTATCACTGACGCGCAGGGTGTCATCGTTTTTGTCAACGACCTGTTCTGCCGCGTCTCTGGTTACACGCGTGAGGAACTGGTCGGGCAGACGCATCGGGTGGTGAAGTCGGGCCTCCATCCACCGGAGTTTTTTGCCGAGATGTGGCGTACGATCAACGCGGGCGAGATCTGGCATGGCACGCTGTGCAACCGTACCAAGGCCGGCAGCCCCTATTGGGTCGAGAGTACGCTCGTGCCGCTGCCGGGGCCCGACGGGCGGCCGCAATTTCATCTCGCGCTCCGCACCGATGTCACGCGCTTGAAACGCGCCGAGGGTTCGCGCGCCGCCGCCGAGGCGAAAGCGCAGCAGATCTCCGAGCAACTGCGGCTGTTCTTTGACCATGCGCCTATCGGCATCAGCTGGGTTGAGCTGGGCCATGACGGTTCACGCGACATCTACCACCCCAATCAACGGTTTTGCGAAATCCTCGGCCTCACGCCAGCCGAGGCCGGTGACGCCAACAACCTCCGCCTCGCAACGCATCCCGACGACCGCGCCCGGCAGGACGAGCTGACCGCGGCGCTCCATCGTGGCACGGGCAACAGCTTCACGATGGAAAAACGCTACCGGCACCGCGCCGGCCACATCGTCTGGGGCAGCCTCACAATGGCCGTGCTGCGCAGCCCGAGCGGACGGATCACGCACCTGTTTGCCATGCTTGAGGACATTACCGCCCGCAAACAGACCGAGGCGGTGCTGCGGGACACACTCCGTCGCAGCGAGGAACTCGAGCATATCGTCAACCGCTCACCTTCAGTCGCCGTCCTGTGGAAGGCCTTACCGTCGTGGCCGGTTGAGTTTGTGTCGACGAGCATGCGGCAGTTCGGCTACGCCCCGGAAGATTTTGTCAGCCGCCGGTTTTCGTTCCAAGGAATCACCCACCCGGATGACCGCGCGCGGGTTAAGGCCGAGATGGCCGCGCACGCCGCCGCCGGCCACCTCGAATACAACCAAGAATATCGCCTCGTCTGCGCCGACGGTTCAGCGCGATGGGTGGACGACCACACCGTTGTGCGTCTCGACGCGGCGGGTCAGGTGACCCACCATGAGGGCTTCATCACTGACATTACTGCGCGGAAAATGGCGGAAGCACGCGAACGCGAGCGACAGGAGCATGACCTGCGCGTGGCCGGCGAGGTGCAACATCACCTGCGGCCCCACGCTTTTCCCGCCACCGGTGAGGTTGGGATCGCCGCTCTCGCGCAGGCCTCAACCCACATCGGCGGCGACTATTACGACGTGCTCCCGGTGGCAGCGCGCCAGTGGGGTTTTGTCATCGCCGATGTGGCCGGCCACGGCCCAGGTGCCGCGCTGATGATGGCGGCTTGCCGCGCGACGTTGCGCCAATGCGCCGCCGGCGAGAGCAGTGCCGCGGCTGTCGTCCGGCGGGTCAACCGTGCATTGCACGGCGACATGCCCGGCGGGATGTTCATTACGATGTTCTACGGCATCTTTGACCTCGACACTCATCGCCTGCGCTATGTACGCGCCGGCCACGAGGCCGCACTTCTGCTCCGCGCCGGCGGCGGACACGTTGAACTGCTCAAGGCCGGCGGCCTTGCCCTTGGCCTAGACGCCGGACCGATCTTCGACGCTGAGCTACAGGAGGGCGAGGCCGAACTGCGCTCCGGTGATCTGCTCGCGCTCTACACCGATGGCATCACCGAGGCGGCTGACGCGGCCGAGACGGAATTCGGCTGGGAACGACTCGCCGCCGTCCTGCGTCTGCACCGCGACGGTCCGATTGAAGAGCTGCCCGCCGCGGTGGATCGCGCTCTGGGCCAGTTTGCCGCCCTCACCACCCGGACCGATGACCGCACCCTGTTGCTCGTGCGGCCGAGGTGAGCGTTGCGGATTTTTCAGGCGTGCCATCAAGCCGCGCATGAACGGCGGTGGGAGGGGTGAATTTAGGCACAAAAACGCCGTCCGAGATTGGACGGCGTGATTGTGGACTGGACGATTTGGGAGCGATGGCAGGCTAGAGCAGGGATCAAACAGGGCAAAGTGCCATCGCACCGAAAATATCAAGTCAGCCGCCAATATTTTATGCCACCGGCTCGGCCAGATAGTCAAAGCCAGGGCAAGGGGGCATCGGCGCGGCGGAGTCAATCGGACTGATCCGGTAGCGCAGTGGCTCCAGCAGGGCGAGGATGCCATCGCGCTCCTCGGGGCTGTGCAGGCCCATCAGGATGACCGGCCGTTTTGCCGTGAGCGCGGCACCAGCGCCGGCGAGCGCCTTGTGGCCGTGGCCCTCCACGTCGAGCTTGATGAAGTCAGGCAGACGGATTTCCGAGGCGGCGACGAGGTCATCGAGGCGGCGCGATTCAACCGTGATGGTGGGAATGCTGGGGTTCCAGGTCTCGCCCTCGTAGGCGAGGTGCGTGGTAGTGTCCTCCAAGCCAGCATAGGCGAAGAAGCGCTGCGCGCTGGCGTTGTCGCTCAGCGCGTAGGGAAAGGTTTTCACCCAAGCGAGGCGATTGCGGCGCACATGCAGGCGCAGACGCGCAAGGCTGAGCGGGTTCGGCTCAAACGCCGCCACGCTGCCGCCCAACCCGACCCGCCGGCCCAGCCCGACGGCGAACAGACCGTAGTGGCTGCCGAGATCCCAGACATGTTTGCCCGTCCAGTCCCAGAGGCTGACAAGGCGCGCCTGTACCGCCGGCTCGTGGGTGCCGCGCCAGTAGGCGCTCCATGGAAAAAACGACCACCATGCACCTGCCGCCACGCCACTCCGTACGCGCACCGGCAGGTGCGCGATGGGCGGCAGGCTAAGGATGCGGACAAGGAGACGGCGGGTGGCTTTCATTCTTTGACGGAGATTTGTTCGGCGATTTCCTCCAGCGGATAAGTGATGATCTCGGCGAGGGTGGGGTGATACCACGGGGCGCGGAGCAGGTCGAAGACCGTCGCACGCATGGCCAGTGGGCCGCTGAAGCAGTGGATGAGTTCGCCGGCGTCCTTGCCGACGATTTCAGCCCCGAGGATGCGGCCGTGCTTCGGCTCGGCGATGACTTTGACATAGCCGTAGTTGGCGTCCATCAGGATGGACTTGCCGTGGTCGTTGAAAGGGTAGCTGGCGCGCAGGTATTTCACGCCGCGCTCGTCGAGGTCGCGCGCCAGCACGCCGATGGTGGCGAGCTGGGGATCAGTGAAGACAACGCTCAGGAGGAGAGAGAAATCCACCGGTTTCAATTTTCTCATCCCGGAGGCGTGGCGGGCGGCGAGCACGCCTTGCGCAATGGCGATATGGACGATTTCGGCGGGCCCGGAGCAGTCGCCGGCGGCGTAGATGTGCGGCGCGCTTGTCTGCTGCCAGCGGTTGATGATGATCTGGCCGTTCGCGCGCGCGCGGACACCGGCGGCGGCGAGGTCGAGCGACGCCGTGTTGGGTTCGCGGCCGAGGGCGTTGAAGAGGTGGGCGGCGCGGCGGGTGATGCGTTTGCCATCGTGGAGAAACGTCACGCTGACGCCGCGTTTGTCGGCGGAGATTTTCTCCAGTTGTGTGCCGGCAAAGAGCTCGATGCCTTCGTCCACGAAGGCCTGTTGCACGACGCACGAGGCGTCCTCGGAGTGTTCTCGCAAGATGTTGGCACTGCGCTGGATAAGTGTGACACGCGCACCAATGCGGTGGAGAAACTGCGCCAGCTCGCACGCGACGATGCCGCCGCCGAGCACAATCACGCTCTTGGGGATGAAATCGAGGTCGAGCACGTCGTCACTGGTCCAGAATGGCGTTGTCGCGAGGCCGGGCACGGGCGGAACGCTGACCTTGGAGCCAGTGCCGATAAGGATGTGCTTGGCCCGGACTTTTTTCCCGTCGGAGAGGGCGACAGTGTGCGGGTCGAGGAAGCGGGCGTGGGCGCGGATGAGGTCGAATTTCCCGCCGGTGAGCGCGTCCACGCGGTAGCTGGCGAAGTCGGCGATGATTTTTTTCTTCCGCACGTGGATGGCTTGCATGTCCGCGCGGGCGGAGGAGATTTTGAGGCCGAAGGTCTTACCCTTCTGCGCAAGGTGAAGCACTTCCGCCATGTAGAGGAGGGTCTTGGACGGCATGCAGCCGCGCAGGATGCAGAGGCCGCCGAGATCGCGCGCGCCGTCCACGACGGCAGTGCGGAGACCAAGCGACACGGCGGCGCGGGCGGCGTTGAACCCGGCGCTGCCGCCGCCAAGGACGAGGAAATCGTAGGTTTTCATGGCGGAGGGAATTTTGACCACGGATTTCACAGATAGGCACGGATAGCTAACTTACTGATGACAATCGGCTGTAAAACTGCGGCTGGATTGGGAGCGAGTTGCAAAGGTTTGGGAGTGATGGGGGCAAAAAGCGGCCAAGTCCAGCACCGGCTCGGCGGGGGCTTAAGATGGCCTTAAGGGGCAGCCGAGGCAGGCCCAGCCCGGTCAAATGCCCATTCCTTTCAGAAGCCACTTGGTGGTGGGCTTTGGAAGGGACTGTCCTGCTCCCTTGAAACCTTGCATACTTCCGAAGGGAATAAAACCCGCGATGCCGTTGACGAACTGGTTGAACGCGGTGGCGTAGTCGAGCACGTCAACAATTGCTTGGCGTGCATCAGGCTGATCAACACCTTTCCCGTGAACGGTTTTGTCTCGAACTTTCTCTGCGGTTTTGAGCAGAGCGACGGTTGGAGCCGGAAGCGGCTGACCGAAAATGGTCTCAAATAACTCCAAAAACGATGTGCGAGTAATGTGAAGGGAATAGAGCATCGATCCGGCAACCTCCGCATCTGCGCCGTGAAGCCTTACTACACCGCCGTAGATCGCGCGATTTTGACCCAGCTCGACTTGGACAAAGAGATACGCGATGCTTACCTCCCAAGGAAATTCGGCGACCAATTTCGGGAGATGGTAGAAAAAGTCGCGAACCTCAACTGGGCTCGCTTCGTAATGCCTCAGGACGGCTTTGTAACTTGGGACTGACATCGTTCGAATCTGGAATGCGAGCAACAACAGCGGCAAGAAGTATTTCGGACTCGGCTTCTGCTCCAGAACTAGAGCATCTCACGGTTTGAGCTTGAAGGAGAGCAGCGGCAGCGAGGCGGGGTCGGCGACGGCGAAGGCGGAGAAGGACTGGAGCTTGACGTAGCCGGGGTTGCCGCTCGTCACCAGACTGGCGAGGCTGGGGTCGTTCCAGACCGCCAGATCGGTGGCGCGCACGATCCACGCCTGCGGGGCGCTGGCGGCCGTCCAGGAGCGCGCGGCCAGTCCCTGCCGCCCACGGATCACCGTGTAGTCGAAGGTCGCGCCGGAGACGGCCACGCGGGTGTTGATGAAGCAGAACTCCAGCTTCCATGCGCCGGCCGACGAGGCCACGCCGTTGTTGAGCGCGCCACCCGTGCCGGCGACGGGCGTCGCCAAGATCAGCACGAGGTCGCCGCGCGCCGCCGCCAGGTCGTTGTCGGGTGTCGCGCCGGCGATGCCGGCGTCCGGGCCAGTGAGGCCGTCGAGTAACGTAAGTCGCACCGTCGTCACGGCGTTGTTGATGTCGGCGACCAGCGAGCAGCGCACGGCGAAGCCGGTGAGCACGCCCAGCTCCGGGAAAGCGCCGCCGCTGTCGGTGTCGAAGAACAGCACCGCGCCGATCAGGTTG
>CAIQBC010000285.1 GCA_903869955.1 uncultured Opitutia bacterium
AATCTCCTGCCAGCCGGTCGCCGCCCAGGCCCGGCTGGTCGCCGTCTGGGTGTGCTCCGCGCTGAGCTCGGCCTTGAACCCCTCGCCGCCCAGCGCCAACCCCGGCTCAGCGACGCATAGGCCGCATTTTTTCCCGTCGGCCCCTCCGCCGCCTGCCGCGCCGGTGAGTGCGCTGGCGTGAGGGGCATAAGACGGGTTTGCTTCCGGCAGTCGGCCAGCTCAAGACCGCCGGCCGGGCCGCCAATTGGGTTGCATCGGCGGGTAAAATCACCGATGCTCACCCCCCTCCCATGCCGTCCACCCGCGCCTTTTTGCTTCTGCCGGCCTTGCTTGCACTCGGCTTTGCCGGCTGCCGCGAGCCCAAGATCACGTCCTACCGGGCGCCGAAAGAAACGCCCGTCGTATTGCCGCCCGCCTCCGCACCCGCCGACAAACCGGCAACGGCAACGGCGGCGACGGCGACGGCGACGCCCGCCTCCGTACCCGGCATGGCCGGCACGATGGCCGGCACGGCGGTACCAACGGCGAGCGGTGCCGACCTCAAGTGGACGGCCCCGGCGCACTGGCAGACGAAGACGGCCTCGGCCATGCGGAAGGCCACTTTTATCATCAGTGGCGACGGTGGCGCGGAGGCGGAGCTGGCCATCACGGCTTTCCCCGGCGAAATGGGCGGCGAGCTGGCCAACCTAAAGCGCTGGCACGACCAGTCGCTCCAATTGCCCGAAGCCTCCCCCGCCGAGCTGACCGCGCCAGTCACGCGCTTCGAGTCGCGCGGGTTGAAATTCGCCGTTGCCGACTACACCAACGGAAAACTGGTCCCGCCCCAACGCCTGCTCGGCGCCATCGTGCCGGTTGGGGGTGACACCTGGTTCTTCAAGCTCACCGGCCCGGTCGCGCTGCTGGAAAAAGAGAAACCGGCGTTTCTCGATTTCCTGAAAACGGTCAAGGCTCCCTGACCCGCACTGATCATGAGCAAAATCTGGCAGTCCTTCGTCAAGTTTTTCGTCTCGCTGCGGCTGACGGTCGTGCTGCTGGCGCTGGGGATCGTGCTGGTGTTTGTGGCCACGCTCGCCCAGACGCGGCTCGGGGTGTGGGGGGTGCATGAGAAATTTTTCCACACGTTTATTGTGCTCAAAGAAATGGGCGGGGTGGCCGTGCCGGTTTTCCCGGGGGGCTATTTCATCGGCGGGCTGCTGCTCCTCAACCTCATCGCCGCCCATCTCTACCGCTTCCGGCTCACGTGGAAAAAATGCGGCATCTATGTGGTGCACCTCGGGGTCATTTTGCTGCTCGTGGGCGAGCTGCTCTCCGGGCTGTGGCAGGAAGAGTTTCAGATGAGCATTGACACCGGGGCGACAAAATATTTCTCGGAGAGCTACCGCCTCCACGAGCTCGCCATCGTGGACACCACCGACCCGAAATTTGACGAAGTCACGGCCATCCCCGAGGCGTTGCTCAAACGCCCCGGGACCCTCGACACGCCGGGCAAGCTGCCTTTCCACGTCGTCGTGCGCGGCTACTGGCCCAATGCCGATCTGCACGGCCCGGCGATGTCGCCCGGCCAGATCCCCGGCAGCACGCTCGCGACCAAGGATGTCGGCCCGTCGCTCTCGCTCACGCCGCTCGCCCCGACTTCCAAGGACAACGAGCGCAACCTCCCCGCCGCCTCCATTGAGCTGACCGGCCCCGACGGCACGCTCGGCACCTGGCTCGTCTCGCCGCTGCTGATGGCGTCGCAGACGTTTGAATACGCCGGGAAAACGTGGTCGCTGGCGCTCCGCGTCGCGCGCGACTACCAGCCGTTCTCGCTCACGCTGCTCAAGTTCAGCCACGAGCTCTATCTGGGCACGGACACGCCGAAAAATTACTCCAGCCGCGTCCGGCTGAAGTCCGACGACGGGGCGGAGGACAGCGAGAAGCTCATCTACATGAACAACCCGCTGCGCTACCGCGGCCTGACGTTCTACCAGGCCAGCTTCGCCAACAACGACCAGACGACCATCCTGCAGGTCGTCCGCAACCCGAGCTGGACCCTGCCCTACGTGAGTTGCCTGCTCGTCGCGGCGGGCCTGATGGCCCAGTTTGGTCTCTCGCTGGTGAATTTCATTGGCCGCCGCAAAGCCGCCCTCGCGCCCACCGCGGCCCAAACTTGAAACGCCGAGGACGCGAAGCCCGAATTTTTTTCACCACGAATTACACGGATGGACACGGATAAAAACAAACGGGCCAACCGAAGAGACGCGGCAGGACTGATGCGCCTAACAGTCTGGGTATCAGCCTCGCCATGCCGCTGGCCTTTCCAGCCCTCTGCGAGCCGGTCCGGGCGTCTTACCCCTTTTCATTTTAAAATAATATCCTTCGCGCCCTCCGCGTTTTTAACATGAAGCGTCTCATCCCCCTCTCTGTCCTCGCGCTCGGCGTGTTTTACCTCGTGCTCGCGCTGTTCCCGCCCGCGCCCAAGAGCGAGTTCGACCTCGCCGGCTTCGGCCGCCTGCCCGTGCTGCTCAACGGCCGCCTCAAGCCGATGGACACCGTCGCGCGCACCACACTGCTCGTCCTGCAAGGCCGCCAGCGCGTGGCCGTGCCCGGCGGACGCACGCTCTCGCCCAACGAGTGGCTGCTCGACGCGCTTTTCCGGCCGAAGGAAGCGGACAGCTACCAAGTCTTTGAGGTCGTGCATCCCGATGTGCTCGCGCTCTTCGGCCTCACGACCGAGGACGGCGCGGGCGGGAAGCGTTTTTCGTTTCTGCAACTGGAGCCCAAGCTGAGCGAGCTGGAGCGGCAGGCCGCGCTCGCCCGGCAGACCGAGGGACCGGAGCGCAACGCCTTCCAGCGGGCGGTGCTCACGTTGCGCGAGCACGTCATGCTCTACGACCGCCTGACGGTCTCACTCGTCCGCGGCGACACTCCGGACTTCCTCGGCGAGATCACCAAATTTCAGGACGGTCTGGCCGCCGGCGTCGCCGCCCTCCACGCGAAGGAGGCCAAGCAGCCCTTCGACGAGGCCGCGGCCAACGCCACGTTTGAGGCCGCCGCGCGGTTCACCATCATGGCGGACAACGGCTACCTGCTCGCCATCCCGCCGCCGACGGACGACACCACCGGCACCCGCTGGCGCAACGCCGGCGCCGCCCTGCTCGAAGGCATCCAGTCCGGCACGCTGGACCCCGGCGTCATTGCCTACGCCGGCCTCGCCCGCGCGTGGCAGCAGCAAGGGCCGACGGAGTTTAACACCATCGTGCGCCTTTACCGCCCCGCGCTCATGGGCCGTTTCGCCGACCGCATCGCGAAGACTGACGCGGAGGCGCGCTTCAACGCTGTCGCCCCCTTCTACCATGGCATGATCCTGTATGTGCTCGCATTCCTGCTTGCGGTTTTTTCGTGGCTCAAGTGGCCCGACGCGCTTGGTCGCGCGGCGTTCTGGCTCGTTGCGCTTGGTTGGGTGACCACGACTGCGGGTATCTTCACGCGCATCTGGATCGGGGGCTACGCGCCCGTTACCAACCTGTACTCTTCCGCCCTTTTTGTCGGATGGGTGGCGGTGCTGCTTTGCCTCGTGCTGGAGTGGTTCTTCAGGAATGCCATCGGTCTCGTCGCGGCCGGCATGATTGGTTTCTGCACGCTCTTGATTGCCCATTATCTATCGCTCGCTGGAGACACGTTGGAAATGATGCAGGCGGTGCTCGACAATAATTTCTGGCTTTGGACGCATGTCGTCGCGGTCACGATTGGCTATGCCGCCACGTTTCTCGCCGGCTTTCTCGCCCTCATTTATGTCGTCATGGGAGTGTTCACCCCATGGCTTGCGCGGAAACCGCAGGCAAAGGATATTGCGGCGCTGGCCGTGGCCTCCGCCCCGGTATCTTTGGTGCTCGCTCCGGTTGCAACTGCCGTTGCCGGCACCATTGCATCCAAAAGCCAAACGAATGGGCAGATGCTCGTCCGCATGGTTTATGGCATCGTGTGTTTTGCCACGCTGTTTAGCTTCGTCGGCACCGTGCTCGGTGGCATTTGGGCCGACCAGTCGTGGGGCCGCTTCTGGGGCTGGGATCCCAAGGAAAACGGCGCGCTGATCATCGTGCTCTGGAATGCGCTCATCCTGCACGCCCGCTGGGGCGGCCTCGTCCGCCAGCGCGGCCTGATGGCGCTCGCGCTCTTCGGCAACATTGTCACGAGCTGGAGCTGGTTCGGCGTCAACATGCTCGGCGTCGGCCTGCACAGCTACGGCTTTACGGACGCCGCGTTCGTCGGCCTGCTCGCATTCGTGGCGAGCCAGCTCGGGTTGATCGCGCTCGCGGTTGCCCCCAGCGTGAAGTGGCGCAGCGCCGCCGCGTGATGAGATGGGAAACGCGGTGAACGCGGAGCGCGGGAGAACAACTTCCTCCACGTCCTCCGGGCGCGCCGCGCTTTTCGAGTTAAATTGTTTGGGCTTTGTTCCGCGCGCTTGACGCGCGGCGGACCTTCGCCGACAAACGCACACCTCCATGAGCACGAGCAATGGTTCCGGGTCGGCCGCCACGCCGACGATCAAGCCCGCCGACTTGCGCGGCATCCTGAAATACGTCCCCCGTTTTCAGGGCCAGATTTTCGTGCTCGCGCTCGACGGCGCGGTGGTCGCCGATGAAAACTTCGGCAACCTGCTCGTGGACATCGCCGTGCTCCGCAGCCTTGGCATCCGCGTCGTCCTCGTGCACGGCATCGGGCAGCAACTGCGCGAGCTGTCGGCGTTGCGCTCCATCCCCATCACCAACGACGACGGCGCCGGCGTGACCGATGCCGCCACGCTCGACCTCGCCATCCGCGCGGCCGCCCGCGTCTCGCACCTCGTGCTGGAGGGGCTCACGCAAAACGCCCTCAAATGTGCCATCACCAACGCCATCCGGGCGCTGCCCGCCGGCATCCTGCGCGGCGTGGACCAGCAGCACACCGGCAAGGTCGAGCGCGTGGACAAGGATTTCATCGCCCACCTCATCAGCGCGGGCGTCGTCCCGATCATCCAGCCGCTCGGCTACGGGCCGGAGGGGCGCACGTTGCGCGTCAACTCCGACCTGCTCGCCGCCGAGGTGGCCGAGGCGCTCGGCGCGTCCAAAATCATTTACCTCTCCGCCCACGCCGGCCTGCGGATCGAGGGCGAGCTGCGCCACGAGATTTCGGTGGATGCGCTCAACACCCTGCTCAAGGACAAGCCCGATGCCCTCCCCGAGGCGCTGCGCAGCAAGGCCGCCCACGCCGTGCGCGCCATCGAGACCGGCGTGCCGCGCGTCCACCTCGTGGACGGGCGCGCCGACGACAGCCTGCTCAACGAGATCTTCTCCAACGAGGGCGTGGGCACGCTCATCTACGCGAGCGACTACCAGCAGATCCGGCAGGCGCGGAAGGGCGACGTGCGGTTCATCTGGAGCCTCACGCGCAACGCCGTGCGCCGCGAGGAGCTCATCCACCGCACGCAGCAGACCATCGAGAAAAACATCGAGCAGTTCTACGTCTTCGAAATTGACGAGAACATCATCGCCTGCGTCACGCTCGCCTTCTACCCGGACAAGCCGCAGCTCGCCGAGATCGGCTCGCTCTATGTGCTGCCCTTTTACCACGGGCGGGGCATCGGGCGGAAGATGGTCGAGTTTGCCTGCCTGCGCGCCGCCGAACGCGGCGCGACGTCGGCGGTGGCGCTCTCAACGCAGAGTTTCTCGTTTTTCACGTCCAAGCTCGGTTTCACTGAAACGGACAAAACCGCCCTGCCGGAGGCGCGGCTGAAGTCCTACGAGGAAAGCGGCCGCAACCCCAAGGTGCTGGTGAAACAGCTGTAAGCGGGCGAATCGGAGCAAACCCGGCCCGGAGCAGGCGGGGTTGTGCAGCGCGATGCCGCGACCAAATCGGATCAGGCGGAGGAAAACTTCTTTTGACATGCCGGGGGCAGACGGTAGCCTGCGGGCATGATCGCCGAGCCTGTTGCCCACATCCGTCACGACGCGGCCGGCGTGGCGTGGATTGACGCGACCAAGGTGAAGGTGATCGAGGTCGCGCTCGACCATGTCGCCCACGGTTGGAGCGCGGAGAAAATCCACCGCCAGCATCCGCACCTGTCGCTCGCGCAGATTCACGCGGCGCTGGGACATTACTATGACCATCAGGCGGTGTTTGAGGGGATGATGACGGAGCAGCTACGCCGGGCCGACGCGCTGGCCACCGCCACGGCTGACTCGCCGCTCAGGCGGCGGTTGCGGGCGCAGGGCGTCCTTGCATGAGTCTGCGGTTTTACATGGATGTCCATGTGCCGCAGGCCATCACCGACGAGCTGCGCCGGCGCGGGGTGGATGTCCTGACCGCGCAGGAGGACGGGCAGGCGGAGGCCGAAGACGACTAATTGCTCGCGCGGGCCACCCACTGGGACGGGTGTTGTTCACACGCGACGAAGATCTCCTGCAAGTTGGCGCGGAACGTCAGCGACGAGGGCAAAACTTTGCCAGCGTGATTTACACCCACCAACTGCGGGCCACGATTGGGCGCTGCGTTCGTGACTTGGAACTGATGGCCAAAGCGGCCGAACCCGCCGATCTGGCCAACCGGGTGGAGCATCTGCCGCTGTGAGCGGGCCGTTCGCCTGCGGTGTGCGGTGCGCGGACGGGTTTTTCTTTCCCGCAGCGCGGCCTTGGCAAGCGGGCGGGGTTGTGCATCATCGGGCCCATGTTTGTTGACGAATGCAAGATCAAGGTCCAGGCGGGCGACGGCGGGCGCGGCTGCGCGAGCTTCCGGCGCGAGAAATACGAGCCGTGGGGCGGCCCCAACGGCGGCGACGGCGGGAGGGGCGGCGACGTCATCCTCGTCGGCGACGAGAACACGAACAACCTCGTGGACTACAAGTTCAAGCCGCACCAAAGCGCCGGGCGCGGCGAGCACGGGCAGGGCAAGGACTGCAACGGCCGGGAGGGCGAGTCGCGCGTGCTCCGGCTGCCGCTCGGCACCGTCGTGACCGACCTGGCCACGGGCAACGTCGTCGCCGAGATGATCGAGGACGGCCAGCGCGTCGTCCTCTGCGAGGGCGGCAACGGCGGCTGGGGCAACACGCATTTCAAGTCCGCCACGCATCAGGCGCCGCGCCGGGCCAACCCCGGCCAGGAGGGCGGGCGCGGCGAGTTCCGCCTCGTGCTCAAGTGCATCGCCGACATCGGACTCGTGGGCTTCCCCAATGCCGGCAAGTCGTCGCTCACCGCCCGCATCACACGCGCGCGGCCGCGCACGGCGGCGTATCCGTTCACCACGCTGCACCCGCAGATCGGCGTGATCGAGTTTCCCGCGACCTACGACCGGCTCCTGCTGGCCGATGTGCCAGGCCTCATCGCCGGCGCGAGCGAGGACCGCGGCCTCGGCCACCGTTTCCTGCGGCACATCGAGCGTTGCACGCTGCTGATGTTTCTCCTCGACATGGCAGGGACCGATGGCCGCGACCCGCGCGAGGACTACGCGACGCTGCTCAAGGAGTTGAAACTCTACGACCCGGCGCTGCTCAAAAAACCCCGCGTCGTCGTCGCCAACAAGATGGACCTGCCCGAGGCCGCCGCGCAACTGGTGAAATTCAAACGCCGCCACAAGTCCGTGGATGTGCTGCAGGTCTCCTGCCTCAACGGCGACGGCCTCGAAAAGCTCAAGCTCGCGCTGCGCCGCCGCGTCATCCAGCACGGCGGCCGCCCGCGCACGGCGGTCAAGCCCGCCGCCTGAACCGCCATGACGCCGGTCAAACTCCGCAACCTGCTCCTGCGCGCCAACCGGCACCTCGGTGCCGCGCTGGTGGATGCCAACCTCGTGAAAGTGGCGCAACTGGAGGCCGCCACCGAGCGCCTGCTGGAGCTCGCCGCCGCCGGCAACACGCGCCAGTGCTCCGTGCTCGGGGTCCTCGCCTATGAGCTGAAGGTGGTGAGCGAGGAGGACGCGCTGCTGCAACTCCTCGACGGGGATGGTGCGGGGCTGGTGGATTTGCGCGCGTGCGACGTGGCCGAGGACTTGAAACCGGGGCTCGACCTCGACGCGTGCTGGGCGACGTGGAGCCTGCCGTTTGACCGGGAAGAAGGTTTCACCTTTGTCGCCACCGCCCACGGGCTGAGCGCGGAGGTGCGGGCGCATTGGGAAAAGCAGCTCGGCGGTCCGATCCTTTGGTTCGGGGCGACGATCGAAGGCATCGCCGACACGCTCGAAAAACTCGGGGCCGCCCGCGCCACCGGCACCACCCCCGCCGTGCCGGCCAAGCCCTGAGCGCCCCCACCCAGAATTCAATCACCCGTTTTTAACCCCTAGAAAATGCCCCTCGGAAAAATCCAGTCCCAGATCATCGCCAACCTCGGCGAGCTGGGCCGCCTCGATGCCAGGCAGCGCGCCGCCCTCGCGGCCCGGCCCGAGGACCTGAGCGGCGACGCGCTCGACAAAATCCTCCAGGAGGAGCACGGCCTCACGCCGTTCCTGATCCACGTCGCCCACGCCCGCGCGCTGAAGCTCGGCCTCTGCCACGTCGCCCGGCTCCAGGCCGGCCCGCACACCTTCGAGCGCATCCCGCTCGAGTTTTGCCAGAAGAACCTCGTGTTTCCCGCCGGCTCGGCCGGCGACCTCCAGCTCGTGGCCATCGCCAATCCCTTCGACGCCACCCTCGTCGCCAAGCTGCAGGCCCTCACGGGCAAAAAAATCGTCCGCCTGCTCGCCCGCGAGCGGGACCTGCGCGAAAAACTTTTCCCCAAGGAGCAGGGCCGCGCCGCCGGCTTCGACGATGTCGTCAAAAAAATTGACGCCGAGTATGGCGCCGCCACCGACGGGGACGCGTTGGAAGCCATGGACGTGACCGAGGAATCGGGCCCGATCATCCAGCTCGCCAACCGCATCATCGAGGACGCGTATTACTCCGGCACCAGCGACATCCATCTGGAGCCGGGGGAGAAGGAGGTCGTCATCCGCAACCGCATTGACGGTGTGTGCCATGAGAAGCTCCGCCTGCCCGGCAAGGTCGGCCCCGCGCTCGTCGCGCGGTTCAAGATCATGTGCAACCTCGACATCGCCGAGCGGCGGCTGCCGCAGGACGGCCGCATCGTCTTCAAGCAATACACGAAGAAGAACCTCGACATTGACCTGCGCGTCTCGACCGCGCCGCTCAACTACGGCGAGGGCATCGTCATGCGCATCCTCGACAAGCAGAAGTCCACGCTGCCCATGACGGCGCTCGGCTTCTCCGAGGAAAACCTCGTCAAATACCGCGAGGCCATCCGCCAGCCCTACGGGATGATCCTGCACTGCGGCCCGACCGGCTCCGGCAAGTCCATGACGCTGTACTCCGCGCTCAACGAGATCAACACGCCCGACATCGTCATCCGCACCGCCGAGGACCCCATCGAATACACGCTGCCCGGCATCAACCAGATGCAGATGCACCGCCAGATCGGCCTTACGTTTGCCGCCGCGCTGCGGGCGTTTCTCCGGCAGGACCCCGACATCATCCTCGTCGGTGAGATCCGCGACAAGGAGAC
>CAIQBC010000286.1 GCA_903869955.1 uncultured Opitutia bacterium
AAACGCACCAAAATAACTTACGCACGATGCGGACTATTTATGAAAATAACTTTTCTATTTCTTTCCGAAATACGGGGTCATTTTTTGCACGTCTCGGAGGCCCAAAGTACGTGAAAAAAGCGTGGGAGGAGTGATCCCGTGGGCGGAAAAAACGTGTCCGGGGCTGGCCCTGCAGGTGCCGTGGAAATTTTTTTTTTGCATTTTTAACCAGAGTTTAGTCGGAAGAAAGGTTTTAACCAGACTTGGATGACCGCACCCAAAAAATGTTTTCGGCGCGGTATTCGTCCTGGTCTTCCGGATCGGCGCCCTGCGCTTTTTCCGCTTGCAGCGCGGCGTGCTTCTCCTCGAAGGCGTCGGAAATGTACTTCAGAAACAGTAGCCCCAGCGCGACGTGCTTGTATTCCGCCGCGTCCATGCTGCCGCGCAGTGCATCGGCCATGCGCCAAAGTTCGGCTTCGTAGCCGACATTGGCGCCGGTGCCGCTTGGCCGTTCCGCGCGCGCCGAGCGATCAGCGTGGGCGGGCTTTGCAGGCGCTGCTGGGGCACTCTCCGCCGCCGCGATGGCGACCGAACCGCCGCGACCGCGACCGGGCGTCACCACGCCATCGCCGATCAACTCCTCCTTCACGGCGCCATAGGTGGCATCCGCCCAGCCGAGCGTATCGCGCAATTTTCCATTGCCGGCGGAGCCGCCGAGCTCGGTCAGGACGGCGATGAATTTGTCGCGGAGCTGCTGTCTGGTCACGTGTTTCCCCCTCCAACCTTCGCAGCCGGCATGTTGCCAGGCTGCGCCTGTCCGCGCGTTTGTCCAGCGGACAACCGCTCATACTCTTCCACCGCAACCACCACCACGACGCCGCGCCCGTGCTTTTCGATGAGCACTGGCTCTGCACGCGCGGTGTCGATCATCAGCCCGAAAGCGTTCTTCGCCTCGCGCGCCGACATGGTTTTCATGGCCGATTCCTGTGGCGATCCATGCGGCTATTTAGGGCAAAATAGCTCTTTTTGGCAACGGCACTTTTTCGGCTTTGATTTGGGGCGTGGGCGTATTGTGAGTTCGATGTGAGCCGCGAAGAAGAGAGCGATTAAGAGGGCAAGATAAAGCGAGTTGCCTCGCCACCGGAACTTCGTTCCTAAGTGTTTGTCTGCACATTGTTTTTTGGCGGCTCTCCGCCGAGGGCGCGAGGTGCGCCGGTGCCGGAGAAGTCGATTTCTGCAATATTTTCAATGGCATTTTGGGTGGCACCCGCAATGTGCGGCGTGCGCAGTTTCGCCGCTTCTACGCTATGGCAAGTATTTCTACGCCACAGCCCTACGCCGTCATTTTCGACCTTGTGTCGGCTGTCTGATCTTCCAATCGTCGCATCATGGCGACCGACGAAGACCATTTCCGCATCCGTCCAGGCCGGGTCCGCGACCGGGCTGGCGGGCGCACCACGCGCGCCGTCCGGCCACGCCCGAAGACCTTCCTGGCCGAGGTGCATCAGGCTATCCGCCGCGCCGGCGGCGACCCCAATCGGCTGGGTTCGGCCGGGAAGGGAAGCGGCCGATTTAATGCGCGAGGCCGGGGCGCTGCGGCCGCCGCCGGGCTGAAGGGGCGGAGCGCCTGGAGCCGGGACGCCAGCGGCGTGCGAACCCGCGCCCGGCGTGTGACGGTGAAGGCGCGGATCGTGAAGCTCAACCCGCAGCGCGGCGCGGCGCGCGGACGGTCGTTCGTCAGCGCGAAGGCGGTGGACGCCCACCTGCGCTATCTGGAGCGCGATGGCGTCAACCGCGACGGCGAAAAGGGACAGCTCTATTCGGCCGAGCGC
>CAIQBC010000287.1 GCA_903869955.1 uncultured Opitutia bacterium
CTGCGAAACTATTTTTTCTCCACCACCGGCTCGCCGAGCAGGCGCACGTCGAAGAGCCACCACTCGGCGTCGCGATCGTCCATGCGGCCAAGAAATTCCTGACCGGGCTGCAGGGCCTTGAGCGTCGCGGCGTCCGCCTTGAGCGGCATCGTCATCGCCGCCATCACGCCGGCGATATGATCGTGTTTCACGAGGAGCGTGCCTGCCGCCGCATCTACCGAGATGATGGTGCCGTGCAGCGCGACGCCGCGCTGGGCCTGCGCGGAGGCGCGCCCGCAGGAGCACACGCTGTCCTTGGCGGCCAGCTCTTTGAGCGGGGGCAGCGTGACAACGGTGGTGAAGGCGCGACCGCTGGTCTCGTAGGCGAGCAGGAGCCGCACGGGTGCGGCGTCGTCACGGTCGGCCAGCACAGTGAGCTGCAACGTGTCCACGGGCGTGCGGCTTTCCGCCGCCTGCGCCACAGGGCCGAGATCTCCTTGCGGGGAGACGCGGCGCAGCAGCAGCTTTTCGTTTTCCTTCCAGCAGACAACCTGGCTGCCGTCGCGCAGCAGGGCGAGGCTCACGGAAGCTTCGGGCTTGCCCTCGCTTATGCGTTGCGGGACCAGCCACACGCCGCCGGCATCGGGCGAGGTGGCGAGCTCGATGCGCGGGTCGTTGTCGGCGGCGGTGAACCACGCGGCGGCGGCTTGGCCGTCGCGCGAGTCGAGCGCGGGGGGCGCGGCGGGCGGGCTGTCGGTCACCCAACCCTCGGGCGCGAGCATGCGCGGCTCCGACCAGCGGCCGTCGCGCCAGTCGGCGACCTGGATATCGCGCGCGCCGTCCACCGTGCGCCCGCGGAACGCGACCAGCGCGCTGCCGTCGGGGAAATTGGTGAGCGCCCGCGCCGCCGTCCCGCCCGGTGCGGCCTGCACCGAGATTTTCAGCTCGGCGGCGGGTGCCGGGTCCGGCGGTGCGGGCTCGGCCGCCGGGGCGAGACCGGCAAGGGCGACGAACAAAAACAGCAGGATGCGCGGGAAAAGCATGGCGAGGGATGGGCGCAACCGTAGCGGGCCGTGGGATGTTGGCAACTGTGGGGGCAAGTCTGTCGGCGTGCGGGCGAAAAAGGCTGGTTCACTCAGTTTGAAAACTGACCTATTTTTTTCTGTTTTCGTAATACCTTAAAACCAAGCCAATAAATGCAAAGAAAATTGGCGTCAAATAGCCCCATAGATTGTCAACTCGGTCGATTTTATGGAAGTGGATGCCGCCGTCAAAGCCGACAGCCGACCCTGTTATTTCTTCCAGTGTCGTCCAAGCGGCGATTGCAGCAGTCATCAAAAACACCCAATGGACCCCTTGTGCCGAACATTATTCATGGCGTCAATTTCCCTCAATCTGGCGCAACTCGCGAACGATAACTTTTTTGACTTGCTGCTCGGTACGGTTCCTCACCGCGCGATGAGCTTCAGGAACTCCGCGTTGGTCTTCGTCTTCGAGAGGCGGGCGATCATCGTCTCGGTGGCCTCCTCGATTTTCTGCTGCACGAGCGCGCGGCGGAAAAAGTGGATGCCTTCGAGCGTCTTGGCGTCAATCAGCAGCTCCTCCTTGCGGGTGCCGGACTGCTGGATGTTGATCGCGGGCCAGAGGCGCATCTCGGCGGCCTTGCGGTCGAGCACGAGCTCCATGTTGCCGGTGCCCTTGAACTCCTGAAAAATCACCTGATCCATGAGGCTGCCGGTCTCGACGAGCACGCTGGCGACGATGGTGAGGCTGCCGGC
>CAIQBC010000288.1 GCA_903869955.1 uncultured Opitutia bacterium
ACTTCGACCGCGAGCTGAAGGCGCTCGGGCTGGCGAATTTCCTGAGCGGGCTAGCGGGCGGGCTCGTGGCGGTGAACTCATTCAACCGCAGCCTGCTCAACCTCCGCGCCGGTGCCAACTCGCCGTGGGCCGGGCGCGTCTGCGTGGCGCTGGTACTGCTGCTCACGCTGCTCGCGCCGGGTTCGGTGGCGCTCCTGCCGAAGCCGGTGCTGACGGGGCTGATCCTTTACCTGGGCATGTCGCTGCTGGTGCACTGGCTGTGGGACAGCCGGCGCGAGATGCCGCGTGGGGATTATCTCACGATGCTGGCCATCCTCGCGATTGTGGCGGCCTTCGGCATCGTGCCGGGCGTGCTGCTGGGGGTCGTTTTTTCGATGCTCAGCTTCGTGGTGACCTTCAGCCGCTCCTCGGTCGTCAAGCACCGCTTCAATGGCATGGTGCGCCACTCGAACGTCGAGCGGCCCCCCAAGGAGATGGACTGGCTGCGCGGCCACGGCGACAGCCTGCAGGGCGCGGTTTTTCAGGGCTACCTTTTCTTCGGCACCGCCACCGCCGTGCTCGACCAGTTGCGCGACGTGCCTGGCAAGGCCCGTGTGCTGCTCCTCGACTTCTGGCTCGTGCGCGGGATTGACGCGTCCTCCGTCATGGTCATGCGCAAGCTGCTCAAGCTCTGCGCCGACGCGAAAACCCAGGTGGTGTTCACCGGCGTCTCCCCTGCGTTGCGGGAAAAAATGATCGCGAGCGGCCTCGATATCGCCCGCAGCCCGGCGCGCAGTTTCCCCGACCTCGACCGCGGCCTCGAGTGGGCCGAGCAGGCCGTCCTCAGCGATGCCCTCGAACAGATCACCCTCGGCCAGATGCTCGGCGGCCTCACCCCGGCCGAGGCCGCCAACGTGGCCCGCCATTTTCAGGAGCAGACCGCCGCCGAGGGCGAGACCTTCATCCGCAAGGGCGACGCCGGCGACGCGCTCTTCATCGTTCTCCGGGGCCGCGTAAGCATCCAGCTCGTGCTCACCGGCTCCGATTTCCGCAAGCGTCTCCGCACCTACGGCCCCGGCACCATCATCGGCGAGATGGGCTTCTACAGCGCCGCGCCGCGCAGCGCGGACATCTGCGCCGATACGTCCACACAACTCCTGCGCATCACGCGCGACAGCTTTGCCGAACTGGAAAAAGAGGATCCCGTGCTCGCCGGCAAGCTCCACCGCCTCGTGATCAACACGCTCGCCTCCCGCCTCCGCACCGCCAACGAGGCGCTGAGCGATTTGCTGTAGGCTCGCGATGTAAAACTGCGGCTGGATTGGGGGCGAGTTGCAAAGGTTTGGGAGTGATGGGGGCAAAAAGCGGCCAAGTCCAGCGCCGGCTCAGCGGGGGATTAAGCCGCCCTTAAGGCGGCCGAGGCTGCATCACGGTTTCAGCTTGAAACCAAGCTGGCGGGCGGCGCGAAACGGCTTGTTTGTCCATCGTGAACCATGACACCGACATAAACATTAAAACACGACCCTTTCAGATTTCCGCACGGGCGGACAAGCCTAACCCCCATGGAAGAGATCGGCCGATTCGTCGTCCACGCACAAAGCGGGCGATTGCAGCGTGGCCGAGCTGTGCGGGTGTCCGGTTCCTCCCGCCTTTTCGAATTTCTGTCCTTTCACGTTTCCGCGATTCGCCCGAATAGCTCCGCCTCACTTCGCCAGCGAAAAGCGCCACTCCGTCCGGCTGGTGAAGGTCTGGCCGGGGCGCAGGACGGTGGACGGGAAGGTGTCGCGATGGATGGAGTCGGGGTGGTGCTGCGTCTCGAGGGCGAAGAAGCCGGCTTGGTTAAAAGCACCACCGCGGCCACCGCGCCCGCCACCGCGCCCGCCGGGAAAAGCTGGTGCACCGGGCTGGCCGGGCCCAGCAGGAGCCGCCGGGGTGGCCGCCGCAACCGACGCCGGAGCAGGAGCGGCCGGCGCGGCGGGTGGAGGCTGGGCGGCTGCCGCCGCCACGGGAGGTGCAGGCGGGGCGGGGGGCGTCGGCGCGGCGAGGGCGCTGGTGTAAAGCTGCACACCGGGTTCGGTCGTCCAAACCTCCAGCACGCGGGCGCTCACCGGCTCGGTTACGCGCGCCGCGAGGGTGAGCACGCCGTCGTTTTCCTTCGCGTGGTTGATGACGAAATTGTCGTCATAGCCCGAGTTGGGCGGGGTGCGCTGCGCGGCGTAGGTGGAGAGCGGCGCGGGCTTGGTGAAATCGAGCGGGGTACCGGCGACGGGCTTGAGCTCGCCCGTGGGGATCTTGGTCGCGTCAAAGACGGTGTAGCGGCTCGCATTGAGCAGCAGCTCGTGCGCGCCGATGGGGCCGGCGCCGGCGAGGTTGAAGTAGGCGTGGTTGGTGAGGTTGACGGGCGAGGGCTGGTCGGTCACGGCGCGGTAGTCGAGCGTGAGCGCATTGTTCTCGGTGAGCGTGTAGGTGACGCTGATGGTCATCGTGCCGGGGAAACCGCCCGCGCCGTCGGGGCTGACACAGGTGAGGGTGACACGCGCGCCGTCCTTCGGAAACACGGGTTCGGCCTTCCAGTTGAGCGAGGCGATGGCCGCGCTGCCACTGTGGAGGGTGTTCGGGGCGTTGTTGGCCTCGAGGGTGTAATCCTTGCCGTCGAGCGTGAAGCGCGCGCCGGCGATGCGATTGGCCACGCGGCCCTGTACGGCGGCGGTCTGGCCACGCATGGCCTGGGTGGCGTTGGCGGGTACGGCCTTGACGACGTTGACGAAGGCACCGGCCTTGTCCGGGACGTTCAGCTCGGCGACGATGGCGCCGAGCGTGATGACCTTGGCCGTCATACCTTTTTTGTTGGTGAGCGTGTAAGCCTCGATGTCGCTGCCGTCGGGCATCTGGGCGAAGATGGATTTAACCACTCCGCCAGCGCTGGTGGTTGAGCCGGGAGCGACCGGAGTGGTGGGGGCGGCCGGTGCCGTCGGAGCCGCACCGGGCGCGGTGGCGGCGGCGAGGGCGAGGCTGGCGAGAAACAGGAAGGGTTTGACGCGGGGCAGGATTTTCATGGAAGGCGAGGTGGTCGGATGAGGCGGTTTTTCGGAAAAATGGTCAAGCACATGCTTTGCGCCGGGCTTGCAGCCGGTCGTTTTTGCGTGAGGCTGGCGGTTCATAATCCATCATTTTTCATGAGCACTTCCCGTCTGCCCGTCCTCCTCGTCATCCGTGATGGCTGGGGCAAGAATCCCGACCCGTCGCAGGACGCGTGCAACGCCACCGTCCTCGCGCGCAAGCCGTGCGACGACGCACTCCACGCGCGCTGGCCGCGCACGCTCGTCGCCGCCAGCGGCCTTGATGTGGGCCTGCCTGATGGGGTCATGGGCAACAGCGAGGTGGGCCACGAGAACATCGGTGCGGGCCGCATCGTGGACCAGGAGCTGGTGCGCTTGAACAAGCTCTTCTCCGAAAAACGCCTTGCGACCAACCCTGTCTGGCGCGCGGCCGTCGCCCGCGTGAAGTCGAGTCCCGGCGCAAAGCTGCATCTCATGGGCATCGTGAGCGACGCGGGCGTCCACGGGATGCTGGAGCATCTCTACGGGATTTTGCGGCAGGCAAAGGAGGACGGCCTCGGTACCGGCCAGGTGTTCATCCATGCGTTCACCGACGGACGGGACACGCCGCCGCAGAGCGGCCTCGGCTATATCCGGCAGGTCGAGGCGCAGTGCAAAAGTATCGGCGTCGGGAAAATCGCCACGGTCTGCGGACGTTTTTGGGCGATGGACCGCGACAACCGCTGGGAGCGCGTGCAAAAAGCCTACGACCTGCTCACGGGCCGCGCGATCGCGGCGACCGCGCCGAGCGCCGAGGCGGCCGTGGAAAACTATTACGCGCACCCGCTCAGCCCGACGCAGAACGGCGACGAGTTTGTCGCGGCGACCGCCATCGTCGGCGCGGACGGAAAGCCGGTCGCGACCATCGGCGACGGCGACGCGGTGCTGTTCTACAACTACCGGGGTGACCGCCCGCGCGAGATTACGCGGGCGTTTGTGACGGACGATTTCAACGGCTTCGCCCGGGGCAAAAAACTTGATCTCTACTACGCGACGATGACCGAGTATGAGAGCGGTCTGCCCGTGAACGTC
>CAIQBC010000289.1 GCA_903869955.1 uncultured Opitutia bacterium
CGGCGGCGCGGGCGCTGGCGAGGGCTATGATTTTTACCGCTCGACCTCCATCGGCCTCAATTGCCGCGCTGACCAATGGCAGGCCGCCCTCGGCGTCGCCGACCAGGAGCTGCGCCGCGCCCTGGAGTTCGGCTTCCAGCCTGCGGAACTGCAGGAGTGGGTCGCCAATGAACGCAACGCCCTCCAGCAGGCCGTGAAGTCCGCCGCCACCCGCCGCTCCGAGGGTATCGCCGACACGATCGCCGACACCATCATCGAACGCACCGTCTTCACCAGCCCTGAGGAAGACCTCGACTTCTATGTTCCCGCCATCGAGAAAATCACCGTCGCCGACTGCCTCGCCGCGCTGCGCGAAGCCTGGAGCCCGAAGCACCGCCTCATCTCGGTCACCGGTAATGCCAAGATCGGCGTCACCGCCGCCATGATGACGACCGAGGCAAACGACCTGGCCTCCGCGGCCATCAAATCCGTTTACGAAAAATCCCGCGCCGTTGCCGTCACCGCCCCCGGGGCGATCGCCGAGCTGAAATGGGCCTACACCGATTTTGGCGCACCCGGCAAAGTCGCGCAGCGCGAGCACGTCGCCGACCTCGATGTCACCCTCGTCGCCTTCGAAAACGGCGTCCGCCTCAATCTCAAGAAAACCGATTTCGAAGCCAACCGCATCCTCATCAGCGCCCGCATCGGCAACGGCCAGCTCACCGAACCCAAGGACAAGCGCGGCCTCGCGACCTATGTCGGCATGACCTATATTGCTGGCGGCCTCGGCCGGCACAGCATCGACGACCTCCAGCGCATTCTCGCTGGCAAGACCGTCGGCGGCGGCTTCGGTGTCGGCAACGACGCCTTCTCCGTCTCAGGCGGCACCAACCGCGAGGATCTCCTCCTTGAAATGCAATTGCTCGCCGCGTTGCTCACCGATCCCGGCTTCCGCCCCGAAGCCGCGCGCCAGGCGCTGAAAAGCATCGAACAAACCTACCTCGGGTTCGAGCACACGCCCGACGGGCCTTTCAGCCTGGTGGTCGGCTCGCTGCTCACCAGCGGCGACCCGCGTTTCGGTCTTCCTCCGAAGGAAGAACTGCTCAAGCGCAACCTCGATGAGGTCAAGGAATGGACCGCCGCCGACCGCGCGCACGGCGCCATCGAGATCGCCATCGTCGGCGACATGGACCTCGCCGCGACCATCGCCGCCGTCGCCCGCACCTTCGGCGCGCTGCCGAAGCGCGAGGCCAGACCCCCGCTCAATGAGCTCCGTCAGGTCAGGTTTCCCGCCACCCCGTTCGCCCGCGACTTCGCGATCCCCACTGAAATCCCGAAAGGTGTGGTCGCGCTCTACTGGCCGACCACCGACGCACGCGAAATCAAGCTTGCCCGCCGCATGAACATGCTCGCCGAGGTCTTCTCCGACCGCCTCCGCGTGAAAGTGCGCGAAGAACTCGGCGACGCCTACAACCCCAGCGCCGGCAGCAGCGCGGGCGACATCTATCCCGACTACGGTTGCATTCAGGCCGGCGTCACCGTCGATCCATCCCGGGCCAAACAAGTCGCCGACATCATTGTCAGCATCGCGAATGACCTCGCCGAGAAAGGCGTCACCGAGGAGGAACTCGACCGCGCGAAAAAGCCCGTGCTCACCTCGCTCCGTGAATCTGCCCGCACTAACGGCTACTGGCTCGGCAACGTCCTCGCCAGGGCCCAGGAGCGGCCCGAAGTCCTCGACTGGTGCCGCTCCCGCTACGCCGACAACGAGGCCATCACGACCGCCGAGCTCACGGCTCTCGCCAAAAGCTACCTCGGCGCGTCTCGCGTCAGCCGCGTGATCGTCATCCCGGACGGCAAGTCCGCCCCAGCGGCCGAGAAGAAGTCCGGCGAGTAAAGCCGTTTACGCGCGCCTAGCCGAAAGCAGCCGATGCCAAAGGGGAAGCCAGTCTTTCTTGATTTCGTTCGACTCGTCGCGAATGGCAGCATTGACGAGGTGTCTCGCCGTTTGGCGGCAAATCCCGCTTGGGCTACCGCGCCGGCTGAAGTTGGCGCCACCCGCCAGAACGCGGCCGGCTTCTTTCTCACCGGGATCGCTCATTACCTATACGCTGGCGATACCGCCCTTCATATCGCAGCCGCCGCGTTTCGGCCTCCCATCGCCGAACTCCTCGTTGCCCACGGGGCGGATTGGCGCGCGAAGAATCGCCGCGGCGCCCAACCCCTGCACTACGCCGCAGACACCAACCGCTGGGAACCGACGGCACAGGTGGAGATCATCGCATACCTCTTGTCGGTTGGCGCGGATCCCGACGCCTTGGATAAGAGCGGCGTGGGGCCTCTGCACCGAGCGGTGCGAACGCGGTCGTTGCCTGCGGTCCGGGCGTTGTTGGATGGTGGCGCAAACCCGAGAGCGCCAAACCAGGCCGGGGCGACACCCCTGCACCTCGCCGTTCAGACAACCGGGCGAGGAGGGAGCGGCTCGCCGCACGCACACCAGCAACAGGAGGGTATTATCAGGTTGCTGCTGGAGCGCGGCGCAAGCCTCGCCGACAAAGATGGGCGAGGTAGACAGGTGCGTCAGGCGGCGACGAGTGAGTGGGCTCGGACCTTGCTCGTCGGGCGACAGAACTTGACCTAGCCCGGGCACTCGGCACTTTGGATTCCATGGATGGACAGCTCCCACCGCTCAAAAATTTCGAGGCGGTTTCGAATCCCCCCGAAGCCCCGGAATCGTGGTGGAAACGATGCTTTTCCTACGTTTTCGGATGTGTGCTCGCGGCTTTGATCGGGTCGGGCTATGAGTTGCTTGATGCCTACGGGTTGGTCGGTTCGAGCTCTCGCATTTGGCGGCACCACCTGTCCACGGCTGAATTTAATCAGTGGGTGGTCAGATGGATGGCGATTGGTGCGGTTGGCGGGTTTGCCTTGGCATTGATCGCGTGTATCGCCCATGAGCAATGGGCACGCCAGAAATTTGCCCGGCAGGCCGCGAAAGGGAAAGCTGGTGTGCGCTCTGATTACGGTCGCAGTTGAGCACCGGCTTGCCTGCCGTGTGACCCTGTCCGATGCGCACCCACGTTCCAGATTTGAATGGTCCGAGCCGGACCAAGATCATGGAAATCGTCCGGTTTATGTTCACCCACGAAACCTTGGAGGATGATGGTGCCGGCCCGATGCCTCCTTGAGGCAGCCATGTCCAGGAGTCAGGAGGCGGAGTGCGGTATCAAGAAAACCAAACACGAGGAAACACCATGAGAACACGCACCGGAAAGATTGCGCGGTTGGCCGGCCCGCCCTGGACCGACCGGGCGGGGCTCACAGCTTCTCCACGATCTTGTCAGCGAGGCCGTAGGCGATGGCTTCCTGCGCATTGAGGTAGAAATCGCGGTCGCTGTCGCGGGTGACTTTTTCCAGCGGCTGGCCCGATGCGGTGGCGATGATCTCGTTCAGCTCGGCGCGGAGTTTTTCCATTTCCTTGGCCTGAATGTTGATGTCGGTTGCGGGGCCGACCATGCGGCCGGTGATGAGCGGCTGGTGGATGAGCACGCGCGCGTGGGGGAAAATCAGGCGGCGCCCCTTGGGGGCGGCACAGAGGAGGATGCTGCCCATCGAGGCGGCCATGCCGGTGACGACAATGGTGATGGGCGAGGAGATGAGGCGCATCGTGTCGTAGACGGCCATGCCGGCGGTGATGGAGCCGCCGGGCGTATTCATGTAAAAGGTGATGTCCTGGCCGGGGCCGGTGCTCTCGAGATGGAGCAATTTCTCGGTGATGTCCTTGGCGGACTCGTCGGTGACGGGGCCCCAGAGGAAAATTTTTCGCTGCGCCAGAAATTTTTTCTGAATGATCGCGCCGACCGGGGCGGCTGATTTTTTCACGGCAGCGTCAGACTGCTGGTCGTCATCATCGTCGTCGGCGGCGCGAGGGGCGGGCGATTGGGCGAGGCGGGGCTGGAGGTTGTCGAAGTGCATGGGCCGAGGAAAGTGGGCGGGCGCAGCCCGTTTGGCAAGGGCGGGCGGGGATTTTTCGGAGCCGGGCCAGCCGCCGGCAGGGTAGGGGCCGGCCAAGCGGGAGGGTTGGTCACGGTCGAGGCCGGATCGGAACCGGCTGCCACCAAAACCGAGATGCCCCTCAGTACAGGCCAACGGCGGCCGGTATCGCGCAAACCAAGCAGACGGTCGGAACGGGGTGGGGGCGAGGGCAGGGTGGTTTTAGCGGTGCGGCGGTCGGTCAATGGGAGCCGCCGGGGGCGTGGCGCTGCGGGGAAACTCCAGCGACGGCGTCCTACCCGCGCTCCAGCCGGCGGAGCAACAGCCGCTGCAAGAGGATGAAGCCAAGCAGCAGCGCGCCGATGATGATGCGGGTCCACGCCGGGTCGAGGCGTCCGTCGAAATCTATCGCGGACTTGATCGTGCCGAGGATGAGCACGCCGCAAAGTGTGCCCAGCATCTGGCCGCGTCCGCCGGTCAGGAGGGTGCCGCCGATCACCACCGCCGCGATCGCGTCGAGCTCCAGCCCGACGCCGAAGGTGGAGTTGCCCGAGCCGGTGATGAACGTGTTGACGACGCCGGCGAGCGCGGCCGTCGCGCCGCAGAGGGTGTAGGCGGCGATCTTGCTGGCGCCGACGGGCAGGCCCATCAGCAGCGCCGACTGCTCGCTGCCGCCGATGGCGAGCAGGTTGCGGCCGAACCGCGTGTGGTGCGCGAGCACATGGCCCGCGAGGAGCACGGCGACGAAGATGAGCAGCGGGAGTGGGTGAAACGTCACGTCGCCGCCCTGCACGGTGAAGTCCGTCAGCCGCTGGTGGAGCGGGTTTTTGATCTCGATGCTTTCGGTGCTGATCCAGAACGCGGCCCCGCGCGCGAAGAACATCCCCGCCAGGGTGACGAGAAATGGCGGCTGCTGGAAAATCTGGATGATCGCCGCCATGCCCGCGCCAAACGCCGCGCCCGCGGCGAGAGCAAAGAGCGCGGCGAGTGCGGGATGGACGCCGTGTTTCTCCACGAGCGTCGCCACAAGGATCGTGGAGAAAGCGGCCACCGCGCCGACGGACAGGTCAATGCCGCCCGCAAAAATCACCAGGGTCAGGCCCACGGCCAGGATGCCGACGCTGGACTGGGCGGTGAAAATGTTGACGACATTGCCCGCCGAAAAAAAATACCGATACGTCACGCTGGCCGTGGCAAACAGCAGCAGAAGGATGGTCGCCGTCACGAGGAGCGGCAGGCGGCTTTGGAGACGCGGGCTCATGGTTCGACGGGGCGCACCCCAGGCGCGGGGCTCCTTGAGGTGAGGCGCGCGAACCAGCGGCGGGTCACCGCGGACTGCATGAGGCAGACCGCGATGATGACGACGGCCTTGGGCATGGGCGCGATCGCGGGCGGGACGCCCACGTATTGCATCGTGATCGTCAGGGTTTGCAGCATGAGCGCGCCGAGGTAAGTGCCGAGCAGGCAGATGCGCCCGCCGGAGAGGGCGGTGCCTCCGACAACGACGGCAAAGATGGCGTCGAGTTCGATGGTGTCGCCCATCTTGAACGGGTCGGCGGAGCCGATGTCGGAAATCTTCATGAGCCCGGCGAGGCCCGCACCCAAGCCGCAAAGGGCGTAGGCGAGGCAGCGCACGCGGCCGGTGGCGAGGCCGGCGAAACGGCTGGCGGTCTCGTTGTCGCCCGCCGCCTCGAAGAACAGCCCGGCGGCGCTGCGCCGCAGCCAAGCCCACACCGCGAGGTAGAGCGAGGTCACGAGCAACGGGGCGAGCGGCAGCCAGCAGACGATGCCGTGGAAGAGATCATCAAACTTGTCTTTCGGCAGGATGACGACGTTGCCGTGGGTGACGAGCTGGGCGATGCCACGGCCGGCGACCATCAGCGCGAGCGTAGCCACGATGGGCTGGATGCGCGCGCCGGCGACGAGGAGGCCGTTGACCAGCCCGCAGGAGAGCGCCACGCCAGCCGACACCGCCAGCATGGCCGCCACCGAATGGCCGCCAGCCAGCATGGTCGCGCCCAGCCCGCCGATCACGGCCATCCCCGCGCCGACCGAGAGGTCAATGCCGCCGGTGGCGATGACTAGCGTCATCCCCAGCGCGAGCACCATGACATAGCTCCCGTTCTTGAAGATGTCGATGACCGGGCTGTCGAAGCGGCCGTCATGGAAGGTGAGGGCGAGAAAGTTCCGGTCGTGCCGGAACCCGTCCACCACATTGATGGCGAGCAGCAGCAGCAGGCCTGCCAGCGGCCCGACCGCCGGCGAGCGCCGCCAGAAACTGGGGCGCGGCTCACTCATGGGCCACGTGGCCTCCCGCCATCGCGTGCATGAGGCGGGGCAAGGTGATCTCCGTCCCGGCCAGTTCGGCGACCTTGCGCCGCTCACGCAGCACAGTGACGCGCGTGCTGACGCGCGCGACCTCCTCGATTTCCGACGAAATGAAGAGCACGGCGAGGCCGTCGGCGCGGAGCTTTTCCACGAGCTGCTCGATCTCGGCCTTCGCGCCGATGTCAATGCCGCGCGTGGGCTCGTCGAGGATGATGAGCGTGGGCTGGGTGGCGAGCCAGCGGGCGAGGAGGACTTTCTGCTGGTTGCCGCCGGAGAGATTTTTGATCGGCGTGTCGGGCCGGGCGTTTTGATGCGGAGCGCGGAGATGTAATGCGCGCAGAGTTTTTCCTGCTCGGCGCGGGACAACGCGCGCCACGCGCCGCGCTTGGCCTGCAACGCGAGGATGAGGTTCTCGCGGACGGAGAGATTGGGCAGGATGCCCTCGGCCTTGCGGTTCTCGGAGCAAAACGCGAGGCCGTGTCGCACGGCGGCGCGCGGGGAGGTGAGCTTGGCGGGCTGGCCGTTGATCTTGATTTCA
>CAIQBC010000290.1 GCA_903869955.1 uncultured Opitutia bacterium
CAGCGTCCGCCGGCGGTGTTGAAGGAAAAGCGTCCGGCGGTGTAGCCGCGGATCTTTGACTCGGGCAGCGTGGCGAAGAACTGGCGGATGAGGTCAAAGATACCGAGATAGGTCGCTGGGGTGGAGCGCGGAGTTTTACCGATGGGGGACTGGTCTACCTCGATGACAGAGCGGAAGACATTTGCGCCGCGCAACTCCGCAAACGGTTGTGAATTGAGCGTTGAAAGCAAACGGTCGGATGTAGTGAAACCGGTGGCTTTGACGAAAGCGCGGCCGGTAAGGTTTTTTTTCTGGACCTTGATCGCATGGGTGACCGCGGGGTACAGGAGGTCGCGGAAAAGGGTGGATTTGCCGGCCCCGCTCGGACCGGCAACCATGATCAGACGGCCAAGCGGGAGACGCAGGGCGATGGATTTGAGATTGCGGAACGACGTGGCTGTGAGCGTAAGCCATGCCTCCGGAGGCGGTTGTTTCGTTTCAGCGTGGGCGCTCGTCGCCCGCGGCATTCGCAGCGGCTTGCCCGCAGGCGGCCGCCTTACAGAGCGGTAACTGCCGCGGAGCGGGTGGGTGATGCCCTTAGCAAGGAAAAGGCCGGTCAAGGATTTTTCGCTACGGCGAATTTCGGCGGGGGTGCCGTGGGCGAGGAGCTCGCCACCGTGGATGCCAGCGGCGGGACCGAGGTCAATGATGCGGTCGGCGCGGGCCATGAGTTCGTCGTCATGCTCGACGACAAGAAGGGTGTTGCCCTTCGCGCGAAGCGACTGGAGCGTGGCAATGAGGCGGTCGTTGTCGCACGCGTGGAGCCCGATGCTTGGCTCATCGAGCACATAGAGGACGCCGGCGAGATTTGTGCCGAGTTGTGCGGCGAGCCGGATGCGCTGGGCTTCGCCGCCGGAGAGCGTCTCAGTGGGGCGGTCGAGCGACAGATAGCTGAGGCCGACGTGGTCGAGGAAGCGAAGTCGCGCGGCGATTTGCGGTACAATGTCCTGGGTGATGAGCTGGCCGCGTGCGTCGAGAGCAAGGGCGCCAAGCTGTGCGAGGAGTTGCGCGGGGGTGGAAGCGAGGAGGGCAGGGAGGGAAAGCGCCGGTGAAGATTTTGGACTGGGGCGGAAGTGGAGCTTCACGGCGCGACCGACGCGATTTAGGCGCGCCCCGTGGCAATCGGGGCAGGGTGTGCCGGAGGCGGAGAGGTCGTCGGCAGAGTCCACTCCGAGCTCACGCAGGCGGACGGCAGCGTCATCATGGGTTTCGTCGTCAGCAGGAACAAGCATCCACGGGAAGACGCGACCGTGTCCGCGGCAGGCGCGGCACCAGCCACGCGGGGAATTGAAGGAAAAGTTTTTCGGGTCGAGCGCCGGGAAGCTTTCGCCGGTTTCGATGTCGGTGCGGGTGGTGGAGAACCAAGAAAGGATGGCGTTGCGTTCGGTGAGCAGAAAGCAGGCGCCTTTGCCGATGTGGAGGGCGAGGTCGAGGGTGGCGCTTGGGCTTTGAGTTTTTGGTTTTGGTTCTTGGGTTGGCTGCTTGAGGTCGGCAACCACCACTTCAATGTCGTGTTCGCGGTAGCGGTCGAGTTTCTGGAAGGCAGAGATGCGGATGAGGCGGCCATCGGCGCGTAGAAGAGGATAACCTTGGTTCGCGATCCAGGTGGCGATGGGCTGGTGGTGGCCTTTGCGTCCACGGATGAGTGGGGCGCAGAGGTAGAGGTGTTGTGCGCGGCGGGCGGCGGGTGTCGTCAGGACGCGGGCGAGCAGTTCTTTCAATGCACCCGGCGAGAGGGGCGTGACGGGTTTGTCGGTGTCGGGGTGGTGCTGGACGCCCAGACGGGCATAGAGGAGGCGGAGGTACTG
>CAIQBC010000291.1 GCA_903869955.1 uncultured Opitutia bacterium
CCGCCCGCAGCCGCGCCCGCAGCTCGCGACCACCGCCGTGCGGGCGCGTCCGTCGCCGCTGCTGAACAACTTTACCAGCGCCGAGCACACCGGCATAACCGCCTACGACGCCAAGTGGAGCAGCTACGGTGAATACTTGCAGCGGCTCATTGACTCGGTGGACGTGCAATGGCACCGCATCGTCGAACAAAGCAGCGTCTATCCCGATCGCAACACGCGGGTGCAGGTCGCGTTCCGGCTGAACGCGCGTGGCGAGATTGCGGAGATCGTTTCCGTGACCGGCAATGGCAACGACGACGCGCGGGCCGCGTGTGTCAGCGGCATTGTCGTCCCCGCCCCCTATGGCGCGTGGTCGGCCGACATGGTCGCCACGCTCGGCGATACACAGGAACTGACGTTTGAATTTTATTACGAATAAAACCATGGGAACCGCCGCAAAATTTTGGACCAGCCTGCCGCTTGGGCCCGGCGTCGAGGTGCTCACCCACGACGCCAACGGCCTCGGCGCCCTCGCCAAGCCGGCCGGCGTCCGCTCGCATCCGAACGAGGACTTGCCCGGCACCGACCGCCACGCACTGCTCGCCGCCAGCTATGCGCTGGCGGAGGAGCGCTACGAGTGGACTCCGCCTGGCGCGACCGCCCCCGTGCGGCTGCACCTGCTCAACCGCCTCGACGCCGCGACTTCGGGTGTGATCCTGGTTGCGGCCGACGCCGCGCTCGCGGCCGCCATTCGCGAGCTGTTTCAGCGCAAACGCGTCCGTAAAATTTACCACGCGCTCGTTTTCGGCACCACCGTGCGGGCGGAGGATCTGTGGCGCGACTGGTTGAAGGTTGAGAAGGCCGGCGGACAAATCCGGGCCGGCGGCGGCGGCGGCCTGCCGACCGAGACGAAGATGACGTTGCTCTGGCGCAGCCGCTCCGGCCCGACGCGCGCGCTCCTCCAGCTCGAGCCGCGTACCGGTCGCAGCCACCAGCTTCGCGTGCAATGTGCGAAGCGCTACCTGCCCGTCGTCGGCGACCTGACCTACGGCGACTTCATAAAAAACCGCGCGTTCCTCAAGGCCGGCGGCGCGAAGCGGATGTTCCTGCACTCGGCCGAGACGAGCTTCGACTACGAATGGCACGGCCGTCCGCACCGCTTCCTCGCGCAAGCCCCGCTGCCGGCAGAGTTCAAGGCGGTCGGGTGAAAATCTACGCCACGGAATTTTTGCCGCGCAGGAATGGCCAGGACGCCGCCGCCATAGGTGCCAGCAAAAAAAGGCCGGGCCAGGCAACGATTAGGAAAGCGTCCCAGGCTGCATTGGTTGGCCCGCCCATATATACGACATTCGGTGGCGGAATCGGAACAGCGACCCGGCCGAGGTAGGTCACAACCGCATAACAGCCGGCAAAAATCAGCAGGCTGCAACAATAAGCCAGCATGAGCCGGTGGTGCTCTCGCCGCGCAAACTGCCACGCGATGAACTGAACGACGGCCATAATAACAAACAGGAACAGGCTTGGGAAAAACGCGAGCCGGACGACGGACGGGACGGGATTTCTTTCACCATGGACGAGAAACTCCAACAAACCGAAGAACACCGGGGTCGCCCCAGGTGCCAACAACAGCACTCGAAGGTTTCCACGCAGTCCGGTTGTGACCGTTGCCGTAATGACACAGGAACAAAGAAACAGGCCGAGGGTGCCAACCGCGACGACGGCAAGGCGCGCAAACATTTCCCATTGGCCCCAGAAAAACGTGTTCGAATCCACCCATGCCGGATCAATCAAGTGGTGCGGATACCGGCTGGCGATGAGATGCGCTTCATTTCCATCATACAAACCTTGCGGTGGCGAAAAAAACGGTCCCAAGGCCCAATCGAGGCTCAGGCAGGCGAGCATCACGATGACCCCCATCAAAACAAATTGGAGCTTACGGCGCGGCATGGGCGGTTGCGTTCAAGTGACGCCGAAGTTGGATCATTGTTACGCGCGTATCCCTCCCGGCTCGCAATGTCTGCGGCTAACACCACTCTCACCGCGCCTTTCGCCGCGCCCAAAGTCATCGGCATCAGATGAAGCCGAGAGGCTTGTAAGCCGTGCCGAGAATCTTTTCGGCGGGGCATTCAAGCCACTGGTCGAGCACCGTCGCGTAGACTTGGCGAAAATCGGTGCTGTAGGTGAGATCTTGGTTTTTCGGGAGGTTGCCGAGCGCGGGCGCGGTGCCGTGGAGCGTGCTTTTAAGCTTTGAGCCCATCACAAAGAGCGGGGCGGCCGTGCCGTGATCGGTGCCGCGGCTTTGGTTCTCGCTCGGGCGGCGGCCAAACTCGGAGAACGTCATCGTGAGCACCTGTGAGTCGAGGTTTTTCCCTTCCAGGTCTTTTTGGAAGGCGGCGAGCGCCTCGGAAAGCGTGCGGAGGTTGTTGGTGTGCGTGCCGGTCTGGTTGCTGTGGGTGTCGAAGCCGCCGAGCTGCACAAAATACACGCGGGTCGAGAGGCCGGCGGCGATGAGCGCGGCGACATTGTGCAGCGCCGACGCAAGCGGCGTGCCGGGATAGGCCGCGCCCGCGCTCGGCTGGTAACGGCCGAGGATGCCCTGCACTTTCTGCTCGGTGACGAGCGCGTCCATCACGGTGGCGCGGAGGAAGGAGGCGTTGGAGTGGCCGTCGTGGTCGCCGTGCGCCGCGAGCTTTTCGAGGAGCGCGAGGTTCTCGCGCTGCTGGGCGCGGCCGCCACCGTTGGGGCTGAGGCCGAAGGTGGGGTGCGAGTCGGCGGCCATGAACGACTGCGGTGTCTCGCCGGTGACGTGGACGGCGACGGGGTCCGCGCCCGCGCCGGCCGGGGCACCCGCGCAGGCGTTGTCGAGGTAGCGGCCGACCCAGCCCGTGGGGAGAAACTCTTCACTGCGGCTCGCGGTCTCCCAGATTTCACTCGAGCGGAAATGGCTGCGATTGGGGTTCGGGTAGCCGACGTTTTGGACGATGCCGAGCTTGCCGGCCTTGAACATCTCATGCATCGCGGCACAGGCGGGGTTGAGGCCGAGCGTCGCGTTGAGCGGGAGCACGTCGGCCTTGGCGATGCCAAGGGTCGGGCGCAGGCGGTAGTAATCCGCGTCCTCATAGGGGATCACGGTGTTCAGGCCGTCGTTGCCGCCGGCGAGCTGGACGAGCACCAGGATGCTGCGGTCTTTCTCCGGTGCCGGGGTGGCGGCGAGCGCGGACTGGACGAGGAAGGATGGCGCGAACCGGCTGAACGCGAGCAGGCCGATGCCACGGCCACCCCAGCGGAAAAACTCGCGGCGCGTGACAGGCAGGGAGGTGAAGGGCGTTTTCATGGCGGCGGGCGGGGCGCGAAAGGCGGGATAGGCGGATGGCGGGCTAGCAGAGCTGATACTCGGGTGATTGCAGGAGGGTGATGGCGGCGTTGCGGAGGCGCTGGAGACGCGGGCCACCGTCGGGAAGCGCCCCCGCTTGCCGGGCGCCGCCGCGCTGCTGCGCGAGCGG
>CAIQBC010000292.1 GCA_903869955.1 uncultured Opitutia bacterium
CCCGCGACCTGCGCGGCTCCGACGAGCATGTCGTCGCCATCTGCGGCGACGCGGCCTTCACCTGCGGCATCACGATGGAGGCGCTCAACAACGTCGTCTCCTCCACGAAGCGGCTCATCGTCATCCTCAACGACAACGAGTGGTCCATCGCCAAGAACGTCGGCGCGATGGCCCACTACCTCAACCGCCTCAGCACGAGCACGACCTACAACCGGTTGCACCGCCGGCTCGACGCGTTCTTCAAGAGCTTCGCCGTTGGGGTCGGGCTGAACCGGCTTTACCTGAAATGGAAGCGCGAGACGAAGGATTTTTTTGTCGAGTCCTCGCTGTTTGAAAAATACGGCCTGCGTTACCTCGGCCCGATTGACGGCCATAACCTCGACGAGCTGACAAAAAACCTCGAGTTTGCCCGGCAGTGCGAAACGCCGGTGCTGCTCCATGTGCTCACCAAGAAAGGCCGGGGTCTCGACGCCGCCCTCAGCTCGCCCGAAAAATTTCACGGGGCCAGCCCGTTCGACCCGGCCACGGGCGAGAGCACCCAGGCCGCCCCCGGTGCCGCGCCCAGCTATCAGGACGTGTTCGGCCGCGCGCTCGCGCGCTTCGCGACGGCCGACGCGCGGGTGGTCGGCATCACGGGCGCGATGCCCAGCGGCACCGGGCTCACCCACCTCGCGACTGCGTGCCCCCGGCAATTTTTTGATGTGGGTATCGCCGAGGAGCACGCCGTGCTGTTTGCCGCCGGGCTGGCCACGAAAGGCTTCCGGCCCGTGGTCGCGATCTACTCGACCTTTCTCCAGCGGGCCTACGATCCGATCATCCACGACGTCGCGCTGCAAAATCTGCCCGTGACGTTTTGCCTGGACCGCGCCGGCCTTTCGCCCAACGACGGCCCGACGCATCACGGCCTTTTCGACCTCGCCTATCTGCGCTGCGTGCCGAATGCCGTCGTGATGCAGCCGAAGGACGAGGACGAGCTCGTGGACATGCTGCACACCGGCCTGCGGCTCGATGGCCCAGCGTTCATCCGCTACCCGCGCGGCCCCGGCGTCGGGGTGAAAATCAAGGCCCAGCCCGCCGCGCTGCCCATCGGCCAGGCGGAGGTGCTGCGTCAGGGCTCGAACCTCATGCTCTGGGCGCTCGGCCCGATGATTGCCGACGCGCTCCAGCTCGCCGCACGCCTCGAGGCCGAGGAAAACCTGTCCGTCGGCGTGGTAAACGCCCGCTTCGCCAAGCCGCTCGACCGCGCGCTGCTCCTGAGCCACGCCGCCTGCGTGCCCCTGCTCGTCACACTGGAGGACCATGTGCTCGCGGGCGGCTTTGGCAGCGCGGTGCTGGAAGCGCTCCAGGACGCCGACTGTGCCTGTGCCGTCGAGCGCATCGGCTGGCCGGACCAGTTTGTCGGGCACGGCAACGATGCCGCCGCGCTGCGCGCCACGCACGGGCTCGCGCCCGACGACATCCACCGCCGTGTGCTTGCCCGCTGGCGCGCCCTCCGCGCCGCCGCCGTCGAGGCCAACGCCTGAGCGCGCCCGCCCCCGCCCGCGCCATGAATCTCCTCGACACGGGCGGCTGCGGTTTCATCGGCAGCAATTTTATCCGGCAACGGCTCGCCGGACCGGAGTCCCTGAGCC
>CAIQBC010000293.1 GCA_903869955.1 uncultured Opitutia bacterium
CTGGGCGCGGAGATCGGACACATTGGCAAATTTTTGTTCGGGGCGGAGGAAGTGCAGCCACTCGACGGTGATCGCGTCGCCCGTGAAGAATGGGCATTCGCCGAGAATGTGGATTTCGAGTAACGATGTGGCGGCGGCGTTTTCTACGGTCGGGCGCAGGCCGTAGTTGGCGACGGCAGTAAGCGGCTTGGGAGATTTCGCGCCGGTCACGCGCACGGTATAGACGCCGTGGCGCGGCGCGAGGTCGGGGGTCCACGCTAGATTGAGCGTGGGGAAGCCGAGAGTTCGGCCAAGCTGGCGGCCGGGCGTGACCAGGCCCTCGGCCGCATAGGTGCGGCCGAGCATCGCGTTGGCGGCCGCAATTTCACCGGCGGCGAGGCTAGTGCGGATGCGCGAGCTGCTGATGGGGTCGCCGTTGAAATTGACGCGTGGCGCGCTGTACACCTGTACGCCGAGCTGCCGCCCCAGGCCGACGAGCAGCGCGATGTCGCCCCGGCGGCCTTGGCCGAAACGGAAGTTTTCGCCGGCATGGACAGCGACAAGCTGTGGCAGGTGGTCGCGGACGTGCGTCAAAAAACCCTCCGCCGCGATGCGCGCGAATTCCGGCGTGAAGGGCTGGGTGATGACCGCGTCCACGCCGAGCGCGAGGAGCGCGCGGGCGCGAGTCGCGGCGTCCATGATGAGCCGCACCTGCGCGTCGGGGCGGAAGAGCGCGCTGGGGTGCGGCCAGAAGGTGAGCACCGCGGCGAGGCCGCCGCTGCGGCGGGCCGACTGCACGGCGGCGTCAATGACGGCACGATGGCCGAGGTGGACGCCGTCGAACATCCCGAGGGCGAGGTGCAGCGGCCGCGCGGGCGGCAACGCGGCGCCGGCGGCGGCGAGGTTGGAAAATTGGGCGGGCTGGGTCACGCGGGAGGCAGGAGACAGGAGAAGCGCGGTGAGGGACAGGAATTTTTCGCATGTGCGGGGGAGTCTGCCGTCAGCCAAATTTACCCGCTTGCCCGGCATCCGCGCGGTGGTTTGCTGCTCGGCCAACAAACGACGATGAAGACATGCCTTTCTGAACCGCAGCCAGCCTTGGTAAATTTTGCGGACGCAGAGACGACGGAAAGGAAGCGGCCCGGCCGTGAGGGCCGGCCCTACGAGGACGGCGCGGCGGGCGCGCTCGCCACGGCGGTCAAGGGCGGAAGGGCGATGTGGGCGGGGATGAGGATTTTTTCCAGCTCGGGCGGCGTGAGTTTTTCCACCTGCTCCAGCGTCAGGGCCTGCGCCACATCGAAATTGCCCGAGCGGGTGCGGCGGAGGGTTTTCAGGTGCGCGCCGCAGCCGAGCTTCGTGCCGAGGTCGTGCGCGAGCGTGCGGACGTAAGTGCCTTTGGTGCAGCGGAGGCTGATGCCGAGCACGGGCGAGGCCCAGCTCGTGAGCGCGAACTCCATCACACGGATGAAACGCGGCTCGCGCACGATCTCCTCGCCCTTGCGCGCGCTTTTGTAGAGCGGCACACCCTTGATCTTCACGGCGGAAAACATCGGGGGCATCTGGTATTGGTCGCCAAGGAACGTGGCGAGCGCGGCGCTTACCTCGGCTTCGGTGAGCGGCGGGACGGGGCGCGTTTCCATGACTTCGCCCTCGGCGTCCTGCGTGTTGGTCGTCTTGCCGAGCTCGATGGTGCCCACGTAGGTTTTGTCGGCGCTCATCAGGTATTGCGAGAGGCTGGTGGCCTTGCCGACGAGCATGACAAGCAGTCCGGTGGCCATCGGGTCGAGCGTACCGGCGTGGCCGATGCGGCGCGTGTGGAGGATGCCGCGCAGGCGGGCGACGACATCGTGCGACGTGTGATCGGGCGGCTTGTCGAGCAGCAGGACGCCGTTGAGCTCCTTGGCGGGGACGAGGGGCATCAGGAGATGGTATCGGCCGTGTCCACGGAGGAGATCTGCGCGGCGAGCGCGGCGACGAGGCGCGCGCGAAAATCGGCCAGTGTGGAGCCTTTCACATTGAGACCGGCGGCGCAGGCGTGGCCGCCGCCGCCGAACTGCGCGGCGACACGGTCGAGACGAAACGTCGGATCCTTGCCTCTTAGACTGGCCTTGATGCCGTCGCTACGCTCCTCAATGAGCACGCCGATATCCACTCCGTCGATGCCGCGCGCATAGTCCACCATGCCCTCGGTGTCCTCGGGCTGCGTGCCAGTCGCCTCGTAAATGCCGGCGGGCAGGATGCCGACGCAGACACGGCCGGCGCATTCAAGGTGGAATGAGGCCAGGAAGCGTTGCAGCAGTTGTAGCTTGCCGGCCGTTTCGCGCTCGTAGAGCTCGGCACTGGCGGCGGCCGGTTGTGCTCCATGGGCCACGAGATTGGCGGCGAGAAGGAAGGTGCGCCGGGTGGTTGAATGAAAACGGAACTGGCCGGTGTCGGTGGCGATGCCAACGTAGAGTGCGTTCGCCGTGGTTGCGTCCACGGGCAGGCCGGCATCGAGAAACAGGCCGGCGAGAATCTCACAAGTGGCGGCGGAATCCGAGTCAACGAAGCTGTGCGTGCCGAAAATGGGATTCGAGAGGTGATGGTCGAAGCTGGCAAACGGTGTGGGGAAGCGCGTGGCGAGGCGGTCGCCAGCGCGCGCCCGGTCGGCACAGTCCACAAAAAGCGCGGCCCATTCGCCGGCAGGCAGGTCGGTGGCGCGGAGAAACGGTGTGTCACCAATGCAAAATTTTAGGCGGCGCGGCACGGGATCAGTGTTGACGCAGACGACCTCGCGGCCGGGCGCGCGAAGGGCTCGGGCGAGCGCGACCTGTGAGCCGATGCAATCGCCGTCGGGTCGCGCGTGGCCAACAACCACGTAGCGCCCGGCGGGCAGCGCGCTGGCAAACGCCGCGAAGCGCGCCGCAAAGGCGGGATAAAATTGGGCGGCAGAATTCACGGGAAATCGCCGGATTCGGTTTGCTCAACGGCCGGCGTCGCAAGGCTGGAGTTTTTTTCTTTCGCTGCAATCTCGTCGAGGACGGCGAGGATGCGGTTGCCTCGCGGCGTGGCGGTATCGGGGACGAAGGTGAGCGCCGGCAGATGCTTGAGCACGATGCGACGGCTGAGTGCGGCGCGGAACGCGGCGGCCTGCCGGCGCAGCCAGCCCAGCCGATCCTCGGCGGTCTTGTCATCTCCTGTCACGGCGACATAGACATTGCAGGATTTCAAGTCGGGAGCTACGTCCACGGAAGTGACGGTGATCACGACAGCCTCCGTCTGGTGCTCCCGGCGCAGCAGACCGCTCAGCTCACGCTGGAGCAATTCGTTCAGGCGGAGGGTGCGGGCGGTGGGCACGGGGGGGGAGTAAAATTGGCTACGGGTTATTGGTGGTTGTTTATTGGGACATTCCAAGTCGCGCAGCGGCAGTGGCTGGAAATGGCCCAATGGGCGATAGGCAATGACCAATAGGAAATAGAAATCAGAGCGCAGCCCTGACCTTCTCAATCTCGTAGCACTCGATGATGTCGCCGGGCTCGTAGCCGTTGAAATCACCGAGCTTGATGCCGCACTCGAGGCCGGCACGCACCTCGCTCGCATCGTCCTTGAAGCGCTTGAGTGTGGCGACCTTGCCCTCGTGGATAATTTCCCTCTTGCGGCGGAGGCGCGCGGACGAGTTGCGCGTGATCTTGCCCTCGGTGACGAGACAGCCGGCGACAAAACCCTTGCCTTGCGGAAACGTCGCGCGCACCTCGGCTGCGCCGGTCTTCGTCTCCTTGAGGTCGGGCTCGAGCAAGTCGGCGAGCATCTCGCGGACCTTGTCCCCCAGCTCGTAAATGATGGAAAACAGCTCAATGCGGACGCCATGGTGCTTCGCAAGTGGAGTGACTCCATTCTCCAGCTTGACGTTGAAACCGAGGATGACCGCGCCGGCCGCGCCGGCCATGAGCACGTCGTTTTTGGTGACGAGGCCGACATCGGTCGAGACGATGTCGAGCGAGACCTTGGCGCTTTTGATGCCTTCGAGCACATGGCGCACGGCCTCGGTGGAGCCGAAGACGTCGGTTTTGACGACAACCTTGAGTACTTTTTGCTGCTCGGCGGCGATGTTGGCGAACAGCTTTTCGACGGACACGTCCTGCGGCACAGCTGCGAGGGCGGCGGCGGAATCTTTTTTGAGCCGCTGCGCCTCTTCTTCGGCGAGATTTTCGGCCTCACGGGCATTTTTGACGGCCGAAAATGCGGCGCCACTTTCGGGTGGGCCGCTCCAGCCGATGACACGCACGGGTGAGGCGGGCGGGGCTTCTTTCAGCGGTTGACCGAGGTCGTCGAAGAGCGCGCGCACTTTGCACCAGTGCGGGCCGCACACGAGCGCGTCGCCGACGCGAAGTGTGCCGCGTTGCACAATGACAGTGGCGAGCGCACCGCGCCCGGCGTCGATTTGCGACTCGATGACGACACCGCTGGCGACGGCTTTGGGGTTGGCCTTCAGCTCAAGCACCTCGGCCTGCAGCAAAATCATGTCGAGCAGCTCGGGCAAGCCGGTGCCTTTGAGCGCCGAGACCGGCACGGTAACGGTGTCGCCGCCCCAGTCTTCCGGCGGGATGCCGCGCTCCTGCATCTGGGTCTTAATCCGGTCAATGTTTGCGCCCTTCACGTCCATCTTGTTGACGGCAACCATGAGCGTTACTTTCGCGCCCAGTGCGTGTTGGAGTGCTTCGTCCGTCTGCGGCATGAAACCGTCGTCGGCGGCGATGACGAGCACCGCGATGTCGGTGACGCTTGCGCCGCGCGCGCGCATTTTGTTAAACGCGGCATGGCCGGGCGTGTCGAGGAAGGTGATTTTTTTCGTGTGGTGCTCGATCTGATAGGCACCGATGTGCTGCGTGATGCCGCCCGCCTCGCCGGCCGCGACGCTGGCTTTGCGTAACGCGTCGAGTAACGAGGTCTTGCCGTGATCCACGTGGCCGAGAATGCAGACGACGGGCGGACGTGAGGCGAGATTTTTGGCTTCCTCTTCGTCGGCTTTTTTCTTGCGGTCAGTCTCCTTGTCCTTCGGCGAAAGCTGCGGGGCCGTCTCGCCACGGTGCTTGATCTCAAGGAGAAAGCCGTGCGCCTCGGCGATTTTGGTGGCGACGGCCTCGTCGAGGCTGGAGTTCATCGAGGCAAAGCCGCCTGTGGCCTGCGTGACTTCGTTGATGAGCTTGAACGGTTTGACTCCGAGCACCGCTGCGAGGTCCCGCATGATGACGGGCGGCTTCATCTGGATGAGCTTGATCTCGCCGCCGGCCGCGTCGGTGCGGCGGGTGACCACCGGGATTGGAGCAGGGGCCGGCGGCGGGCGCGGCGAGGCGGCGGCACGCGTCGGCAAGGGTGGGGGCGCTGCGGGGGCTTTGGTGACCGGCGGCAGCACAGGTGGAGCGGCGACGCGCGGGGGCAACGGGGCCGGCACAGGCGAGGACGGACGCGAGAAACTTACGGGTGGTGCGGAACGGGGGGGGGCAGACGGAAGTGCGGGCGCGCGTGGCGGCGCCGCGACGCTGCGCGGCGTGAGCGTCACTGACACCGGACGCGCTGCGGTGGCAGCGGCCTTGGCGGCGGCCTCACGCACCTCTTTTTCGCGCACAATGTCCTGGGCTGTCTTCACGAAGACGCCGGCCGGAAGCATGACTTTCGCCGGCGCAGTCACGGTCGGTTCTGGTGCCGGCGGCAGAATCGGCAGGGGCGCGGCAGGCTTAGGGGGCGGCGTATCGAGGCTGACGCCAAACTCTTTGGCAAAATCCTCGGCGTAAATATCGCTGATCGTGCTGGACGGCGACGTCACGTTCGCGCCGATAATCTTGCGCTCCTTGAGGAGCGCCATCACGTCCTTGTTCGGCTTGCCAATTTTGGCGGCGAGTTCGTGAATGCGGATGCTCATGCGGGCTTGTGGAGTGCGAGACGGGGAAAACGCGCGTGCAGTTACTTGCCGGCGACACGGGCAATGACGTCGGTCGCCTCCTCGGCGGTGAAACCAGCTCCGACAAGATCGTCGGCGGCAACGCCGTCGAAGAGTTCGATGGAAACAAAGCCGGCCTTGACGAGGCGGAGCGCGAGGTCGTCGGTGAGGCCGAGCGCAGTGACGAGTTTGCGTTTTGCGTCACCCTCGGGATCGGCGCTGACGGCCTTGAACTCCTCGATGTCGAGCCGCCAGCCGATGAGCCGCGAGGTCAGCCGCGCGTTCTGGCCCTTCTTGCCGATGGCGAGGGCGAGATCCTCCTCGAGGACCTTGAGGAGGATGCGATGGGTTTTCTCATCAATCTGAATTTCGCGCGGGACGGCGGGCTTGAACGCCTCGACGACCATCTCTTTGGGGTCGGCAAAATAATTGATGATGTCTATTTTCTCACCGTTGAGTTCGCGAACGATGGTTTTTACCCGGGCACCGCGCGCGCCGACACACGCGCCCACGGGGTCCACCTTCGGGTCGGTGCTGACGACCGCGATCTTGGTGCGGTAGCCGGGCTCGCGGGCAAATGACTCGATCCGCACCGTCCCGTCGGCGACCTCGGCAACTTCGACTTCAAAGAGGCGGCGGACAAACTTGGGGCTGCCGCGGGTGAGGATGATCTCAGGGCCGCGGGCGGTGCTCTCGATCTCAAGCAAAAGGCAGCGAATGCGGTCGCCCGGCTGATAATCTTCGCCCGGCACCTGTTCCTTGTGGCGGAGCACGGCTTCGGCCTTGCCGAGGTCAATATAGGTATCGCCGCGCTCTTTGCGGCGGACGGTGCCAGTGACAATGTTGCCGACCTGGTCCTTGAAATCGTCGTAAATACGCTCCTTTTCAAACTGGCGGACGCGTTGCATGACGGCCTGCCGCGCGGTCTGCGCCGCGATGCGGCCAAGCGAGGCAGGGTCCATGGACCGTTCGACAATCTCGCCGAGCACCGCGCCGGGCTTGATCGCCTGCGCCTTTTCGATGTGGATCTCTGTCTTAGGGTTGCTGATGGAGTCAACGACCTTGAGCTGCACCCAAGCTTGGAGCTGGGCCGTTTTGGCGTTGATCTCGATTTTTAGCTCCTGCCCGGAGTTGATGCCCTTTTGTGCCGCCGACTTGAGCGCCGTGGTGATAGTGGCGATCATGTCGGCACGCGGGATGCCCTTCTCTTTTTCCATGTATTCGAGGACGGAGAGGATTTCGCTGCTCATGGGATGCGGATGGTGGTGGGAGGGAAAAGTGGAAAAAAAAGGCGGGCCACGCGGCCCACCTTTGATACATGAAGGTGTTGGAAGGCGCGCTTTTTGCCGTCTGGGCCGAGGCTTGTCAAGCTCCCGACGGCCAATGGCTCGTCCGGCCGCTGTTTTACAGCAGCTTCATGAGCGCGGCGATATCCTCGTCGGCCCAGCCGGCCCGCGCCGCTGCCGCAAGTTGGCCGCGCACGGCATCGAGCACCGGGAAGTCCGCGCAGCCATTGATGCCGGAGGCCAGCCTCATGTCCTTGAGCATGTGCTTCACAGAAAATTGGGTCGCGAAGTCTCCTGCGCGCAGTTTTGGCTCCTTGAGCTTTACCAGTCCCGAGTAGCCGATGTTTCTCGCCAGTGCACCGAAAGTCACGTCGTCGCCGATGCCCGCGCCCCGCGCCATCGCCAGCGTCTCGCATAGTCCTTGCATCAAGGCGGCGATATTGAGGTTCATAGCCAGTTTGAGTGCTGCCGCCTGCCGGTGATCGCCGATGGCAAGCCGCGCCTCGGACACTAGCGCGAGTAGCGGCTCCAGCTCCGTAATGAGTGCCGCGTCGCCGCCGAGGTAGAAGACGTTTTTACGTGCCTCCGCCGCCAGCTTGCTCCCCGTGAACGGAGCTTCCAGATATCGTGCTCCGCGCGCCAAGACCATTGCGCGAAACTCCTCGCTGCTTGCTGGGTCAATTGTGCTCGACTGCATGACGATCTTGCCCGCTCCCAGCATGGGCAAAATTTTCTCCAAGATGCCGCGCACTGCCGGGGGATCCGCGACGACGATTTGCACCACGTCGGCGACCGCTGCGACAGCCTCCGGTGTCGCACGCCATGACGGGAAATCTGGCTGTGGGCTGCGGTTCCACGCACCGGCAAGCACGCCCGCCGCGTGATAATGCCGCGCCCACACCCCGCCGATGAGACCCAGCCCAAGCACGCCAATAGTTTTCATAGACGCCCACGGAACACATGGGACCCATGGAAACCAAACCAATTTTTGGACTTCAGCTTTCACGAACGAAGCGGTAAATCCTATTTACGTGTGGCACCGGTCGGGCCGTTTGTACCCATCCGAGCGTTCTCCAACCTGCCCTGTCCGAACTATGAATGATGACTAGCCCACTGGCCCTCGATCCGCCGCGCCAGTTCCACGTCCTTGGCCGTGACCTTGCCGCCGGCTGAGTGCGTGTTCAGCCGGATGGCAACGGTACCGTAAGCATTCGTCCACTCTGGATGATGGTCGAGCGCCTCCGCCTCGAAACCTACCCGCACCATGAACGTCAGCGCCTCCCGGAAATTTCCAAATTGAAAGGTCTTCGTCAACGCGTTGCGCTCGCGTGCCCAACCCGGCAGAGCGGCGAGCGCGGACTTGATTTCATCGGTTTTCAGCGGCGAGCTCACCCGGCTAGCGTTGCAGTACCTTCTCCCTTGTCAAACTACCCGTATGCATGGCCGCGGCAGATTCGACGCGGTCCGAGATCAGAAATAGTTCAGGCTGCGAACGGGTTGAACGCACGTTCGTTTTTGATCGTCGTTAGCGGGCCGTGGCCGGGAGCCACCACCGTCGCTTCGGGCAGCTTCGTCAACAGCCGCCGCAAGCCCGCCCGCAGCAGGGGTGCGGAAAAATAGCAACCACCTGCCGAGCCGGCGAACAGCAGGTCGCCCGACACCAGCAGCGGTACGGCCGCTGGCACGCGCGGCACCTGCACTTCGTAACAATTGTGCGCTGCCGCGTGACCGGGCGTGCTCCATGCGCGCACCTCGAAGCCGGCCGTCTCCACGTGCCCGCCCTCGTCTAGGGCGCGCGCGTTTGCGATCACCGCGCCCGTCGGTGCATAGACGGGTGCGGGACCAAACGCCGCCAGCACCTCCGCCAACCCGCCCGCGTGCTCCGTTTCGGCGTGGGTGATGAAGACGGCATCGAGGTGGCGCAGGTTTTTGGGCCAGACGCGGCGCAGTTGCGTAAAGTCTGCGCCCGCGTCAAACAGGATGCCGTGCGATTGCGCACAGTCGGCCACGAGGTAAGCGTTGACCACGCCTACGCCGTGGGGCATCCGCAGCGGATAGAGGCAAAACGGCAGCCCCGCGATCTTCGGCAACGGATAATGCCCGCCCGCGAGCGCCGCGAGGCCGACCTCGTTGAGATGAAGTGCCGCCGCGAGCCGGCCGACTTCTTCAGCGGTGAAATCGTGCCGGTAGTCCATCGCGTCGCGGATGCGTGCCTCGGCGAGGCCGGTGCGTGCGGCGAGGGTGGTCTCGTCGCCGCCAGCAAGGCGCAGTGCCTTCTCCAGCACGTCGCCCAGCTCGTCTTCCAAGGGTGCGCGTTCGATGACCATCGGGGAGGGTGGGCGGGTAAAGTTGACACCGCAAGTCACGAGACGGGCGGAGTGGGGAAACGGTCGTGGGGTCACTGCCCCAGACCGGCCCATGCGGCTGGCGACAGCAGACACAAAAAGTTTTTGGCTTTTTGCGCCCGTCCCTCACTGTCAGTGTATGACTGATTCCACCCAGACCGAGGTTCTCGACATTTTTACACGCACGCGGGCGCTGCTGCGCGGGCATTTCGTGCTTCGTTCCGGTCTGCACAGCGGTCATTATTTCCAATGTGCGCAAGTTTGCCAGGACATGGCCGCTGTCACGCGGCTGGCGGAACTGCTTGTGGCCAGGCTGGGCAAGCTGAAATTTTCCACCGTGCTTGCCCCTGCGATGGGCGGGCTGGTCATCGGGCAGGAGGTCGCGCGGCAGACGCGGGCACGCTACATTTTCGCCGAGAAGGAAAACAACGTCCTCGTGCTGCGACGCGGCTTCAAGTTCGCCCCCGGCGAACCGGTGTTGATTGTCGAGGATGTGGTGACGCGCGGCGGTCGGGTTGTCGAGTGCGTCAACCTCGTCCGTGCCGCTGGCGGCGCACCGGTCGCGGTGGCGATGTTGGTGGACCGCAGCGGCGGCACGACGCGCTTCGACGTACCCGCCGTCTCGTTGCTGGAGCTGAGTTTCCCGACTTATCCCACCGACCAAGTTCCGCCTGAGCTGGCTAAAATATCGATCGAGAAACCCGGGAGCTAAGTGGAGAAGGGGGATGATGGCCTGAGGCGGTTGGTTGCCGCCCTATCGGGTCAGTTCCAGACTGGTCGCGGATCGTGCTAAAACAGCCACGAGCCGTAGCCAGCAATCAATCAGCAATTACCGGACTACATATCACGCCGCCGCCACTGCGAGCGACTGCTGGGCCTCGCGCGTGGACTGGACGACGTGATCCACCAGCCCGTAATCCTTCGCCTCCTGTGCGCTCATGTAATAGTCACGGTCGGAGTCTTTCTCAACCTGTTCGGCGGTCTTCCCCGTATGGCGGGCGATGGTGGCGTTGAGGGTCGTGCGCCAGCGGAGGATTTCCTTGGCGGCGATGGCGATGTCGGCCGTCTGGCCGCCCGCGCCGCCGCTGGGCTGGTGCAGCATCACGCGGCAGTTGGGCAGCGCGAACCGTTTGCCTTTCGTGCCCGCCGCCACCAGCACGGTCGCCATGCTCGCGGCCTGGCCGACACAGTAGGTGACGATGTCGCACTGGAGAAAGTTCATCGTGTCATAGATCGCCATGCCGCCGGTCACGATGCCGCCGGGCGAGTTGATGTAGAGATGGATTTCTTTTTTCGCGTCCTCCATCTGGAGGTAGAGCATCTGCGCGATCACGAGGTTGGCGACCATGTCGTCAATCGGCGTGCCGATGAAAACGATGCGATCCTTCAGCAGGCGGCTGAACACGTCCCACGCTTTCTCGCCCCGGCCGGTGTTTTCGTAGACGGTGGGCATGTAGTAGCTCATGGTGGGAGGGCGTAGGCAGGGACGGTTGCGAGGATGCGATTGGTTGGCGGAAGCAACGTGCTCAGGCCGTGGGCTTGGGCGCGATGGTTGTCACGGTAGCCTTGGACACCAGTAAATCAAGGGCCTTGTCGAAAACGATGGACTGCTGGGCGACACGCACGCGATCGCGGTCCTTTGTCAGCTCTTTCGCGAGTTTCTCCGGGCGCTGGCCGGACATCACGGCCTCCCGGTAGAGGAAGTTGTTCAGGTCGTCTTGTGTGACCGTCAGCTTTTCCTGTTCGGCGATCTTCCCGAGGAGAAAACGCGTCTTCACGCGCGCGATGGCGGACTGACGCGCACCAGCATGGAGCTGCGCCTTGTCCTTTTCAAACTGCTCCGCTGGCATCCCACGCCTCATGTTCTCCTCAATGAAGCGGCGGAGGATGCCTTGGGTTTCCTCTTCAACCATGCTGTCGGGTACGGCAAACTCGCCCGCACGCTTTGCGAGCTGCTCCACGACCTGGTTGCGCTGCGCCTGGTGATTTTCCTGGGCGAGGCGAAGCTTGAGCTGGTTGCGGACGTTGGCCTTGAGCGCATCGAGGCTGTCCGCCTGATGAGTCTTGAGAAATGCCTCGTCCATGGCCGGCAGCACGCGCTCGCGCACTTCCTGCAACTCGACCGCGTAGGTTGCGGCTTTGCCCGCCAGCGCGGGTACGGCGGCAAAGTCGGCGGGAAACGTTACGGTCACGTCGCGCTTGTCGCCGGCGGCCATGCCGCCGAGCAGCTTACCGAGACCCGGGATGACCCCGTCGTTTGCGCCTTCGATTTCCTCCCATGTCTGCGGCACCTTGCCGTAAATTTGTTTGTCGGGCGCTACCTCCGTGATCGGCTTGCCGTCCACGTGGCCCTCGTAGGCGAGCTTTACATAGTCGCCTTTGCGGGCGGCGCGGGCGGCGGGCTGGAAATCGGCGCGCTCGGCCCGCAGTCCCTCGATCATCGCGTCCACCTCGGCGTCGGTCGGCTCCTCGGGCCGCACTTCGGTGGCGAGGCCGGCCAGGTCAGGTAACGCAAACACCGGCCGTACGTCCACCGTGACGGTGATCGTCGCGACGGCGCCCAACGCGACGGTGCCTTCCTCGACATCGGTGACCTGCACGACATCGAGTTTCGCCTGTTCGCTGCCCTCGCGGTAAGCCTTGGCGACGACCTTCTGTTTAAACTCGTCCGCGATCTCTTTCGCGTAACGCTTGGCCACTATTGCCGCCGGTGCCTTGCCCGGTCGGAAGCCGGGCAAACGCGCCATGCGGCCAAACTCAGCTACGACGGCCTGATGCTCGGCCTCCACCTCGGCGGAGGTGAGTGTGACGATGAGGCTTTTGCGGGTGGCGGAGATGTCTTTGATTTCGAGGTTCACAGCGGTGGCAGAGGTGGAAGGATTGATTGGGCGGAACGGTCAGGGTACGCGCCGCACCATTGGCCGGTCAATGCTGGATTCCTAAAACGGCCATAGGGTGTAATGTGGCCTCGCGCTTGCCCGGCGCTCAGTTGTTGAAACGGAACAGGGCCACATCGCCGTCGGCGAAGATGTATTCCTTGCCTTCGAGGCGGTATTTGCCCGCCTCGCGGGCGGCGGCGACGCTGCCGAGGCGGGTAAGATCGTCGTAGGAGACGATCTCGGCCTTGATGAAACCTTTCTCGAAATCGGTGTGGATCACGCCCGCCGCTTGCGGGGCCTTCCAGCCTTTCTTGATTGTCCATGCCCGGACTTCCTTCTCGCCCGCAGTAAAGTAGGTCATCAGGCCGAGCAGCGCGTAGGTGCCTTTGATGAGCGACGAGACGCCGGAGTCGTTCACCCCGAGGTCTTTCAGAAAGGCCTTCGCCTCATCGGCAGGAAGATCAATCAGTTCGCTCTCGATTTTGGCGCTGATCGGGACGTAGGCCGCGTCGTGGTGGGTGTGGACGAACTCGGCGACTTTCTGTACGAAGGGGTTTTGCTCCGCAGTGGCGAGGTCGCCCTCGGCGACGTTGCACGCGAAGAGCACGGGCTTGGCGGTGAGGAGTTGGAAGAGTTTCATCAATGCGACTTCTTCCGCGGTGGCAGGGAGGGTGTTGGCGGTTTTGCCCGAGTTAAGGTGGGGCGTGAGCTTTTCGAGCAGGGCGAGCTCGATGAGCGCCTCCTTGTCGGCCGCTCGGGCTTTTTTCTGGGTCTTCTCGATGCGTTTTGCCACGGCGTCGAGATCGGCGAGAACGAGCTCAGTGGTGATGACTTCGATGTCGCGCACGGGGTCAATGCCGCCCATCGTGTGGATGATGTCGTCGTCCTCGAAGCAACGGACGACTTGCACGATGGCATCCACCTCGCGGATTGTGGCCAGAAACTGATTGCCGAGACCCTCCCCTTTGCTGGCCCCGGCTACGAGCCCGGCGATGTCCACGAATTCAATGGCGGCGGGGACAACGACGTTGGTTTTGGCGATTTTTTGGAGCACGTAGGCGCGCTCGTCGGGCACAATGACGACGCCGACATTGGGATCTATGGTGCAAAACGGATAGTTCGCCGCCTCGGCCTTGCGGGAGCGGGTGAGGGCGTTGAAGAGGGTGGACTTGCCCACGTTGGGCAGACCGACGATGCCAGCTTTGAGCATATGGTGCGAACCGTCGCGTCCCGTGCAGGGCTGGTCAATGGAAAAGCCTCCTATGGCGCGGTAATTGCGGGCCGCCAGGCTCCACGTTGGGCTTGTCATCCGCCAGAAACCGCCTGTCCTCGGTCCGTGCGCTATCTTTGCTTTTTGTTCCTCGCCCTGCCCCTGTCCGCCTCCGACGCCGTCTCGCGCGGGTTCACCCGCTTGCAGGATGCCGTCGTTCGCATTGATGTGCGTGATGTCTCGTTCGACTCGGGGGTGAAACGTTTCACCGGCGGCATCGGCTCCGGGGTCATCCTCAACGACGACGGCCTCATTCTCACCAACGCTCACGTCGCCAGCCCGCGCTCGGTTGACATCAGCATCACGCTCGCCAGCCTTGAGCGCGTCAACGCCAAGCTCGTCGGCTGGGATCATTGGACCGATCTCGCATTGCTCCGGCTCGACTTCGGCGAGGTGAAACGGCGCGGACTTAAGTTCACCCATGCCGACCTCGGTGACTCCGACCGCCTCTCGCCGGGCGAGACCGTTTATGCTGTCGGCACTCCCTATGGCCTCACCCGCACGGTCACGCGCGGCATCATTTCCAACAACCGCCAATACTTGGAGGACTTGAGCGCGATTGATGGCTACGAGACCGGCTCGTTCAATACGTGGCTGCAGACCGATGCGGCCATCAACCCCGGCAACTCCGGCGGCCCGCTCGTGACGGAAGACGGCAAGGTCATCGGCATCAACGCGCGCGGCCTGAATGGGGCGAGCAGCCTCGCCTTCGCCATTCCGATCAACGTCGCCAAGCGCGTCGTCGCCGGCCTCGCGCGCGACGGCTCCATCACCCGCAGTTATCTCGGTCTCGTGTTCGGGCCCTTGCAGGATTTGGAAAAATTTTACTCTCTCAAGCAAAACACCGGGGTGCTCATCAACAGCGTGGATCGCGGCTCGCCCGCGGCCAAGGCCGGCCTGCTCCCGGGTGACATTCTGCTCGCGCTCGACGGCGCGGCGGTGGATGGGCGCTTCCCGGAGCAGCTCCCCCCCATCCATGATCTCATTGCCAGCAAAGCTGTCGGCGCGACGGTCAAACTTGCCGTCAAACGCGGCGACCAGACGACCGCCTACACGCTCGTCACGGAGAAATTGGAAAGCCACCAAAGCGAAAAATGGGTGTTCGAGTCCTGGGGACTCACCGTCAGCAACGTCTCCCGTGCTTACGCCCGCGAGCACCAGCTGGCTGACGCCAATGGCCTGCTCGTCATCGGCGTGCAGAATGGACTCCCCGCTGCCGTCGCTGGCCTCGGCCGCAACGACATCATCACGAAAATCAACAACCAGCCGGTCGCCTCGCTCGACCTGGCGAAAAAACTTTACGACGGCTTCGTCGAAAAGCCCGCACCCGTGCTGGTGGAGGGTGAACAGGATCACCAGCTCTTTTCCCACGTTTTGAAACCGAAACCATGAAAACCTTTTTTCATTTCACTCCGCGGTGGACATGCCGCGCCCCGGCCTCGTTTTTTGCCTCCCTCATTCTGCTCGGTTCCGCAGCGTCTTTGCGCGCCGCCGACCTGCCCGCACTCTGGAAGGAGCGGGTGAAGTCCGTCGTCTCCGTCGAGTTCTTCACCGAGACGGAGCTCGATCGCCGCGCAACCATTGTGGCCGGTCTGGTGGCCGACGCCAACGGCACCATTGCGTTGCCGCCTGGTGTCGTGAACGCACGCGTCACACCCGCGCAATTGAAGGATTTTCGCGTACATTTGCCCGGTGATCCGGCGGGGAGCTACGCGCATGCCGACTACCTGGGTCAGGACAATCTCAGCGGCTGGAATTTTGTGCGCGTTGAGGAAAAACTGCGCGCCAAGCTCACGCCCATCACCGCGTTTGCGGGCAAGCCCGGCGCAGGCGAGCCGGCGATGGCCGAGGAGGTGTGGGGCATCGGCCTGCGCGGCAAGGACGAGGATTTCCTGCCTTACCTTATGGCCGGCCAGGTCTCGATGATTCAGGCGCTGCCCGAGCGTACGGCCGTTGCGCTCAATGAGGTCGCCTCGCCCGGCCTGCCGGTGTTCAATCGCGACGGTGTTTTCATCGGCGTGGCGGTCGGCGGCTTTGGCTCCACCTATCTCCAGTTCACAGGCGGCAACCGCGGCACGCCCGTTATGTTGATGAACGTCGAGGAAAGTCGCATCTTCCTCCTCGCGGCCGAGGTCACGCCGTGGCTCGGCCGCGTGCCGGCCAACGTCTCCGGCCGCCCCATCGCTTCGCTCGGCACCTATGGGCTGGAGCCGATGGATCCCGAGGTTGCCGCGTTTCTGAAATTGGAAAACCAGTCTGGCTGCGTGGTCAGCGAGGTGCTCGAAGGCAGTCCGGCCGAGAAGGCTGGCTTGAAGCCCCGCGACATCATCGTGGCGATTGCCGGTACCCCGCTGCCGCGTCTCACGCCCGACCGTGTGGCCGTGCGATATTTCGAGCGCGAGGTTGATCGCCGCGCGCCCGGCGACAAGTTTGCCTTCACGGTGCTGCGTGGCGGCGAGCGTCTCGAACTGACCGCAACCCTCGGCGACGAACCCAAGCTCGCGCGTGAGGCCGAGCGGAAATATTTTGAGAAGCTGGGGCTGACGGTGCGCGAATTTGTCTTCGGCGACGGCGTCGTGCGCCGGGTCAAACTGGCGGAGCAACGCGGCGTCATCGCGCATTTCGTGAAGAGCAACACCCCGGTGAGCGCCGCCGGCCTCCGGGCCGACGACTGGATCCAGGAAATCGACGGCACGGAGGTGAAGACCTATGCCGAGGCCGTGGCGAAGCTCGCCGCGATTGAGGCCGACGCTGCCCGCACCGAGTTTGTCCTGCTGGCGAGCCGGGGCGGTGAGACTCAGGTGCTGCGGGTGAAACTAAAATAACCCGGCCACGGGCCTCGTTGGCCGGGCGGTCGCGCCGAGTTGGTCCCGTGGGTGCGGATTTTTTTGCCCCGCCGATCCGGGGTTTCCCTCGTAAAAGCACCAGATTTGGCCCGTTAAAAAAAAAATCAAAAAA
>CAIQBC010000294.1 GCA_903869955.1 uncultured Opitutia bacterium
CACCGCGCGCAGCTCGAAGCCGGACATCCCTCCGGGCAGGTTCACATCCAGCAGAAGGAGATTGGCGAAATTCTTCCGGAGAAACCGCAGGGCGGGTGCGGCGCTCGGGTAGCCCAAGACCTGCATGCCCGCCTGCTCCAGATGCGTGGTGACGAGGCGAAGGAGCAATTCCTCGTCCTCGACGATGACGACAAACAATGGGGCGTTTGCGTTCATGGGGTGATGCGACCGCGAAGGTTTTGCTTGGCCCCGGCAAGTGTCAAAGCAAAGCTGGGTCCGGGGCAGTGGTTGGATGGTGGCTTGCCGGCGTTGGCTTTAGCGCGCCTGCTCGCGCAACTGGCGGACGGCCTCGAACTGTTTCGGCGAGAGCAGACGGCGCGGCACGCGGCGTGCGGCTTCGGCGAGCAGCCGCTCCCAGTCGGCATCGGTCGGCGGGCCGTGCGGCTCCCACGAGGTATGGTGGCCGTGCTTGCGGGTCCAGGTGAGGTGGCCGCCGTGGAAGCGGACGCAGATTTGATGTTTGCCCGTTTCCAGGTCGTTGTGCCACCAGCCAAATTCCATGCCCATGGGCGTGACAGTGGCGCCGAGCGCGGCTCAGGCGAGCGGAAACTCGGCCACGACGCCGCCCGGGCAGAAACATTCCCCGGTGCGCACAATGCGCCGCACGCGCAATGTTTCGCCCTGGAGGTCCACCAGCCGCCCACCGAGCGGCGGTGAGAATGAACCGGTGTTGATAAACACGCATCCGCCCCGCAGCCGCCGGATGACCGGGAAATGAATGTGGCCGGTCACCACGAACCGTGCGCCAGGCCGTTGGTCAGCCGCAAGCCGTGCCGCCCGGCCGGGCGCGACGGCCCAGGCGTGGAGCATCGCGAGCGCGCGGGTGGGAGGAAAAAGGTCACGCGCCATACGCCGGAGACGGATGGTCCGGCCACCGGATGTGGGCAACTGCTCGCGCGGGAGATTAAGGCTGGCCTCGCGCATCAGCCGCAGGCGCGAGGCGATCTGCCGCCAGGCCTCGGGCGCATGGCGCAGGCGGGCGAGGCGGCGCGCCAGCTCCCGCTGCTGGCGGCTCCACGGCGCGATGTCGTCAAACAGCACGTCACCGTGCGTGACCCACACGCGGCCGTCGGCCAGCGCCAGCTCGTCCAGGTCGGAGATGTCAGGGTCGTGGTTGCCGGTCAGAAACGTCACATTCGAGACATGTTGGGTGAAAAATCCCTTCAACGCTGCGAGTGCCGCCGGGCCAAAATCGTGCTGGGTGTCGCACGTGTCGCCGTTGAGCACCAGCGCGTCCACGCCCTCGAGCAGCGGCGTGAGCGCGGCGGGCCCGCTCAGCCAACTGCGCTCGTCGCCGAGGTGCAGGTCAGAGAGGATGCGGAGAAGCGGTGTGGTCACGGTGCCGTCAAGCGAGCCGGCGCGACCGCAGGTGGCAACTTTCCTGTTCGGATGGCATGCGTGCCGGAGCGGGGCGTTCGTACTCGGCTGTGCCGGGAACGATTTCGTCGTGCCCACCCGTCCGTCTGGAGGGCCGTGCCGTGCCGCCACGACGCGCCCGACATGGCACTGCAACTCCCCGGCTCACGCCTTGGGGATGATCTCAATGCCGTTGATCTGGGGATTTTCGATTTTTGGGGTGAAGGTGATCTCCAGTTTGCCATTGGTAACCTCGACGTCTACCGTCTCGATGTAGGCGGTTTGGAAGCCACCGGATTTGGCCCACACGTCGAAGTCCTTGAATTCATGGCCGGCGACATTGAAGGAGAACACGCGCATGCCAGGCCCCGTGACTCCTTCAAATCCCTCGGAGAAATGCAGCTTCACCGTGTATTTGCCGTTGGGCAGGGCCTTGGAAAATTTTTCCATGCTGTAGTGCTCGGTCTGATAGATGACAGAGTCCTTTGTCTTGGCGAAGATGGTGCCGGAGCGGTCGTAGGGTGAGCCGCCGGTGAAGCCCTCCTCGGGCAGCCAGACATTGCCGCTGGAGTCGGTGAAGCCCGTGGTTGATCCCGCCTTGATGCGGATGGCGGCCGAGGCCGGGGCAGGTTTCGCGGCGGCGACGGCCGGCACGGAGGCCGGCGTCGCGGTGACCGTCGGTACGGAGGCGGGGGCGGGGGCGGATACAGCGCCCGAATGGGAGGGAGACTGGCAGCCGGCAAAAATCGCGGCGGCGAGGAGCGCAAGCGGGAGGACGGCGGAGCGGGTGAGTTTGATCATGGGATGGTGGGGAGAATGAAACAGGTGTGATGCTGGTGGAGCGCGGCGGCGCGGCAACTCAAAAAATCGGGCGCGGTGCGCACAGTTGCGGTTTGACAAACCCGGCCGTTGGCCGGGCATTGAGGGAACCATGTCCGCCAATCCTTTTCTGGATCCCGCCTTTGAAATCCGCTGGTCCCAGCACACACCGGAGCTGATCGGGCCAGCCGTCGAGGCGGCACTCGGACGGGCGCAGGTGGCGATCGACGCCATTGCGACGCGCGAGCTGGGCGCGGCGAATTATGAAAACACGTTGCTGGCCCTGGAGCACGCGACGGAGGAGCTGACGTTCACCTGGGGCAAAGTCACCCACCTGCAGGCGGTGGCCGATTCACCAGCATTGCGCGCCGCCCACAATGCGATGCTCCCGGCCGTGTCGGCATTTTACGCGCGCATCCCGCTGCAGACGGCACTGTGGGCGCGGGTGCGGGCGGTTGCGGAGTCGGCCGCCGGCCGCGCGCTCACGGGGGTCCACCGGCGGTTTCTCGACGAGACCGTGGCGGATTTCCGGCAGGCGGGCGCGGATCTGTCCGGGGAGAAACGGGCGCGGCTGGAGGCATTGCAGGGCGAACTGGCCGAGGCGACGCAGCAATATGCGGAGCATGTGCTCGACGCCACCAACGGCTGGCAACTGCTGGTGACGGACGAGGCGAGGCTGCGCGGCCTGCCGGCGCATGCGGTTGCCGCCGCGCGCACCGGCGCGGAGAACAAGGGCCTCGGCACACCGGAGCAACCCGTTTGGCGGTTCACGCTGCACGCGCCGGCGCAGGAGCCGGTGATGACGTATGCGGACGATGAGTCGCTGCGCCGCGAGGTGTGGGCGGCGGCCGTGGCCGTGGGGGCGGAACCGCCGCACGACAACACGGAGCTGGTGCGAAAGATTCTCGCGTTGCGCGCCGAGAAGGCCGCGCTGCTGGGCCGGGCCAGTTTTGCCGATCTCGTGACCGAGCGGCGGATGGCGAAAAGCGGCGCGCACGCGCTGGCGTTTGTCGGGGAGCTGCAGGGCCGGGCACAGGCGGCGTTTGGGCGCGAGTGCCGGGAGCTGGAAGAGTTTAAGGCGCAGGAGACAGACGAGCCAGTGGGCCGGCTGAAAGCGTGGGAGGTGGCATACTGGGCGGAGAAACTGCGGAAGGCCCGGTATGATTTTGACGAGGAGGCGCTGCGGCCGTATTTCCCCATGGCG
>CAIQBC010000295.1 GCA_903869955.1 uncultured Opitutia bacterium
CGTCGAGGTCGGAGCCGAACTGCGCGAAGGCCGCGAGCTCGCGGAACTGGGCGAGCTCGCCCTTGAGCTTGCCGCCAACCTGCTTCGTGGCCTTGATCTGCGCCGAGGAGCCGACGCGCGAGACGGAAAGGCCGACCGACACGGCGGGGCGGATGCCTTGGTTGAAAAGGTCGGTCTCAAGGAAGATCTGGCCGTCGGTGATGGAGATGACGTTCGTCGGAATGTAGGCGGACACGTCGCCGGCCTGCGTCTCGATGATGGGCAACGCGGTGAGCGAGCCTTTGCCGTCGAGTCGGGCGGAGCGCTCAAGCAGGCGCGAGTGCAGGTAGAACACGTCGCCGGGATACGCCTCGCGGCCGGAGGGGCGCTTCAGGATGAGCGAAATCTGGCGGTAGGCGACCGCGTGCTTCGAAAGATCATCATAGACGATGAGGGCGTCCATGCCGTTTTCCATGAACCATTCGCCCATCGCGGCACCGGAGAACGGCGCGAGATATTGGTTGGCGGGGTTGTCGGCGGCGGGGGCGCAGACGAGGATGGTGTATTCGAGCGCACCGGCGGCCTCGAGGGCGGCGATGGTGCGGACAATATTGGAATTTTTCTGCCCGACTGCGACGTAAATGGAATAGACGGGGCGGAACTTCGGGTCGCCCGACGCCAGGCCGACCTTGTTGATCTTCGCCTGGTTGATGATCGTATCAATTGCGATGGTCGTCGTGCCCGTGCCGCGGTCGCCGATGATGAGCTCGCGTTGTCCGCGGCCGATGGGGATCATCGAATCAATCGCCATGATGCCGGTGAAGAGCGGTTGGGAGACGGATTTGCGGACGATGATGCCGGGGGCGATTTTCTCGACCGGGTTGGTCTCCTTCGCCTCGATGGGGCCTTTGCCGTCCACGGGGTTGCCGAGCGCGTCCACGGCGCGACCGAGCAGGCCCTTGCCGACCGGGACGGAGAGCAGGCGGCCGGTGGTCTGAACCTCGTCGCCCTCCTTCAGCAGGGCGATGTCGCCCAAGATGACACAGCCGACCTCGTCCTCCTCAAGGTTGAGCGCGATGCCGATGGCACCGCCGGGGAACTGCACCATCTCATTGTACATCACGGCGGAGAGGCCGTCAATTTTGGCGACGCCGTCGGCGATGGTGCGGATGTTGCCGGTGTTTTTCTTGACGGCCTTGCTGGAGAGCTTGGCGATCTGCTGTTCAATTTGGTCGAGGACGGTGCTCATTGGGAAAAAGACTGAAAGACTGAAGGGCTGTGGGCAGATAGAAATTAAACGGCGGCGGCAAGAGCGCCGAGCTGGTTGGCGACGGAAGATTCATAAACGTCGTCGCCCACGCGAATGCGCAGGCCGGCGAGCAAGGCAGGGGCGGGCTTGGCCACCCAAGTGATCGGACGATGGTATTTGGCGGAAAGGGCGGTGGCGATGGCGTCGAGTGCAGCAGAGCTGGCGAGGCCGGCGTGCTCGACCACTGCCTGACCGCGCGCGACCTCGGTGGCGATGAGACGCTGGTAGGCCTTGAGCACGGCAGTGGTGTTGGCCGGCCGGTGTTTCTCGATGTAAGCAAGCACGCCGCCGACCTGGTCGGCGGAGACCGTGCCGTTGGCCAGGCTCAGTTTGAAAAACTGGCGGGCGAGCTGCTGGATCTGTTTTTTGCCGGCGGACACGGGGGAATTGATTATAGGTTAATGGGCGTCGCGTATTGGGCTATGGGCGGAGGTCGGAGATCGGGAATTGGCCAATGAGAAATAAGCGTTAACCAATAAGAATTTTTTCAGACGTTCGTGAGCTCGCGGGCGGCGGCCTCGTTGTAGGCGGCGCGGTCGGAGTCGTTGAGCTTTTTGGCGAGGACGCGTTCGGTGGTGACGACGACGAGGCGGGCGATCTCGGTGCGGGCGTCGGCGAGCATTTTCTTGTGCTCCAGCTCGATGGCACGCTGGGCCTTGGCGAGGAGTTCGCCTGACTGGGCGGCGGCCTCCTGCGTCTGCTTGTCAATGAAGTCCTTTGCAGACTTGCGGGCTTCGTCCACGATGCGGCCGGCCTCGGTGGAGGCTTTCTTGATGAGCGCAGTGCTCTCTTGCTGGGTGGCGGCCAGCTTGGTCTGCATCTCGTCAGCGTATTTTAGGCCGGATTCGATTTTCTTCTGGCGTGCGTCCAGCGTGGCGATGACGGGCTTGATGCCGAAGTGCCAGAGCACGAAGGCGACGATGCCGAAGTTGAGAACCTGCGCGAGGATGCCGGGCCAGTTGATGCCGAAGTCCTGAATCAGTTTGGTGAAGGCGCTAGGAGCCTCGCCGGCAGGCACAGCGACTTCGGCCGCAGCAAGAAAAAGGAGGGAGGAGGACATAGCAGGGGATAAAAGAGCCGCGCCGCCGCAAGGTGCGGGGCGCGGCGGTGAAACGCGGGGTTATTTGCCGAGAAAGAGCGCGTAGAACGCGACGGCTTCGGCGAGGGCCATGCCAATGATGCCTTGGACGAGGATCTTGCCGGAGGCACCAGGGTTGCGGCCGACGGCTTCGGCAGCTTTGGCGCCGACGAAACCGACGCCGACGGCGGCACCGAGACAGCCGAGGCCGCCTTGGATGCTACCCGTCATATCAGCGAGGAGGTGGAGGTTCATGTTTTTGTGTGGGTTTGTTTGTTGGGTTGCCGTCGTCCACGCGTAGCATGGTCCCGACGGGAAAATTTTAGTGGGCAGCGGCTTCGCCCTCCTTGTGGTCGTCGTGGCCGTGATCGGCGTCATGCGTGTGGTCGTCGCCGTGGTTGCAAATGAGGCCGATATAGACGCTCACCAGCAGGGTGAACACAAACGCCTGCACGAAGCCCACGAGCACCTCCATAAAATAAACCGGCAGTGGAAGTCCCCAGCGCGAGATGGCGGAAATCGAGTGAAGCAGGTTTTCGCCGCCAAAGACGTTGCCATAAAGCCGGAACGACAGCGAAACCGGGCGGAACATGATCGAGACGATCTCCAGCAGGCCCACGAAGAAAAACACCACGAAGAGCGGGTAATAAATGGCGGCGGGCACCTCGCGCTTGTCCGCCTTGTTGCCGAACAGGTCGCGGATAATAAACGCCGGCCCAGCGAAGCGGAGAATGAGGTAGAGCCAGGCTATAAACGCGATGAGCGCGAGTGCCACGGTCGAGTTCATGTCGGCGTTGCCGGGGCGGATGAGCTCGCGCCATTCACCGCCCTCGAACACCCCGATGGTACCGACGCCGGGCAACAGGCCGAGCCAGTTCTGAGTGAGGATAAAAACGAACAGCGCGACAAGCAGCGGAAACGCAGTTTTGACGACCTTAGGTCCGACGATGGGCGAGACCAAATTCATGAGACCCTCAATCATGCTTTCGACCACCGCCTGTGCGCGCGATGGCACGAGTTGCGGGCGCCGGATGGCGATGCGGATCGCAATGATCAGACCGAGCGCGACGAGCCAGCTCGTCAGCATGCTGTTCGTCACGCTGACCGGCCAGGAGCCGACGTGGAAACTGAAAAGTTCCTCGGCTTTGCCTGACACACCTGCCGATTCCGCCGCAAACGCAGTGCCGCCGGCAGTGAAGGCCAGAAGACTGAGGGCGGTTTTGATGAGTCGGGACATAGGGCGGGGAAGGACTTGAAAAGTGGGAAGGGTTGACGTAGGCAAACGGCCCCGAATGCGTCAACCCCCGAAATTCGGCCCACCCCGCCGCCAGGCCAAGCATTAGTCCTGCCCGTCCCGGCGGCACGGCGTGCTTATGGCTGCCATCGGTCGCCCCTCGGCAACGCGGGGCCATTTCACTTTGTTGCGAACAGCTCGGCGATGACGTCTTCCAGCGGCACGTCCTCAATGGTGATGTCGGCCACGGGGCCGGTCGTCAGGATTTCCTGCGAGACGGCCACGATGTCAGCGCCAGGCGCGCGCACGGTGAACTTGCCGTCGTCGCCACGTTTCGTCTCGCCGTGGCGCGACTGCCACGTGTCGGGAAACGCCGCGCCGGCCCCGGGCCCAGCGGCGGAGCTCAGGGCAGGCAGGAAAGTGATAATTTTTTTCCGGCTGCCGGAGGAGCTCTCCAGACGGTTGAGGGCGCCGTCGTAGATTTTTTTGCCCTTGTTGATGACGATGACGCGTTCGCATAGTTCCTGGATGTCGGCCATGTAGTGGCTCGTGAGCAGGATGGTGGTGCGGTGACGGCGGTTGTGGTCGCGCAGGAACGAACGGACGGCGCGCTGGGAGATCACATCGAGACCGATGGTCGGCTCGTCGAGAAACAACACGCGCGGGCGGTGCAGCAGCGCGGCGATCAGCTCCATCTTCATGCGCTCGCCGAGCGAGAGCTCGCGCACCATGACGTTGAGCTTGGGGCCGACACCCAGCAGTTCCACCAGCTCGTCGAGAGTTTTTTTATAGTCGTCGGCGGGCAGGCCGTAGATGTGGCGGAGGAGGAGAAACGACTCCTGCGCGGGGAGGTCCCACCAAAGCTGGTTTTTCTGGCCGAGCACGAGGGCGAAGAGGCGGCGGTAGGCGTTTTCGCGCTTCGTCGGGTCGAAGCCGGCCACGCGCGCGGTGCCGCTGGTCGGATAGATGAGCCCCGAGAGCATCTTGAGGGTGGTGGTCTTGCCCGCGCCGTTGGGGC
>CAIQBC010000296.1 GCA_903869955.1 uncultured Opitutia bacterium
AAAACCGGTTTGGGCAGCAACATTCAACGCTCAACATTAAACATCCAGCCTCCAATTTTTTTCAAGTGGCTTGGGGAAGTTGAAATCTCGAGGTTGAGGGCTGGACGTCGCGCCGCGCCCGACCGGGCGTTAGACAGCGCGGAAGACGGCGGCGGCGTTTTGGCCGCCGAAGCCGAGGTTGTTGCTCAGGACCGTCCGCACCTTGGCGGCGCGGGCGGTGTTGGGGACGTAGTCGAGGTCGCAGTCGGGGTCGGGCTCATTGAGGTTGATGGTGGGCGCGATGGTCTGGGACTGGATGGTCTTCGCGCTGATGACGGCCTCGATCCCACCGGCCGCACCGAGGAGGTGGGCGGTCATGGACTTGGTCGAACTAATGGGCACGCGACGGGCGTGGTCGCCGAAAACTTTCTTGATGGCGAGGGTCTCGAACTTGTCGTTGTAGGGCGTGCTGGTGCCATGGGCGTTGATGTAGTCCACCTGCTCCGGCGCGACGCCGGAAGCGCGAAGCGCGCGGGTCATCGCGGCGGAAAGGCCTTTGCCCTCGGGATCAGGCATGGTGATGTGATGGGCGTCGGCGGTGGCGGCGTAGCCGGCGACCTCGCAATAAATCCTCGCGCCACGCGCGCGGGCATGGGCGAGCGACTCGAGCACCAGCACGCCGGCACCCTCCCCCATGATGAAGCCGTCGCGTCCGAGCGAGAATGGCCGGCAGGCGGTCGCAGGGTCGTCGTTGCGCGTGCTCATGGCCTTCATCGAACAGAAACTGGCGTAGGCAAATGGTGTGATGGCGGCCTCGGCCCCGCCGGCAACCATCACGTCGGCATCGCCGCGCTTGATCATATGCATCGCCTCGCCGATGGCGTGGGTGCCGGTGGCGCAGGCGGAGACGATGCCAAAGTTCGGGCCGCGGGCGCCGAGCTCGATGGCAAGCAGGCCGGAGCACATGTTGCCGATGAGTGCGGGGATGGTGAACGGAGAGACCTTGCGCGGGCCACCCTCGTAGAGGCGTTTCAACTGCGTCTCGTAGGTGGCCATCCCGCCAATGCCGGAACCGACAAGGATCCCCACGCGGTCGGGGTTCTCACGCGCCATGTCGAGGCCGGAGTCCTTGAAGGCCTGCGTGGCGGCGGCGAAGCCGAAGTGCGTGTAGCGGTCGTTGCGCCGCGCCTCCTTCGGATCCATGTGGTCCTCAGGGTTCCAGTCGCGCACCTCGGCGCCGATCTGCGTGGCGTAGGGCGACGGGTCGAAGAGCGTCACGCGCTCGATGCCACACCGGCCGGCGACGAGGCTGGCCCAGAACGTCTCCGCGTCATGGCCGAGCCGGTGGACGACGCCAAGACCGGTGACAACAACGCGCTGGGAGTCGGGCAGGTTTTCCATGCGGGGCAGTGAAACAAATTGGGCGCGAAAAACAAAAAGGCGTCCTACCTGCGGTCGCGTTGCGCGGCTCGGTAGAACGCCAGATAAGGGAGGGGCGGCGCGGTCTTATTTCGCGGCGGACTTGGCCTTGATGTAGTCAATCACCTGCCCGACGGTGCGGAGCTTCTCGGCATCGGCCTCGGGAATCTCACCCTTGATCTCGTTCTTAAACTCCTCCTCGAAGGCCATGACCAGCTCGACGGTGTCGAGCGAGTCGGCGCCGAGGTCGTCTTGGAAGGACGCCGTCGGCGTTACCTGCTCCTCGTTGACACCGAGCTGGTTGACGATGATTTCCTTGACGCGCTGGTCGATGGTTTTTTGGTCGGACATAATGAAAGGGTTGCTTGGGGTGCGAAGGGGTCACATCGTCATGCCGCCGTCAACGGTAAAAACTTGCCCCGTGACGTAGCCCGCCTCCTCGGCGCAAAGGAAAGCCACGGCGTGCGCGATGTCCGCCGTTTCGCCAAAACGTTGCATGGGGATAAACGCCGTCGCCGCCGCCTGCACCTCGGCGCTCAGGCCGGCGGTCATGTCAGTCTTGATGAAGCCGGGTGCAACCACGTTGGCAGTCACACCGCGCTTGGCGAACTCCTTGGCGACAGACTTCGTGAAACCGACCATGCCGGCCTTGGCAGCGGCGTAATTGGCCTGGCCGGCGTTGCCCACGAGACCGGAAACCGAGGAGATGTTGACGATGCGACCCCAGCGCGCCCGGCACATCGGCCAGCCAATTACTTTCGTCCAATGGAAACAACTCGTGAGGTTGGTCGAAATGACCGCGTTCCAATCGCTCTCACTCATGCGCGCAAGCAGACCGTCCTTGGTGATGCCGGCGTTGTTTACGAGGATATCAATTTTACCGAACTCCTTGAGCAACGCCTCCGCCGCCACCGCGACTGCCGCACCGTCGGCCACATCCACTGCACGCGCGACAGCTTTGCCGCCAGTGGCGGTGATCGCAGCAGCGACCGCGCCGCAGGACTCGGCGGACTTGGAAACACAAATGACGGTAACGCCCTTGGCAGCGAGAACCTCGGCGATGGCCTTGCCGATGCCCCGGCCGGCGCCAGTGACCAGGGCGGTGCGGTTGGTGAAAGTCATGATTGGGTGAGGAGATGAGATTCAGGAGACAGGACTCAGGAGGACAAGCCGATTCCCGAGCGGCATTTTCCAACCGCTGAATCCATCCATTCTGACTTCTTTCAATACACGTCCCGCTGGTAGCGTTTGTCCTTCTTCATCTGCTTCACGTAGTCGGTGGCCTGCGGCAGCGTCATCCCGCCTTGCTGCGAGATCACGTCGTGCAGCGCGGTGTCCACGTCCTTGGCCATGCGCTTCGCGTCGCCGCAGATGTAGAAATGCGCGCCGCCCCGCAGCCATGCCCAGAGCTCGGCCGCGTTTTCGCGCATCCGGTCCTGCACATACAGCTTGAGTATCTGGTCGCGGGAAAACGCCGTGTCGAGCCGCGTGAGCTTCCCCTGTGCGAGCCACGCCTCCCACTCGTCGCCGTAAAGAAAATCCGTCGCGCGGTGCTGGTCGCCGAAAAACAGCCAGTTGCGCCCGGCCGCGCCTGTCGCCGCCCGCTCCTGCACAAACGCCCGGAATGGTGCAATGCCCGTGCCCGGCCCGACCATGATGCAGTCGCTCGCGCCGTCCTCCGGCACACCAAAGTGCGAGTGCGACACAAACACCGGCACGGGAGTCGCGTGCGGCTGCACGCGGTCGGCGAGGAACGTCGTGGCCACACCCACACGCGCGCGATGGTTGGTCTCGTAGCGCACGACGGCAACCGTGAGATGAACCTCGCTGGGGAAAACTTTCGGTGACGACGCGATGGAGTAGAGACGCGGCATGAGCTTGCGGAGATGGTCAACAAACTCCTGCGGCGTGAGCCGCGCGCCGGGAAACTCCGCCAGCAGGTCCACGAACTCGCGCTCCTCCAGCCATGCCGTAAGCACGTCTTTCGACTCGGGCGCGAGCAGGCCGGCGAGCTTCGCCTGTTCGTCGGCGCTGGCGGATTTGGTCGCGAGGGTCTCGACGATTTTGCGTGTCGGCTTGGAGAGCGCGAGCCGCCCGGCCAAGGCCTCGCGCAGCGGGATGGGGGCGGGCAGCTTGAGCATGGCGGGCGACACCGGCTCGTCACCGCTCGCGCCAAGGAGGCGTAAAAGCTCCGCCACCTCCTCGGGCCGGTTTGTCGGAAATACGCCGAGCGAGTCGCCCGCTTTGTAGTGCAGGCCGCTGCCCGCGAGGCTGACGGCGAAGTGGCGCGTCTCCTTGGCGGAGCCGGGCTGGTTGAGCAGCCGGTGATCGGTGATACGGGCGGGAAACGGATGGTCCTTCGAGAAGACGGCGGAGTCAGACATGGAAGCCACGCATTAAGCCCCACCTCGCCTTTGCTAGCAAGCCGGTTTGCCGCTCGGGAGTGGTCCAGTTTAAATTTGGAGATCGAAATCAGCCATTCTAAATAAAGAAGGCGACTCTTGGCAGGTTGGACTGCCTTGGAAAGCTATGGCTGGACGGAAGCAGCGCGCGGCATTCACAAGGACGCGCGGCTTGCTTTGGGGATCAAACTGGAGATGTCCGCGTTCCGTTCGAATGGCGTGGACCTACCCCAACGACACATGGTATCGTTTCACGTACCGCCAAAGAAACTCACAATGCGCCGGAGACTGGTCGTGAGGGCGGTGATGTCGGCCTCGGTGTTGTAGAGATAGAAACTCGCACGTACGGTGCTAGGGAGGCCAAGTTTTTTCATCAGCGGCTGGTTGCAGTGATGCCCGCCGCGCAGGGCGATGCCGTCTTGGTCGGCGAAGGTCACGACATCGTGAGCGTGAACGTCTTTGAGCGCGAAGCTCACGAGGCCGGCGCGAAGTTGGCCGGGGCGCGGCCCGATGAGACGCAGGCCGGGGATGTCTGCGAGCTCGATAGCGGCACGGGCAGCGAGTGCGTGGTCGTGCCCGGCGAGCGCAGGGCGCCCAAAGGTGTCGAGGTAGTCCATCGCGGCGTGCAGCGCCACCGCATCGGCAATGTTGGGCGTGCCAGCCTCGAAACGTTCGGGTGAGGGTTTCCATTGCGCCCCTTCGTAGCTGACGCTCGCGACCATGCCACCGCCGGTCTGCCACGGGTCGAGTGCATCGAGCAGCGCGCGGCGGCCGTAGAGGACGCCGATCCCGGTGGGGCCGGCCATTTTATGTCCGCTGAACGCGAGGAAGTCGCAGCCGAGCGCGCGCACGTCGAGCGGCTCATGGCCGGCGGACTGCGCCGCGTCCACGACGGTGAGCGCACCGACATTTTTGGCGCGGGCACAGAGGTCGGAGGCGCGGTTGATGGTGCCAAGGGTATTCGAAATGTGGGTGAACGCGAAAATTTTTACCTGCGGTGTAAGCAGGCGGTCGAGGGCGTCGAGGTCGAGGCCGTGCCCGGCATCCTCTCCCACGACCGGCACAAGCCGAAGGGTCGCGCCGGTACGCGCAGCAAGGCGTTGCCATGGGACGAGGTTCGAGTGGTGCTCCATCTCAGTCGCCAAGATGATGTCGCCGGCGCGGAGATTCGCCGGACCCCAGCTTTGGGCGACAAGGTTGATGCCCTCGGTCGTGCCACGCGTGAAGATAATCTCGGCGGGGTCGGCGGCATTGAGGAACGTGGCGGCACGGGCGCGGGCAGCCTCGTAGCTGTCGGTCGCGCGCATGGAAAGAGCATGGAGGCCACGGTGGACGTTGCTGTTGTCGCGCTCGTAATAGCGGACCAAGGCATCAATCACGACGCGGGGCTTGTGCGTGGTGGCAGCATTGTCGAGATAGACGAGGGGCCTGCCATGCACCGTTTGGTGCAGGGCCGGGAAGTCGGCTCGGGCGGTGGAGAAGTCGGCGGGCATGGGAGGGAGGCAGGAATTGCAAGATCGCTCACCTGTTCGTGCTTCATTCTTGGTCTGAAAATTGGAGGAGCGAGCGAGCAGAGGCAGAGAAAGATTTCAGGAGGAAATTTGGGGTTGATCGGGCTGTCTCAGGGCTTCGAGCGCGGCGTGCCAGCCAAGGGTCGCGCACTTGACACGCGCGGGAAAAGAATGGACGCCGGCAAACGCCGCCAGCTCGTCGAACTCGGCCGGGGCGCGACCCGTCGAAAGGATGTCCTTGAGCCCGGCGAACGCTACCTCGGCCTCGGCGGCAGTCTTGCCCTTGAGGCGAGTGGTCATAATCGAGGTGCTGGCTTGGGAGATGGCACAGCTCGAACCCTCGAAGCTGATATCGGCGATGCGACCGTCCTCGACCCGCAGATAAACGGTGCAATTGTCACCGCAAGTCGGGTTATCGCCGGTGACCACGCGGTTGGCCGTCGGCAGCTTGCCGCGGTGGCGCGGCCGCCGGTTGTGATCAAGGATGATATCGCGGTAAAGGTCGTCGAAGTCGGACATGGGCAGGAGGGCAACAACTGGTGACCGCTTGTGGGCAATTGGCAAACTCTCCGTTTGCCGGGAAGTGTCGGACGGTTGCTGAAGACCGCGACGCGGGATGCACTTGGCGACTTTCTCGACCGGTTGGACGCCGCAGAATCGAACCGCACAAGCATCATCCCTTGCTCCCTGCCCGCAAATTATGGGCTTTGCGCGGGGCGGTAAAGCTGAATGATAGGCGCGCTTTCATGGCATGAACACCGCCGTCAAAAAAACCTCCCGCCGCGTCGTCATCGAGTTCGGCGTGCTTGTCGCCGCGGCGATTTTGTCGGCGCCGGCTTTCGCCCTCAGCACGGTGCAGTTAAAAAACGGCTCCAGCCTGCGCGGCGACATCCTTGCGGAAAAGGCCGACCGTGTGGTGGTTGACCTTGGGTTCACCGTTGTCACCGTGCCACGCGACGAGATTGAGAAAATTTCCGCCGAGTCGTCCGCCCCGGCTGCAGCCGGAGGTGAGGGTGGTGACGACCTGTATCACGTCGCCGTCAACCCGACCGTGCTCCCAATGAAGGAGAATGTCTCCCGCGTCGCCGAGGCCGTCGTGCAAGTCCGCACGCCCATCGGTCTCGGCTCGGGGTTTTTCATCCACCCTTCCGGCTACATCATCACCAACGAGCATGTCGTGGCCGGCGCCTACGACCTCACCGTCACGCAGTTTCGGCGCGGCGCGACCGAGCTGGAAAAAGTCCAGTTCACCAAAGTTCGCATCGTCGCGCTCGACTCCCGCCTCGACCTGGCGCTGCTCAAGATCGAGGACGCCGGCGATACCGTGTTCCCAAGCGTGCCGGTGGGCGACGGTGGCGCGCTCACCGACGGACAGACCGTTTTTGCCATCGGCAGCCCGCTCGGCCTTGACCGCACTGTGTCGCAAGGTATCATCAGCTCGCGCAACCGCCCGCTCGACGGCCAGCTCTACATCCAGACCACGACGCAAATCAACCCGGGCAACTCCGGCGGCCCGCTTTTCAACCTACGTGGCGAGGTCGTCGGTGTGAACAACATGAAGGCAATGGAGGTCGGCGTGGAGGGACTCAACTTCGCCATCCCGTCCAACGGGGTGAAAAATTTCCTGCATAACCGCGATGCATTCGCCTTCGACCCGCGCAACCCCAACGCCGGCTTCCGCTACCTCGCGCCGCCGCGCCCGGCCGCCGCACCGAATGCACGCGCACAGGCAACCAGGGAGGGCAGGCCGGAGCCAGCGAATCCGCCGCCCAACCGCCAATGACCACGCCTTCTCTCCGCTCATTGCGATTTTGCTCCACCGCCTGAAATACTCCCATGAAATTCCCTTGCTCCGCCCGCCAGATTTTTTTCCGCCTCCTTGCTCCCGCCTCCTTGCTCCTGCTGGCGACGCCGCTCGTCGTTGCCGCCGCGCCCGCCAACCCGCCACTCACCGAACTCGTGGACGACCAGACCGCGTTTGCCGTCATCGTCACCGATGCGCCCGCGCTCGTGAAAGGCTGGGACGCCAGCCCCTTCGCCCACACATGGAACGACGAGCAGGTCGTGAAATTTTTTGGTCCGCTGCGCCAGCAACTGAAAATTGACACATGGGACGACCAGGCCAAGGCCGCGACCGGCAAGACGGTGCGCGAGCTGCTCGCTCTCGCCAAGGGGGGCGCGATTGTCAGCGTACCTTCGTCTTTCGTCACGGACATGCTCGCCGGCAAGCCGCCGGTCGCGCCGCCCGGGCTGTTTGCCGTCGAATTCGGTGACAACGCCGCCACCGTCGAAAAACTCGCCGCCGACGCCGCCGCCAAGAACACAAACCTGCGCGTTGAAACGACTAACTACGCCGGTGTGCTCGTCCACACCAGCACACAACCCGCGCCCAAAGACAGCACCCGGCCCGCCGCGACCGATGTAAATGCCATGTGCCAGGGCATCTGGCTGAGCAGCCCGAGCTACGAGCGCGTGTGTGCCGCGATTGACGCCATTAAAAAAGGCGGCCTCCCCAACGCCCTTGGCCGCAGTGAAAATTTTCTCCGCGCCAAAAAACGCGCGGGCGACGCACAACTCATCGGCTACTACGATTTGCACGCCATGTATCCCGCAATGCTCGCAGGGGCACAAAAGGCGCTCCCACCGCCCGGCACTGAGGGTGGCCCACCCTTCACGGCGGAAAGCCTCCTGAAGGGCCTCGGCCTCGACGCACTGGGTGAGGCCTTCTTCACGGTCAATTTTGACCCGAAGGAAACACGCCTGACCTACGGTCTTGGCTGGAGCGAGGAGCGCGGCCTCGTGAAGCTCCTTGCATTCGGCCCAGGCGCAGCCATGCGGCCCGAGTGGGTGCCCGCGAAATGGGTCAGCGCCAGCAGCGCAAAATTTGACTTCCGCGCCGCCTACGCTGCAGTAGAGGAGATGGTCGCTGCCATCAGCCCGCAGGGCGCGGCGATGATGGACGGTGAAATCAAAAACGCCGGCGCGCAGCTCGGCATTGACATCAAGCGCGACCTCATCGGCAGCCTTGGCTCCGACACCATCACGGCCGCCGCACTGCCTGCCGAAGCCAATCCCGACCAACCGCCCGCGCTCGACCAGCTCGATCAGCTCATCTCTGTTTCGCTCGAAAACCCCGAAGCGTTCACCAAGGCCATCGAGGCCGTCAAGCGGACCGCACTGGCGGACGCATCCGACCAGTTGTTCACCAAGCGCGATTACCTCGGCTCGACGCTCTATACGTTCACCCCTCCCACCCAGCCCGGCGCGCCCGCCGAGCGCGGCTTCACCTACGCCATTGTCAACCGCACGTTGCTGGTCGGTATCGGTTCGGCTTCGACCGTTGAGGCCGCCCTGCAAGGCATGAATGAAAAACGGCCTTCGTTCTGGGGCAAGCCCGAGGTCAAGTCCGCGCTCGCCGGCCTGCCCGACAACGCCAGTGGCATTGGCGTGCAGGACACGCGCATAATCATGGCCGGGCTGTTCGGGATGATCTCCAGCCTGCCACTGCCGCCCACCATCGTTGATGCCTCTGCCAAGCCCGATTTTGCCCGTCTCGGCCGCTACTGGGGACTGCGTTCCGACTCCATGGTCAAGGACGCCAAAGGCCTCTTCGGGGTGAGCCGCATTGCCAACCCGACGCCATGAGCCGCGCGCTTCTCCCTGCCGCGCTCCTCGCTGTGCTGCTCGCGCCCGCCAGTTTGGGTGCCGTCGCGCCGACCGTGTCGCTCGGCGGCCCGGAGATAACCAAGCTCGATTGGAACATCCGCGCTCTCACCGCTGCCGACCTCGACGGTGACGGCCGCACCGACCTCGCGATCATTGACAACGACCGCGCCACCATCGAGCTGCTTTACCAAATCAAGCCCGGCGCGCCCCCCGACCCCGCGAAGCCGGTCCGCGCCAACCGGTGGGAGCCGATCGTGGACGACGCGCGCTTCCGGCGCGTCAGCGTCACGACCGGCATCACAATGATTGACCTCACAGTGGCCGACCTCAACAGCGATGGCCGCCCCGACCTTATCTACACTGGTGACACGCAGGCGCTCACGCTCCGTTACCAGCAGGCCGACGGCACATGGCGGGAGAAAAAAATCCCCGAGGCGCCCGCAGCCGCGCGCAGCGTCGGCACCCTGCACGTCGCCGACCTCGACGGAGACGGCCGGCCCGACCTCGTGATGCTCGGCCTGCGTGAGATCGCAATTTTCTACCAGCAGGTGGACTGCACCCTCGCCCCACCCGTGCGTCTTGCGCTCGCCGACGAAAATTGCTACGGCCTTGAGGTTCGCGACGTGAACGGCGACGGCCGGCCTGACCTCGTCTATCTCGCCAGCGGCAACCGGGACGCGCTCCGCGTGCGCCTGCAAAACGCGGCTCACCAGTTCGGCCCCGAACTCGCCTACCCCATCAAACCCACACGCAGCACGTTGCAAAGCCTCCCATCCGCCACAAAGAACGGCCCGCCGGCCTTTGTCTTTGCAGCCAACCCCACCGGCCAGCTCGAGTTTTTTACCCTCGACCCGGTGGACGAGAAGACCCCCGGCTTCGCGCCGCGCCCACGCGTATTCACTCCGCCCGCCGCCGTGAAAAATGCCGCCTACGCCTTCGGCGACTTCGACGGCGATGGCCGCGAGGACATCGCCATGAGCGACCCTGACGGCGCGCAGGTCTTCATTTATTTCCGTCAGGCCGACGGCGGCTTCACCGCACCGAAGAAATTTCCCTCGCTCGCCGATGCCCGCAGCCTCGCCGCCGGCGATTGGGAGGGCCATGGCCGCGCCTCGCTCTTTATCGCCAGCCCCAAAGAGCAGGTGCTCGGGGTCGCCACGGTCAATGCCGACGGCCGCCTCGGCTACCCGCAACCCTTGCCCGTCACGGGCCGCCCCCTCGCAGTCGCGGTCGGCGACCTAGACGGCAAAGGCCAGACGAGTGTCGTCGCACTGACCGAGGAGAAGGGCGCGCGCAGCATCTCCATCTTGCAACGCCAGCGCGACGGGACCACCAAGGTCGTCCGCACTATCGAGCTTCCCGGCCTCAAGACCGACCCGCATGGCCTCAAACTCGTGGACGCCAACCAAGACGGCCGGCTCGACATCGCCGTCTTCACCCCGCTCGACACGATGCGACTACTGGTGCAGCAGGCCAATGGCAGCTTTGTGGAGGCCTCGGCCGAGCCCGCGTTTCGGAAAAGCCTCGTGGACGACCTCGACGCCAGTGCCGTCGGCACGGGTGACATTGACGGCGACGGCAAACCCGAGTTGCTTGTGAGCGCAGGCGCGTTTACCCGCGCGCTGCGGCTCGACGCGCACGGCGCGCTGACGATCGTGGACCAGTTCAACGCACGCGACACCACGGCGGAAATCGCGGCCGCCTTCGTGTTGCCCGCCACCGCGAAAGGTGCGCGGCCCGAGGTGTTGCTCTACGACCGCAAGGCCGAGCAGTTCCAGCGTCTGCGCGCCGGCAAGGATGGTGTCTATGAGGTCGCCGAGGTCACGCCCGCCGGAAAAATTGACCCGGTCGGCGCGGAGGTGCACATGCCCACACGCGGTGGCGCACCGGAGCTGTTTCTCCTCGGTAAAAGCCGCTTCTGGTGGCTGCCGCCGGGCCGGGGTGAGCTGGCCGCCCGTTCATCCGGGACCTACACAACTGACCTGCCCGGTGTGGACTACAGCGATGTGACGGCCGGCGACCTCGCAGGGGACGGTTCAGTCGAACTGGTTGCGGTGGATCCGCAGGAAAACATGGTCGAGGTGCTCGCACGTGATCCCGCAACGAAAACCTGGGTGAGCCGGCTCCATTTCAAGGTCTTCGAGTCTGACCAACATTACCAAGGCAAGAAGGGATCGCCGATGCAGCCACGCGAAACCCTCATCGCCGACGTGACCGGCGACGGGAAGAACGATCTCATCCTGCTCGTCCACGACCGCATCCTCGTCTATCCACAACAGTGAGCGGGCCGACGAACTCGGTTCGGGTCCATTTTTTCGAGCTCAAGCGTGCGTTTTCAGGTTATTTGGGGAGCTGTACCGAAACAGGCGGGAGTCAGCGCACCTTTTAACCATCCGTACAATACCGCCACGCCGAGATGATTAGATTTATGGCGGCGACATCATCGATTAGGACGGATCAGCCGAATTAACTCACGGCGCTCCATTGGCGCGCCCCACCCTGAAGATCAGCCCAAATAGCCTAAAGCTGAGGGTCATTAAGAGAACAAAGACTGCTTGTTTTCCAAGGTGGACACAAAC
>CAIQBC010000297.1 GCA_903869955.1 uncultured Opitutia bacterium
CCGGCCGCCAACCTGATCGGCGCGGTGCTGTTCTTCGACACCGACAGCGGCGGCGCTTTCCCGGAGCTGGGCGTGCTCACCGGCTTCGCCGTGCGCTGCTCGCTGGTGAACGACATCACCAGCGGCGCGACGACTGTGCGCCTCACGCTACTCGACGGCCTCACTGGCCCGGACGCGGGCATCGCCGGCGCGACACCAGATAACGACCTGGCGGCCGCGCGCGGCGACCTCGTGCTGATCATCGCCACGCCTGTGGCCAGCGGCGGCTCTGAACTCAACGACGGCGTGGCGTCGGCCAGCGGGGCGTTCAAGCGGGAGTTCTGCTTCATTAACACGAGGGTCGCGGTGAGCGGGGCGACGTTCGATTACACCGTCATCAGGGGCCAGCAGGGCATCGTCGCTCGTGCCTGGACGGCCGCCGGCACCCCGCAGTGCTGGATCGTCCGCGCGACCGATCTGGCGGCCTGGAACGACCCTTCGCTCGCCGGCCTCGTGAGCGGCGGTGGCTTCGGCTACGTGAAGCTCCAGTCCTTCTCAGCCTTCGCGGTTGCCGACCCCAGCACGCTGCCGCTGCTCCAGTTCAAGATGAAGCCGTGAGGCCGGGAGATTGACTTCGCCAGAGCGTCAAACTAGACATGGGAAACATCGAGCAGACTGAAAAGCGCCATAGGAACCCGCCATAATGAAAGGGCGCGGCGGCCAAAGCAATGCCGCTCACACCCGGTTCGCTGAATTGTGATGAAAACCAGCCGCAAGGGACCGCCGGCCTCACACCAGCGTTTCGGGAAAAATAGCGTGCTTGGGCCTGGCGGGGTCAAACAGCACGAAAACCGGCTGCCCCGAGGCCAGCCGCGCTTGGAAAAACTGCACGTGTTCCGGGCGATATTTTTTGCGGATGATGGGAGCGTTGCCGGCCTCCGCGCACCGCAGCGCAATTTCAAACACCGGTTTGCCTCTGAACCGCCGGGGGGTGGACATGACGGACTGGACGAAAGCGTCGCCCAGCCGGCCATGCTCAAGCAACCAGCGTGCGCGCCAACGCGCACGAAAACCAAGAAAGACCAGGGCCAGGCTCAGGAGCAGCCCCAAGTAATTCGGACCCAAGGCCTGATTGCGCGTGATGCCGGACTTCATGAGACGGCTGCCGGCAATCCGGGCCACGGCGGGATCAACGGCCAGATATTCGATCGCGACGCCTTCGCCCTCCTGCCAGCGCCGGCCCGTGGTGTAGCTGAGGCCCTTCCGCTCAATCCCGTCCGGAAGCTGATAGGTGAAAGCGTAGCCGTAGATCGTGCCGCCGTTCCGGTCGGGCCGGTCGCCCTGGCTGACGCCCATCACCCGACCGTCGGCATGCGCGGCACCACCCTCCAACTGCCAATCATGCCAAAGACCGCGCGAGAGCATGAGCCCCGTAATCACGCCCATCAAAGCGACATAGCAAAAACCAACCATAATGAGGGAAAACGCGGAGGACTCCCGACGCGCCGCCCGCAGCAGCGCGGGCGGCACCTGACGGGGAGGCGGCCCGGCAAGGAAACCGACCAACCGATTGTCCTGCGGGGAGGCGGGCAGCGGGACAATGCCGGGCGTCTCAGTTGGCGGGCGGGCGGGCTGGAAAGCCATGGGAAACCGCGTCTCGATGACCGAGAGAATTTCCACCCACTCGGCCGGGAGATAACCATGAGAATCCAGCCGGATCCGGCGGTCTGGCGTGCGAATCACGAGTCTGTTCGGGAGGTCGCAATCCGGTTTCCGTTGCACGCCGGAAATGTCTCCCCAACGGATGGAAACCGAGCGAAAGCCACCCTGCAACCGCACCCCCTCGGCGGTAAGAAACAGGCGGGATTTGGCCGCACACCAAGCGTAGCCAAAACTCGCGACCGCCCACGCGGCCCAAAAAATCGAGCTGAAAGCCATGAGCGCAGCCCCTCCCAGAGGATCGGGATGATTGTCCGGCTCGAATCTGGCGTTAAGGTGAAAATGCCCGAGCACAAAAAAATACCCGTCCAGAAGCAGAAAGAAGGCACCCCCTCCCATCCCCAACCAAAACTGACCCCGGGCCCAGCGATAGCCGGCGGAGGCCTGTGGCGCGGTGGTCGGTTCGGCGGGCATGGGATTGCGGTTTGGGTGGGCTGGTCCGAGGCTGAGCCATGGCAAATGGCGACAGCAATGCAACCATATCCGGGCCGTGCTCGGTGAGGACAATTTCAAGACGTGGCAGTCGTTCGAGAAAACCGTCTCGGTGGACACTACCAAAAAGGGTCTGGTTTTAGTTCTTAATGTTTTTTGGGCTCAGCGGCGGGGTGCAGCCCAGGCCGGACGCAGCGGGTGGTCGCCGCCATGACCGCCGGGAGCGTCGTGATCTACTAGAGAAGAAACTGAACGCGGGGCGCTAGGTTTGGTCGTGCCAGGAGCGCAGGCTGACAGCCTGGTCCCGGAACTGCGGATTTCTCCGGAAAAAATACGCGGGTACGGCCCACAGCAGCAAAATCTCCAGCCCGAAAAAAATCACCGGCACCAGGATGCAGCCCAGGGTCCGCCAGGCGGAAGGGCGGCCGAAGACCATCGCAAAGTCGAAGTCAAAGGCGACCAACGCCGCGAAAAATTGCGCAAGCAAGGAGCTTACCCCAGCATGAACGGCCCAGAGAACCATCGTGCGGCGGACCGTCCCGGCTTTTTGCAGGGTGCTCACGAGCGGCCTCCACGTCAGCAACCTCGGATTCCAGATCCTAAGGTGGATCAAAATCACAAAAAACAGATTCAGGGCGGTCAGCGTGTTCACGAGCGCGCCGGGGGCCGCCAACGTGTGCCCAAGCTCAGCCGCCGTCTCCCCGCGCAAATAGGTATCAGCCGCCCCCATCACGATCACGCCCAGGACAAAAACGGCCACCCCCGCCAAGGCCTTCACGATGTCGGGCGAAAAGGGGCGCGCGCTCATGGCCCATGCTCAAGCCCCGGTCGCCACCGGTTCAAGCCGATTCTCTTTCCGATCGTGGCACAGTTTGGCCGTGCGTCAGTTTGGGATTTTCCCGCCGAGCTGGCGGATGCGGCGGGCGGCGTCGAGATAGAGATTGGCTTCCTCTCGATACCGCTCTGTTTTTGCGGTGTCCTCATCGCCGTGCTTTTGAGTGGTCGCCGGGGGTCATGGTGGTCGCCGGGGGTCATGTGTGAACTCTCGACGTATTGCCCGCATCGGCCCTCCCCCTGCTTTCCACACGCCGGCACCCCCTGCATTCTTAAACGTCTGCGAATTCTTCCAAAACCTGACGGGAATTTACAAAATCGCGCTCGCGCGCGAGTGAGGGGGTGAGGTCGGAATTGAAATCCGCCACGAGTTGCCAATGGGTTAGGAAGGTCACGGTCAACGCTTGCCCCGCCACCTGAAAGTTCGAACCGGTTTTTTTGAGGAAATCCCTCTTGTGCTCGGGATTTCCTTCGGCGAGCAACCTTCGCGTGAGCCAGCAAGCTGGCGAAGGTATGCCGCAGGGCGTGGAAAATCCACCCGATAGCCGCGCTCATCCTGCACGGCGATGCCGCAGGCCTTGAGATCCTTTGCCAGCGTCTTGGGCTCAGGGATGCCACGCGGCAGCACCAGACCGGAAAGTGATATTTCTTTTGCTGGCGCAGGAGGTCGGCCAAGTCGGGCAGCGGCGGGAGGGTGCCGCCCTTTTTGTTTTTGGTTGTCTCAGGCCGCAGCCGGATGACCGGCTCCGTCGGGTTGAGGTCAACGTCCGTCCACCGCTGTTGCCGTCAGACAGCTGCTGGAGGGGAGGGACCCTTGGTTGCCGCTGTTCTTTCAGGCTGCCCTCAGCCGGGGCTCGTGGGTTCACTTTATTTTTTGAATTCAATGTAATCTTGGCTGTGGGCATTTATGTAATTGGCATCCAATGAGAGTATTTTGGCTTCATAGTTAATACCAATGCATCCCACGCCATCGCTACCAGCGTTGTAAATCACAACAAAACCATACAACAATGAATTGTGATTCACCCCATCACTTCCCGATACAGAGTGGGTCTTGAAATTTTTATCCATGTAGACCGTCCCTATAGATTCAGGGAGAAAATCGAATCTTCCCTCGGATTTGCTAGCATATAAATTAATCATTCTCACGTCGAAGTCATGATCTGATTCATCGACCTTTGAGTCCGGCAGATCATTTTCACACAATGCGAATATCGCATAAATATGATGACTGTTATCTCCACGCACGGAGATAAAACGGGGGGTTACTTGCGGACTACAACCAATACCCATGCCGAAACAGACTATGGTCAAACCGATCCTTATAATGCTAGATTTAAATATATGTTTCATGGATATAAAATTGGAAAACATTTCAATAGGCCGGTATTGAAGTCACATGAGACTGCGTTTGGAAATAATCAAGCACCCCCATGCGTATAACTTATTTTAGATGCACCCGGACCTTTAGTAACTGAACCGTCTGGATTCCAGTAGACGAAATATTCATATCCGATCACACTTTCTAGACAAAATATTGATTCCATGTTATCCTTAAACAATTGGTTGGATAGCGCAAATCAACCCTTGCTCCAGTCGAGCATCCGCTGGATCGGGACGAGGGCGGCGGTACGGGTCGGCTCGGGCACCTCGATCACAGGCGACAGGTTTTGCAGTGCGTCGCGGACTTTCTCGATGGTGTTCAGCTTCATGAAGCGGCAGTCGTTGCAAGCACAGGTGTCGGTCGGGCCGGCGATGAAGGTCTTCGTCGGCACTTCGCGGCGCAGTCGGTGCAACATACCGCTCTCGGTGAGCACAATGATCTCGGTAGCGGGAGTCTCCCGGGCGAACTTCACCATCAGCTCTGTGCTGCACACCTCGTCGGCGAGGTCGCGGACGGCCTGCACGCACTCGGGGTGAGCGACCACAGGTGCGGACGGAAACTTGGCGCGGACTTTCTCCAGCGCGCGGACCGTGAACTGGACGTGGGCGTAGCAACTGCCCGGCCAGAGGCGCATGGGGCGGCCGGTCTGCGATGCGACCCACTGGCCAAGGTTCTGGTCGGGCACGAAAAGGATCTCACGGTCGGCGGGGACACGGCGGACGATTTTAACGGCGTTGCCACTGGTGCAGATCACGTCGCTGAGCGCTTTCACGCCGGCGGAGCAGTTGATGTAGGCGACGACATAGACCTCGGGGTGGGCGGCCCGGTAGGCGGCGAGACGATCGGCGGGACAGGAATCGGAGAGCGAGCAGCCGGCGGCGAGGTCGGGCAGGAGGACGGTGCGGCCCGGGTTGACGATTTTGGCGGTCTCGGCCATGAAATGCACGCCACAGAAAAGAATCACATCGGCTGACGCGGCCTGCGCCTGATAGGAGAGTCCGAGCGAGTCGCCAACATAGTCCGCGACCTGCTGGATAGCCTCGACCTGATAGTTGTGGGCGAGAATGACGGCGTTACGCGCGCGCTTGAGCGCGAGAACCTCCTGCTGGATGGGCGTGAGCGTGGGCGGCTCGCGGCGCGGCGAGAGGACGAGTGGCTCGTAGTCGAGGACGGGCATGGGAGGATTTTACCGCAAGGACCGGAGAAAGAAAGGGCAGGGAATGGCCTGAGCGGGTTCCCGTCTTGGCGTCTTCGCACTCAAATTTAGTTTTCCGGCTTCAGAGCGTCGAGCATGGCGACGAATGCCGGCGATTTCCTCAATCCGGCGAGATCAGGATCCTCGGCCATCCATCTGCGGTCGGTGTAGCCGAGCTCGATGGCACGGCGCAGCGCACGGAGGGCATCAGTCTTGCGTTTCACGAGGGCGAGGCTGCACCCGAGATTGTAATGCGCGGTGGCATTGGCGGGCTGGAGCCGGACGAGCTTGCGATCCATCCGCAGGCCGTCGGCCACCCGGCCGACCTTGGTGTAGAGGCCGCCGAGAATCTCGACGACGTCGGCATAGCGCGGCTCACGCCGGAGCACGGATTCGTAGAAGGTGATGTCGAAGGCAGGGTCTTCTTTGCGGGCCATGGGTTGGAAATTCTCAATTGCGATTTTTGCACGCGCGAGCGTCACGGAAGGCGTTGCACCGCGCGCTGACTTGGAGACGTTGCGAGACGGGGGTGAGGTCGAGTTTCGACGAGACGGTGCTGCCATACCATTCCATAAAGGGGGCGCTGATCTCGAAAATCTTGTCGCAGTCCACACACACGACCTGCGCGACCTGCGTGCTGCCACCTTCGCGATTAGGCCGGTAAAATTTTTCCCCGCTGCCGATGTCCACCTCGCGCAGCAGCGCACTTTCAGTCATGATGGGCAGCGTACGATACACGGTTGCGCGCGACACCGAGTCATCAATGGCGCGGGCGTGAGCCAGCAGTTCCTCGGCGGTGAAATGCTCCGGCTGCGCAAACGCGGCGGCGAAGATGGCGAGCCGCTGGTTGGTGACGCGCAGACGCTTGTCGGCAAGGTGGAGTTTGAATTTTTCGCGGGCCGCTTCGGTGCTCACGCCGGGAAGCTCAGCGGCGCGGCGCGAGGTGTCAACCCGTTCGTGGCGGCGGCGCGGCGCGGGCCGGCGCGGGCGGCTGCTGGCTGGCGTTCAGTTGCCGGTGGGCGAAGACGAGACACTGCACAAACAGCCGATGAATTCCCATCGGACCGAGCTTGGTCGGCAGCGTGTCGGTGCGCTGGCTGTCCCAGCCGATGATCACGACACGGCCCGCGACGGCCTCCGGCTTCACATCGCCCGCGAGCAGGCTGGCAAACGAGATGGGCTGGAGCGGCTCCAGTTGGCCGAGCTCGCTATGAAAAACATTTTTGCCGTCAACCGGCAGCCAACCTTGGCCAACAAAAATCTTGCCCGGCTCGACGCGGGCCTGCGCGCCGGTCGTCATTTCCAGACAGCACAGGACGAGCGATTTGTAGGGCGCGCCCCGGTATTCCTCGACGAGCGGAATCACGGGTCCGTCAAAATCCACGAAGGCCACCGCCGCCGCCGAATCAAGCAATGCGGGCAGTGGAATCCAGCCGAGCTCGCCGCGTTCCGCGGCTGGCAGCGGCTTGTCGCCGAAACGGAATCGCGGCGGGATGCTTTGCGCGGTGCCCTCCGTCGGCTCCAGCCGTGCCTGCAGCGCGACCGGGATTTTCTTCATCGCGGCAGCCAGCGCGGCGTCGCCGTCAGCCGACTTCGGCAGATCAAAGAAAAATTTCAGCACCACCGCCTTGGCCTTGAGGCGGGCGCAAGCGTCAATCGCCTTTGCATAGATGGCGCGGTCATACGGGAACGGCCCCAGCTTTGTTTCGGTGGCGTCGTCAATCATCACGACCGCGAAGTCGGAGCCAAAGTCACCGGCCCGCGCGTGCGCGGCCAAGAGGAGCAGGGCGATGAAGGTATGGACACGCATTTGGCTCCGAGTCTCAGTGAGACTCTGTCCCGTGTCGCCGGCTGTCAATCCGCCTACGGCATCGGCGCGGAAAACTTGCGCGGCGCGCGGGCGCGCGGCATCAACGCGCCATGATCGTCGGCGTGCATCCCCTCGCGGGGTTCGACAAGCTCCTCCACTACCGCGTGCCGGAGGCGTTGCGCGCGTCGGTCGCAGTGGGCTCGCTGGTGCGCGCGCAGATCCGGGGCACGTTCACGCTCGGTCTCGTGGGCGAGATTGGCGCGCCGAAGGATTTCCCGGTCGAAAAGCTCAAGCCGCTCGCCGCCGTCGTCTATCCGTTTCCCGCGCTGCCGCCCGACCTGCTCGGGCTCGCCCGCTGGCTGGCCGCCTACTATGCCGCGCCGCTTGATGGCGTGATCGAGACGATGCTGCCCGCCGCCGTCCGCAAAGCCGCTCAGCTCAAGCAGGAAAAGCTCCTCGTGCTGGTGCGCCGCCCCGATGCCGCCGAGCTGGCCACGCTCGCTAAACGTGCGCCGCAGCAAGCCAGGCTGTGCGAGTTTCTCGCCCAGCAGTTCAAGCCGCCGCAAAAGTCCCTTGTGCTCGCCCGCCTCGGCCTCACCGCCGCCGTCGTCAGCGCGCTGGTAAAACGCGGCCTCGTGCGCGAGGAAACGCGCCGGGTCGAGCGCATCGGCTATGCCGATGATCTGGCGGGCGGCGAACTGGTCGCGGCGCAGCCCCACGCGCTCAATGCCGAGCAGCAGACCGCCGTGGATGCCATCGCCGCCAGCCTGGCGGCTGAAAAATTTGGTGTGACGTTGCTCCACGGCGTGACCGGCTCGGGCAAAACCGAGGTCTATTTGCGCGCGATTGACGCCGCATTGCGCAACGGTGGCGGGGTGGTGTTTCTCGTGCCCGAGGTCGCGCTCACGCCGCAGACGGTTGCGCGTCTGCGCAGCCGGCTCGAAGCCATCGCACCCGGCCACCAAGTCGTCGTCTGGCACAGCCACCTGAGCGAAGGGGAGCGACTCGACGGCTGGCTCGCGCTGGCGACGGGCGCGGCGCGCGTGGTCGTGGGCGCGCGCTCGGCGGTGTTCGCGCCGGTGCGCGACCTGCGGCTCATTGTCGTGGACGAGGAACATGAGCCGGCCTACAAACAGGATGAGACCCCACGCTACCACGCACGCGACACCGCGGTGATGCGCGCCAAGCTCGCCGGCGCGTTTTGCCTGCTCGGCTCGGCCACGCCCTCGCTCGAAAGTTTTGCCAACGCGAAGGCGGACAAATACGGCCTGCTTCACCTCACCCAGCGCGTGGACGACCGCAGGCTCCCGCACATTGACGTGGTGGACATGCGCATCGAGGTGCTCCGCACCCGGCAGGCCACCGCGCTTTCCCGGCGCCTTGTGGATGCGATGCAGGGCCGGTTCGAGCGGCGCGAGCAGACAATCCTGTTCATCAACCGCCGGGGCTACTCGCGCTCGCTCCAATGCCGCAAATGCGGGGAGGCCGTGGAGTGCACGCATTGCAGCATCGCGCTGACTTACCACCGCACCGACGAAACATTGCGCTGCCACCTCTGTGGCGACCAGCGCCCCGCACCGGTGCGCTGCCCGAAGTGTGCCGCACCCGACATCCGCTGGCAGGGACTGGGCACGCAGCGGGTCGAGGAGGCCGTGCGCCGGGTGCTCCCGCGTGCGCGCATCGAACGCATGGACACGGACACGATGGCGAAGAAAAACCGCTTCCGGCAGGTGCTCTCCGAGTTTCGTGCCGGAAAAATTGATGTGCTGGTCGGCACGCAGATGATCGGCAAAGGGCTGGACTTTCCCAACGTCACGCTCGTCGGCCTCGTGGATGCCGACCTTTCGATGCATGTGCCAGACTTCCGCGCGAACGAACGCACTTTCCAGCTCCTGGTGCAGGTCGCGGGCCGCGCGGGCAGGGGGGACCGTGCGGGCGAGGTGGTGGTGCAAACCTTCACCCCGCAGGCCGGGGCGATCCAGTATTCGCGCCACGCCGATTTTGCCGGCTTTGCCGCCGAAGAACTGAGCGTCCGGCAGCGTTTCCATTATCCGCCCTACCGGCATCTCATCCACCATCTCTTTCGCGGACCGAACCCCGAGAA
>CAIQBC010000298.1 GCA_903869955.1 uncultured Opitutia bacterium
ATGACGATGACGTCGGGGTCTTCGCGCAGGGCGCCCTTGAGGGCGGTGGCGAAGGACTGGGTGTGCGGGCCGACCTGGCGCTGGGTGATGTTGCAGCCTTTGGCGGGTTGCACGATCTCGATGGGGTCCTCGACGGTGATGATGTGGTCGGTGCGGGTCTCGTTGAGCTCGGCCACGAGGGCGGCGAGGGTGGTGGTCTTGCCGGAGCCGACGGGGCCGGTGACGAGGATGAGGCCGTTGTGATAGGAGAGGAGTTTCTTGATCGTCTCGATGTGCTGCTCGAAGCCTAGGTCGGCGAGGGTGCGGGTCTCGGCCGGAACCATGCGGTAGGCACCGGCAGGGCCGTTTTTGTGGACCATGAGGTTGACGCGGTAGCGGTCGGCGGCGCTCAGGGCGAGGGCGTAGTCGTAGTCCTTGCGCTCGGCGAAAATTTTCTTCTGTCCCTCGGAGAGGAGGGCGGTGTTGAGGCGCTGGGAGTCGTCGGCGGTGAGGGTGTGATCGGCGAGAAACGAGAGGGCGCGGTCCTTGCGGATGAAGGGGCGCGCACCGGTCGAGAGATGGAGGTCGCTCGCGCCGTGGCGGGCGGTGGCGCGGAGGAGCTCGCGCATCCCGGCGGCAACCGCGGCGTCATCCATCACGCCGAGCTGGTCGAAAGGAAACTTGGGCGCGGCGGCAACGGGGTGGGCCGAGCCTCCGACCAGCGGCGTGGCAAACGGGTTGGAGGAAGCGGGCGGGGCAAAGGGTGCGGCGGTCTCGCTCGGATCGAACGGGTCGAGCGCGGGCGGGCCCTTCTGCCCCTTGGTCATCGCCAGGCCGGCAATTTTTTCAAGTGTGGCGATGCTGGTGTCATCCACCACGCCGTCATCAATAAGTTTCTGCGCGAAGTCGCCGATGCCGGCGGCGTCACCGAGCGCAGCCCGCACGGCGACCGCCTGCGGCCGGGTGAAGAGGCGCTGGTCGAGGCCAAGTCGGACCAGCCAGAGGACGTCGGGTTGCATGGTGGGCGAGGTGTGGTCGCGAGCGTGGAGGGGCGTGCCGCGCATGCCAAGCGCGAAGGTCGCCGGGCACCGGCGGTTGCAAGTGAGGCGGCCGGCAAAAAGATGAGGGGTGAAGCCAAAGATTTTCAGGCTTTGGTGAAATTCGGCAAAAAATACCCAAAAAGCGCTTGACGGGTAGATGACTCTGAAATACAGAGTACTCTGTTATGAATGAAACCACCTCTCCTCAAATGACTCCCGCCGACGCGCGCTCCGCGCTGGGTGAAATCGAACAGACCGCGGCGAAAATTCGCCGCCTGATCGCGCACGGCCATTTCGCCCCTCTGCTCATCCTGTGGGGCGGCATCTGGATCGCCGGATTTGGCTGCCAGCAGTTCTTTCCGGCCCAGGCCGGCTGGGCCTGGCTGGTGCTCGACCTCGGTGGTTTCCTCGGCTCCTGGTTGGTGGCTGTCCGCCAGCAGTCGCCCATGAAGAAAAAAGGCGACCCCCGCATCGGCCTCTTCTGGGTGGCCTTGATGGTCTATGGCGTAATCTGGATGGGTCTGCTCCTGAGCTTCCCCGACGCCCGCAACCCCAGCGCGGAATTCCTGGCTGCCATGACCCGGCGCACCGGGGCGTATTGGGCGACCGTCCCGATGTTTGGCTACGTTGTTGCCGGCCTGTTCCTCGACCGTTTTTTGGCCTGGCTTGGCCTCGCGGTCACAGGTCTGACGCTTCTGGGCTTCGTCTTTGCGGGTGATTATTTTTCGTTGTGGGTCGCCATCACGGGCGGCGGCGCACTGATCTTGTCCGGCCTGTTTATTCGCAAATTTTGGAGGTAAGCCCCATGCCTGAACTCGACAAAATCATCCATTCTCCCGCGCGGCTGCGTATTATGTCGGCCTTGATGGCCTTGCGCCGGGACGACGCGCTGGACTTTTCCACGCTTGGCGGGACACTGGCTCTCACCGACGGCAATCTCGGCGCGCATTTGCAGACGCTGGAGGAGGCGGGTTATGTGAAAATCGAGAAAAGCTTTGTGCAGCGCAAACCGCGCACGCATGTCCGCTCCACCGCCCGCGGCCGCGCTCAGTTCGAGGCGCACGTCGAGTCCCTGCGGGAGATTATCAAGGGTGCCTGAAACCGACCCGCCTTGGGGTTGCTCCAATGCCTTTGGCCGGCCGGGAGTTGCGGTCGCGCGAAAACCGGCTTATCCTAAGTCACCATGAAAACCAAAATCCTCTCTCACCGGCCGGTCTTGATCGCCGTGGGCCTGCTGGCGGTAACTCTGTTCATGTCGGGCTGTATCGCGGTCGTGGCGGCGGCAGGCGCGGGGGCGGTGGTTGGTTACAAGGCCGGTGACTTCGAGTCCTGGGTTGACGCCGGATTTGACCGGTCCGTCCGTGCCACCAACCAGGCCGTGCAGCAGCTCGGCTTCGCCAAGATCAATGAAACCAAGGATGCGGTATCCGACACCATCACCGCCCGCACTACGGCCGACAAAGCCATTGAGATCCGACTGGCCCATGGGGGTGAGAATCTGACCCAGGTAAAAATCCGGGTCGGTGTTTTCGGTGACGAGGCGATGTCGCTTGCGATCCTCGGCAAGATCAAGGCGAACCTCTGAATGCGGCCCCGGCAGGGCTGTCCCGCGCCGGGCCGGTCCCATTTGCCCGGGGGCTGCGAGCGAGGGCTTGACAATGGTTACGTGGCGTGGTGCCATTTCCCCTTTTCACCTTAGAAAACGCTTCACCAAACTCCGTCATGGCCCTCAAAATCCGTCTCACCCGCATCGGCACCACGCACCAGCCGCACTACCGCGTCGTCGTGGCCGAGACCCGTTCGCGCCGCGATGGCGACCCCGTCGAGGTGCTCGGCACCTACGATCCGCGGACCAAGGCCCGGCAGGTCAATCTCAAGCTCGACCGGGTGGATTACTGGCTGAGCAAGGGGGCGCAGCCCTCCGACACGCTGCACTCCATGATCAAGCGGTTCCGCCGTGCCGCCGCGGCCGCTGCGTCCGCCGCCGCCACCGCCCCGGCCCCGGCTGCGACCGCCTGATTTTAAACTGACCGCAGGGTCCCGGAGGGCCCCCGGTTCTCCCCGCGCAACACCTCGGAACCTGGCTTCCGGGGTTTTTGTTTTTCTGCCGAAGTTTTCGCCGTGCGCTCCCGACCTCTTTGGGTAGGTTCCGTCCCATGCCGCTGCACATTGACGTTCTCACGCTGTTCCCGCGGATGCTCGACGGCTTTCTGGCCGAAAGCATCCTCGGCAAGGGTATTGGGCGCGGCCTGCTCGGCGTGAACGTCCGGGATCTGCGCGACTGGACAGCCGACCGGCACCACACCGCCGACGACCGCCCGTTTGGCGGCGGTGCGGGCATGGTGCTCAAGCCCGAGCCGGTGTTCGCCGCCATCGAGCAGCTCCAGACGCCGGGCTGCCGCCGCATTTACCTCACCCCCGACGGCACGCCGTTTTCCGAGCCGTTGGCGCGCGAGCTGGCGGGGCAGTCGCACCTGATTTTCCTCAGCGGGCACTACGAAGGCATTGACCAGCGCATCCGCGACCGGGTGATTGACCAGGAGATTTCCATTGGCGACTACGTCCTCACGAACGGCACCCTCGCCGCCGCCGTGGTGATTGACGCGCTGGCCCGTTTTATCCCCGGCGTATTGGGCGAGGAAAAGTCGTTGACGCACGAAAGTTTTACCGGCAAGCTGCTCGACTTTCCTCATTACACGCGTCCCGCCGAGTTCCGGGGTATGTCCGTGCCGGCAGTGCTCCTTTCGGGGCACCACGGTGACATCGAAGCTTGGCGGCGCGCGCAGTCGGAGGAAAAAACCCGCCAAGTCCGGCCCGACTTGCTCAAATAATTTTTCCGCCATGAACCCGATCATCCAAGCCATCTCCGCCTCGCAGGTGAAGTCCGACGTCACGCCGTTCAAAGTCGGCGACGGTGTGCGCGTGCACACCAAAGTCCGCGAGGGCGACAAGGAACGCGTCCAGATTTACGCCGGCATCGTCATCGCCCGCAAGGGTCACGGCATCCATGAGACGTTCACCGTCCGCCGCCTCAGCTACGGCGAGGGCGTCGAGCGCGTCTTCCCGGTCAACTCGCCCAACATCGAGAAAATTGAGATCGAGCAGGAGTCGCAGAACATGCGCGCCCGCCTCTATTACCTGCGCGACCTCACGGGCAAGGCCGCCGTCGCCGTGAAGGTGCGCGAGAACCGCACCCCGAACGCGAAGGCCGCCGCCGCGCCAGTGGTACCGGCTGCTGCTGCCGCGGGTCCGAACTGAGCCCGCTCCTCACGGGGCTGGCTGAGAGAAACCCTGCCTTGCGTGGCCTCGCCGTGGGGTGAGGCCTGGAGCGTTCTGCTCCCGGCCGGCTTCGGCGGAAGTCATCCCTTGGATAAGGGTGGGCCGTGACGCATCTGGGGTCTGAATCTCAACGGGAGGGCCGGCTTTCCGCACCGTCCCGCCGACGCCCTCCTCATGCTTCCGTCCGCCCGTTCCAATTTTTCAGGTTGTTCATGAAGATACCGGTGCCGTTGGCCACGGCGGAAAGCGGATCTTCGGCGACAGTGACGGGCAGCCCGGTCTTCTCACTCAGCAGCCGGTCAATGCCCCGGATGAGGGAACCGCCGCCGGCCATCACGAAGCCGCGGTCCACGAGGTCGGCCGAGAGCTCCGGCGGGCAGCGCTCCAGCGTCATCCGCACCGTGTCCACGATCTGGCCGATGGGGGCGCTGAGCGCCTCGCGGATTTCCTGCGAGGTGATGTGGATCGTCTTCGGCAGGCCGGCCACGGAATCGCGGCCCTTCACCTCGATCGTCAGCTCGTCGTCGAGCGGGTAGGCCGAGCCGACGGTGATCTTGATCTCCTCCGCCGTGCGCTCGCCGATGAGGAGATTGTAGGCGCGCTTCATGTAATCAATGATGGCGTTGTTCAGCTCGTCGCCGGCCACGCGGATGGACTGGGAGACCACCATGCCGCCGAGCGAGATGACTGCGATTTCCGTCGTGCCGCCACCGATGTCCACGATCATGTTGGCCGCCGGCTCGTAGATGGGCAGGCCCACGCCGATGGCCGCCGCCATCGGCTCCGGGATGGTGATGACCACGCTCGCGCCGGCGCGGGTGGCGCTGTCCATCACCGCGCGTTTCTCGACGGCGGTGATGCCCGACGGAATGGCGATCACCACGCGGGGGACGTTCCAAAGGCCCCGCCGCACGCGGCCGATGAGATGGCTCAGCAGCGCCTCGGTCACGTCGAAGTCGGCAATCACCCCGTCTTTCATCGGGCGGATGGCGGTGATGTTGCCCGGCACGCGGCCGAGCATCCGCTTGGCTTCCTCGCCGAACGCGATGGGCCGGCGGCTGGCGGTGTCAATTGCCACGACGCTCGGCTCGCGCAGCACGATGCCCTGATCCTTCAGATAGACGAGCGTGTTGGCGGTGCCGAGATCGATGCCGATGTCGCAGGAAAGATAGCTGGGGATGTGAAAGGCCATGGTTGCGGGTGGAAAGCGGCGTCGCTTCCGTGCCCCGAAGTCAACCGCGACCTGCGCACCCTGTCAACGCGGGAAAACACCGGGCGTGACGCAGTTTGGGCGGGACCCCACCCAGTGGGGTTCGCGGACGGCACGGAGCGCCGTCCCTCCGTTGAGATGCAGATTCGAAATGCGTCCCGGCCCGTTAGCGCAGGGTTGTCAAACAGGCCGCCACCGCCCCAGTGGGGACGGTGGCGTGACTCCGAGCATCGGCGCACAGACTAATTTGTCGCGACGGGTTTGCCTACCGTGATCTGGTTGTCCACCAGTTCCAAGCGCGAGGCCGCAATGGCGATTTCGCCAATGCGGACCTTTTCGTCGTTGGTATCGACCCAGCCACGCAGGGTGACACGGCCGTTGATTGTCCCAACCTCCACATTCCGGGCATTGATTTTCGCGGTGCGGATATCCTCGTTGATGCCAAAGGTCCGGTCCACATCACGGTAGCTGTTGCCTTGTTCCAGTGCGACCGTAGTGTGCGGACCCTTGTAGGTTTCTTCCTGGGCGGTGGCCGGTCGGCCGTTCCCCGCCGCACTGAAGACATAGCGCGGCTCGTCCTCGAATTCCATTTTGCTGTCATCGAGCAGGAGCGCGTCGCGCGAGGCGTTGAAGCTGAGGGCCATGGCCGGGACGAGGCTTTTCGTCATAAAATTGCCCGGCGAAACCACGATGACGTTAAGAATGCGCCCCTTGGCGAGGTCCAAGGTCATGGACGACACCTTGCCCAGCTTTTGGTTCTGAAAATTTCCGACCTGCATATCGGTAATTTTGCTGGAGCGTTCGACGTAACCGAGCACGATTTTCGGGCGCTGGTCCGTTTTGCTGGCCGTGTCACCCACTTCCAGAAAATAGGGCTCCTGCCCAAAAAAACGGTAGGCTTCCGCCACCCGTTCACTCCGGCCGGCGTCGGACCATTTGCGGAGATTGATCTCCGGGGCGGTCTTGAACTTGTCGGCGCTGATGTTGATCCGGTAGACTTCCCCGCCCACATCGGGGGTGAGCGCCAGCGGCGGCACGGCCACCGTTTTGCTGCCTACCCCGAGAGACCGGTCGGTGACTACCAGCACTTCGACGATGCGGCCGTTAACCAAGTCAATGCCCATGTCCAAGATGCGGCCGAGGGGCACATCCTGCAAATTTTTGATTTCAATGCTGGTCGAGACCACGCGCTTTTGGGTTGTGCCAAGCTCGGCGGGGACCGTGGGCGTGATGGGCTGCGCCCGGGCTGGGATGGTTAGGCAGCCAGCGAGGACTGCGCTGGCAAGGAGGTGAAGTTTCAGTTTCATGGGAGTGCTTTGTAGGGTCTGGTCCGGGCGCGTGGGCACCCGGCGGGGTGATGACGGGACGCAGATTGATTCTTTTGTTGCCCGGCACCGCCCCAGCTTTTTCTGCCCACAGCCTACCGGAACAACGGACCGGGGGGTATGGGGTGTAACCATACGGAGGGTTTGACCCCGCGGGCCACGCGAACGGACGGGGGCGCCAACATCAGGCAATAGCGGACCCTCCACGCCCAGACTTCTGCACAAACGGATTTTGCCGGCTGACGCCGAAGGCGAGCTCAAACCCTGGCGGTCAGCCTGCTCCGAGCTTTCGTTAAAGCTCCCGATGCACGTCACTCAAGAATGGCTGCCGGGGAGCTTTTCGTTTCAAAGCTATCGGCGACAATTCACCCCACATATTTCTGCACGATGGGAATTCGCCGGCCGACGCCGAAGGCGAGCGGGGTGATCTTCAAACCGGGGGCGGACTGCTTGCGCTTGTATTCGCTAAGATCCACCTTGCGCGCCACGTCGTTCACCACCGCCTCGGCGAAACCTGCGGCGACGAGGTCGCGGCGGGAGCGGCCGTCTTCGACGTAGCCCTTCAGGAGCGCATCGAGCACTTCATAAGGTGGCAGGCTGTCCTGGTCGAGCTGGCCGGGGCGCAGCTCGGCGCTGGGCGGCTTGGCGATGGTGTTGACGGGGATGATCTCCTGCTCGCGGTTGATCCAGCGGGCGAGGTCATAGATTTGCGTCTTGAAGACGTCGCTGATAACCGCGAGGCCGCCGCACATGTCGCCGTAGAGCGTGCAGTAGCCGACGGCGACCTCGCTCTTGTTGCCGGTGGTGAGGAGGAGTGCGCCGAGCTTGTTCGAGAGGGCCATCATCAGCACGCCGCGCACGCGGGCCTGGATGTTTTCCTCGGTCACATCGCGCGGACGCGCGGCGAAGAGGTGCCAGAGCGCCTTCTCGCACTCCATCACCACCTCGGTGATCCGGACGGTCTCGAAACGCAGGCCGAGGTTGCGCGCGAGCGCTCGGGCATCGTCGCGCGAGTGTTGCGAGGAGATGTGCGAGGGGAGGGAGACGCCGATGACGTTGCCCGCCCCGAGCGCTTCGGCGGCGAGCACGGCGACGACGGCCGAGTCAATGCCGCCGGAGAGCGCGACGAGGGCGGACTTGAAGCCGGACTTGTGGGCGTAGTCGCGCAGGCCGAGGACCAGCGCGGCGTGGATGTCGGCAATGGCGGGGCCGGACGTCAGGGGTGACGCCGTGCAACACTCAACCTTCAACCCGTAACATTCAACGTTCAGAGCCGGAGCCGGCGCGTGAGCCGAGGCAGAGGCCGAGGCCATAGCGGGAGCGAGCGCGGCCGATTGGCTGGCTGAAAGTTGAAGGTTGGCTGTAGCGCGTGGTTTGTTGTCCGTGGCCGTCAGCACTTCGACCACACGCAATTCCTCGCCGAAGGCCGCGAGCTGTGCGGTGATATTTCCCGTCGCATCGGCCACGAGGCTGCGTCCGTCGAAGACCAGCTCGTCGTTGCCGCCGATGGCGTTGACGTAAACGACGGGACAGCCGAGGAGCTGGGCGGCGTCGGTCACGAGCTGCTGGCGCAGGTGGCCTTTGCCGTGGTGCCACGGGCTGGCGGAGAGGTTGACCATCAGGTCAATTTTTTGGCCGGCGAGCCATTTGACCGGGTCGAAGCGGTGGAGGTGGGCGGAAATGAGCGCAGGATTGGTCCAGATGTCCTCGCAGAGGGTGATGCCTATTCGCCGGCCGGCGATTTCGAGGACGGTCGGGGCCGGGGCGGGCTCGAAATAGCGGTCCTCGTCGAACACGTCGTATGTGGGCAGCAGGCATTTGTGCGCCAGGGTCTCGACGCGGCCGGCGCGGCAGAGCGCGGCGGAATTGAAAAAACGGCGGCCAGCGGGCGCGGGGTTTGGCGTGACAGTGCCAATGAGCGCGGGCACGGGGCCGATGGCGGCGGCGAGGGCGGCGAGGCTCGCTTCCACATCGGGCACAAATTGTTTTTTGAAGAGCAGGTCGCGCGGCGGGTAGCCGCAGACGGCCAGCTCGGGAAACACGACCAGCTCCGCGCCCTGCGCGACGAGCGTGGCGTAGGCGTCGAGGATGAGGCGGCGGTTGCCGGCGAGGTCGCCGACGGTGGGGTTGATTTGGGCGAGGCCGAGGCGCATGGCGGAGCGGGCGGGCAGGGTGGAGGGGTTTGCGGCGGGTGACAACCCGCCTTTACAAGCGGCTCGGGGGGTGCTTTTCGTGGGCAGTCAGGATTGGGATGATCGGGGCCGGCTTGGGCCCAAAGCCCCCCGCTGCGGTGGCGGATTGCGGGGCGAACCTCGGCTTGCGCGCGGCGGCGGTACAGGTTTTCCTTCGCCGCATGACCGTGCCGGCCACCCGTCTCATCCTCGCTTCCGCGTCACCGCGCCGGCGCGAGCTGCTCGCCAGCCTCGGGGTGCCGTTTGAGGTCGTCACCGCCCCGGTCGAGGAGCATGAGGATCCGGCAACTGATCCGCGCGTGATGGTCGCGCGCAATTCCGCGCTCAAGGCCGACTGGGTCGCTTTGCGCCGGCCGGAGGCGCCGGTACTCGGGGCGGACACGACGGTTTTTCTCGATGGCGCGGCGCTGAACAAGCCCCGCGACGCCACCGGTGCGCGTGCCATGCTGCGCCGCCTGAGCGGACGCACACACACGGTTTTCACCGGGCTTGCGCTGCGCCGCGCCGCCGACGGGCTGCGGCTCGACGATCACGCTTCGAGCGAGGTGACTTTCCGCGCGCTCGACGACGCGTTGATCGAAGCCTACCTCGCGCGGGTTTACACGCTCGACAAGGCCGGCGGTTACGCGATCCAGGAGCACGGAGAGATGATTGTGGCGGGCCACACCGGTTCGCTCACCAACATCGTCGGCCTGCCGATCGAAAACGTGCAACAACTCCTGGCCCGCGCGGGTCTGTCTGCCTGATTTCAGCCCCTCGCGCCGCCTGATGAACGCCCCGCCGATTTCGCCGCCACCTCTTCCCCGCCGCCCGCCTCCGACGGCGCGCCGGCGTGGGCTGGCCGACCCGGAGCAACGTTCAGTTCAGGTCGGGGTGTTCGGCACGGTGCTCGTGCATCTGCTGCTGCTATGGCTGCTTTCCACGCTGCGCTGGCACGAAGTGGCCGGGCTGGCGTCGCAGGGCCCCGACGGCGCGGGCGACAACACCTTTGAGGTGCAGCTCGCACCCGATGCGTTTCCTCTTCCCTCCGCCCCCGTGCCTGCCGTCGTGCCGTTGCCTGCCCCGCCGAAATTCGTCGAAATCAATCCCGCCGCGCCCGATAACGCACCCGACCAGACCAACAACATCGCCGCACAAAACCAGCAGGCCGCGCAGCCGGTGCCTACGCCCAATGGCAAGAGCGACACCCCCGCGAGCAAGGGCGACCCCGACCGGCCCGCCACCGCCATTGTGAGCGGGCAGCTCACCGAATCACGTCCGCTGCCGGTCGCGCCCGTGCCGTCGGCACCACCCGTGCCGCCGAGCGAGCAGAACCCCGCGCGCCGCGCGGAGACGCCGCTGCCCGGCACCGAGCGGTTGCAGGGAGAAAATGCCGCCAGTGCCGGCACGAATGTCGCGGCCGCCGGCCCCAATCCCGCCGCCATCCCGGATCGCGTCGAGGGCAATCCCGTTGCGACGGCGGACAATGGTTTCATCATCGGCCTTGCGGCGCGGGTTGACCCGCTCCGCCCGCAGCCGCGCCCGC
>CAIQBC010000299.1 GCA_903869955.1 uncultured Opitutia bacterium
CTCGCCGACGAGCCGACGGGCAACCTCGACTCGAAGACCGGCGTCGAGATCCTCGCGTTGTTTGAGGAGCTTTACGAGCAGGGCAACACCCTCATCGTTGTGACGCACGAGGAAGATGTGGCCCGCCACGCGCGCCGCATCGTCCGCCTGCGCGACGGCCTGATCGAAAGCGACGGCCCGGCCTGCCTATGAAACGCCGCAACCTTCTGGGCCGCGTCTGGCCGGTGTGCGGCGTGGCGGCCGCCGTCACCCTGGCCGGGTGGCCGGTGCTCAACCTGGCCAAAGCGGAGGCCGAGACCGTGGCGGCGGACCGAAATACCTTTTTGGTCCTCGCGCTCCTGACGTTGGGGTTTGGCCTCACCGATTACGGCTGGCGGGCATTCAGCGCGGACCTCAAGGAATCCGTCCGCATCGCCGCCGCGCAGATCCGGGCCAATAAAATCCGCTCCGCCCTCACTGCGCTCGGCGTCATCATCGGGATCGTGGCGGTCACGCTCATGGGCACGGCCATCGCGGGCCTCGGCGTGGTCGCCAACAGCAGCCTCGCGGGCTTCGGTGACGATGTGCTGTTTGTCACCAAGATGCCGTGGAGCGACGTCAACGACCGCTGGCTCTACCGCAACCGGCGCGACATCCTGACCACCTATGTGAAGCCGATGAACGAGTGGATCGCCGCGCACCCCGAGGGGCCGCTCAAGGTCGCGGTGCCAGACGCCCACAGTTTCACCAGTGTCGTGCGCGAGGACTACCGCGTTAACCCGATCTGGCTGATGGGCACCTCGGCGGACTACATCCGCACGGCGCGCTCCGACATGAAAGAGGGGCGTTTTTTCAGCGAGCTGGAGGAGCAGGCCGCGCGCAATGTCGTCGTCATCGGTTACGATGTGGCCGACGCGTTGTTCCCCAACAGCTCCCCGTTGGGCCAGACGGTGCGGGTGGGCGGGCACAATTTTGAGGTGGTGGGCGTGGCCGCGCGCCAAGGCAGCTTTCTCGGCCTGTTCAGCTGGGACTCGCGGGTGGTGATGCCGGTCTCCGTCTATCGCCGCTATTTCACCCCAAACGATGCCGCCGACCTGGACGTGCAGGTGGACACGGCCCGCATGGCAGAGGCACGCGACGAGCTGCGCGGGCTGATGCGGCGCATCCGCCAACTGGATCCGGCGCAGAAGGACGACTTTGAGGTCAACGGACAGGCCACCATCCGCGAGCAGCTCGACAAGCTGGAGTCGCTCATCGCGCTGGCGGGCTTTTTGATCACCGGTCTGGCGCTGTTTGTCGGCGCGATCGGCATCATGAACATCACCTATGTGAGCGTGAAGGAACGCACGAAGGAGATCGGCACGCGCAAGGCGCTCGGTGCGCGGCGGCGCACGATCCTGCTCCAGTTTCTCATCGAGGCGGTGGCCATTTGCATGATGGGCGGGCTGCTCGGGCTCGCGCTCACCGCCGGTCTGGCCGCGGCGATTGGCGCGCTCGCCCCCAGCCTGCCGGTGGTGTTTCCTTTCTGGCTCGTGCTGCTGTCGCTCGGCGCGGCGGTTGCGACCGGAATCGTCAGCGGTTTCCTGCCGGCGTGGGCCGCCAGCAAGCTCGATCCGGTCGTCGCGTTGCGTTACGAATGACATGAATCCCCTCGAAACCATCCGTCTCGCGTTTGCCGCGCTCGCCGCCAACAAGCTGCGTTCCGCACTCACCATGCTCGGCATCTCCGTGGGGATTTTCACGGTCATCGGGGTGATGACCGTCATCAGCGGGATCCGGACCTCCTTTGAGACGAGCATGAGCGTGCTCGGGGCGAACACCTTCCAGCTCGACAAGGCTCCCGCGCTGTCGTTCAGCCGGGCCGACCGCTCGCGTTTTGCCAACCGGCCGGACATTGATTATGCCCAAGCGCAACGGCTCAAGGGGCTGCTGGCCGGGGCGGGGGATGTCTGCCTAAAAATTTCGCGGGGCGGTGCCACGGCCGCCTACCTCGACCGCAAGACAAACCCGACCGTCAATCTGGTCGGCTCCGACGAAAATTACGCGGCCAGCCAAAGCTACGACCTGGCCGGTGGTCGCAATCTCGACCCTGGCGACGTCGAGCTCGGCCGGGCCGTCTGCGTGCTCGGGGCGGAAGTGGCGTCATCACTATTCCCCGGAGAGACGGCGCAGGGCCAGACGGTGCGGGTGGACGGGCAAAATTACACCGTGGTCGGAACGCTGGCGGCCAAGGGCGCGTCGTTCGGCGCGAGCCAGGACAACTTTGTCCTCACGCCCCTCACCCGCTGGCTCCAAATCTACGGGCGCGCGGGGCGCTCGATCAAAATCACCGTGCAGGCCCCGGATGTGCCCGCGTTGGAGGCCGCGCAGGAGCAGGCCGTCGGCGCGATGCGGCTGGTGCGGGGCTTGCAGCCGGAGGATGCCAACGACTTCGAAGTTTCTACGAACGACTCGATCATCGCGGCCTTTGACCAGATCGCGCGTGGGCTCGCGATGGGATCGCTGATCATCAGCGCCATCGCGCTGGTGGCGTCGGGCGTGGGCGTGATGAACATCATGCTTGTGAGCGTGACTGAGCGCACGCGCGAAATCGGCATCCGCAAGAGCATCGGCGCGCGGCGGCGAAACATCCTCGTGCAGTTTCTCTTGGAGGCGGTGGCGCTGTCGCTGTTCGGCGGCGTGGCTGGGGTCGCGGCGGGCGTGGCCGGGGGCAACCTCGGCGCGGTTTTCTTTAATCTTGCGGTGACTTTCCCATGGTTTTGGGCGGCGATGGGGCTGATCGTGTGCGGGGGGATCGGAGTCACGTTCGGTCTCTATCCCGCGTGGAAGGCCGCCTCGCTCGACCCGATCGAGGCGCTGCGCCATGAGTGAGGCCCGCGGGGGAGCGGGCGCAACGTCCAACGCTCAACCTTGAACATCCAACGTTCAATGAATCTCCGCCGAGCGGACGGGTTCTCCGCTCTTTGGATGTTGAAGGCTGAGCGTTGAATGTTGGCCGTTGCGCCGCAAACGCGACTCGCCGCGCGGCCCGCTCACTTCACGGGCAAAATTTTTCCGGTGGCGTCGTAGAACAATTCCTTCACCTTTACGCAGCGCAGGTGACTTTGGCCGCCAGACAGCGAGGCGTCATGGTGAAAGAGCCACCAGCGGCCTTTGAACTCGACGATGGAGTGGTGCGTCGTCCAGCCGATCACCGGCTCGAGGAACCGACCTTGGAAGGTGAACGGCCCGCGCGGACTCGTGGCCGTTGCATAGACAAGGTAGTGGGTGTCGCCCGTCGAATAGGAAAGGTAGTAGAGGCCCTTGTGCTTGTGCATCCACGGCCCCTCGAAGTAGCGGCGGTCGTGATCGCCGGCGAGCAAGGGGCGGCCTTGATCGTCGAGAATCTGCAGCTCGGTGATGTCACCCTTGAAGGATTTCAAGTCATCGCTCAGCTCGGCCACGCGCGGACCAAGGGCCGGCTCGTGCGGGGCGGGTTCCTTGCCATTGGGGTCGTAGCTGCCGGTGCGCCAACGCTGAAGCTGGCCGCCCCAGATGCCACCCCAGACAAGATAGGCACGCTGGTCGTCGTCCATCAGGCAGCACGGATCAATGCTGAAACTGCCCTTGATCGGTTCCGGCTCCGCCTTGAACGGCCCGCCGGGACGGTCACTCGTGGCGACGCCAATGCGAAAGATGCCGGTTTTGTCCTTCGCCGGGAAAAACAGATAATAGCGGCCATGCTTGCAAGCGGCGTCCGGTGCCCAGAACTGTTTGCCCAACCACGGCACATCCTCGACCGCCAGCGCGACCCCGTGATCGGTGACCTTGCCGCCGATCTCGTCGAGCGACAGCACATGATAATCCACCATATCGTAATGCGCACCGAGGTCGTCGGCTGGCACGCCGCTGTCGCGATCATGCGAGGGATAAACATAGATCCTGCCTTCAAACACGTGGGCGGAGGGATCGGCGGTGTAGAGATGGGTGACGAGGGGTTGGTCGGACATAGGGCGGCGACTGTTCCGCGCGGTGAGACGGAAAGCCAGCCGTTTTGCGCGCGAGCCCCCGGCGCAATTCGGCTTGGCCTCGTGCGAGCGGGTAACCACCATGGCCACCTCACCCTATGAAAATTTGCTGCATTGGTGCCGGCTATGTCGGCGGGCCCACGATGGCCGTCATTGCCCTGAAAGCCCCCGACATCCAAGTGACCGTCGTGGACATGAGCGAGGCGCGCATTGCCGCGTGGAACTCCGGGACGCTGCCCATCTATGAGCCGGGCCTTGACGAAGTCGTGCGCCAGTCGCGTGGGCGCAACCTGTTTTTCTCGACCGAGGTGAAACGCGGCATCATCGAAGCCGACATTATTTTTGTCGCCGTCAACACCCCCACCAAGACTTATGGCGTCGGCGCAGGCCGGGCGGCCGACTTGCGTTTCATCGAGTCCGTCGCGCGCACCATCGCCGAGGTCGCCACCACCCCCAAGATCATCGTCGAGAAATCCACCATCCCGGTCAAAACCGCCGAGACCATCCAGCAGATCCTCGCGGCCAACGGGCGCGGCGTAAAGTTTCAGGTGCTCTCCAACCCCGAGTTTCTCGCCGAGGGCACCGCCATCGTGGACCTGTTCAACCCCGACCGAGTGCTCATCGGCGGCGAGCGCACGCCCGAGGGCGAGGCGGCCATGGCCGCACTCGTCGGCGTCTATGCGCGCTGGGTGCCGCGTGAGCGCATTCTCACGACCAACCTCTGGTCGTCCGAGCTGTCCAAACTCGTCGCCAACGCTTTCCTCGCCCAACGCATCTCCTCCATCAACTCCATCTCCGCACTTTGTGAGGCCACCGGGGCCGATGTGGACGAGGTGGCCAACGCCATCGGCAAGGACAGCCGCATCGGCCCAAAATTCCTCAAGGCGTCCGTCGGCTTCGGC
>CAIQBC010000300.1 GCA_903869955.1 uncultured Opitutia bacterium
GAGCACGAAATGCCCCTCGCGGAACTCCGGCAGCAGATCGCCGTTAAGATAATACAGCCGCGACAGGGCGAGCCCGCAGAGCAGGAACACCGTGCCAACCGTCAGCCACGGCCATTGGTTCACGCCCCGCAGGATTTTTTCGTAGCCACTGCGCAGGTGGCGTTGCAGCCACGGGGTCTCGGCGTCGCGGGCGCCTTTGGAGAAGAAAATCAACGTCAGCGCGGGCGTCACCGTGAGGGCGACGAGCAGCGACGTCATGATCGCGAGGATGTAGCACTGGGCCAGCGGCGCAAAGAAGCTGCCCGACAGGCCGGTGAGCGTGAGCACGGGCAGGAAGACGAGCGCGACGATGAACGTCGCGTAAACGACCGCCTTGCGCACCTCGAGCGACGCGCCGAGGATCACCGCCATGGCGGACCGCGGCTGCGCGCGGGCCCGGTTCTCGCGCAAGCGGCGGAGGATGTTCTCCACGTCAATGATCGAGTCGTCCACGACCTCGCCGAGCGCGATGGCGAGGCCGCCGAGCGTGATGGTGTTGAGGGTCACGCCCAGCCGGTCGAGGATGCTGATCGCGGTGAACAGCGAGAGGGGGATGGCCGTGAGCGAGATGAACGCCGTGCGGAAATTGGCGAGGAAGAGGAACAGCACCACGGCCACCAGGCCCGCACCCAGCAGCAGCGAGTGCCCGATGTTTTTGAGCGACGACTCGATAAAGGTCGCCGGCCGGTGCAGCGCGGGGTAGAGCTTGATGCCTTCGCGGGCGAGCACCGGCTTCATCTCCTCCAGCGCGGCCTCCAGTTCGCGCGTCACATCCATCGTGTTGGAGCCATACTGGCTGAGCATGGTCAGCAGCACGCCGGAACGGCCCATGATGAGGGTGTCGCCAAACTTTGGCTCCGCGCCCTCGGCAACGGTCGCCACATCGCGCAGCCGCACCGGCACGCCGCCCGCGCTGGTGGCGACGACAATGTTGCCCAGCGCCGCGACCGTGAGCGTCTGCCCATCGGTTTGCAGGATGATGCGCTGGTTGGGGGTATCAATGAAGCCCGCGCCGCGCACGCCGCTGGCCAGCCGCGCGGCGGCGAGCACGTCGGTGAGCGCGACACTGTGCGCCACGAGCAGGTCCGGGTGAACCTGCACCTGCCACTGCCGCACCTCGCCGCCGAAAACACTGCACTGCGCCACACCCGACACGGAAAGCAGGCGCGGCTTGAGGATCCAGTCGGCAAACGTCCGCAGCTCCATCGGCGTGAGCTTATCCTTGCCGGTGGCCCCGTCTTGCTCGGGCACGAGGCCGATCTTGAGCAGGTCCATCGTCGCGGAGGTGAGCGACGCCATTTTCGGCGCCTTGACGCCGGCCGGCAAACCGCCCGCCGTCTCGCCGAGTTTCTCCGCGAGCATCTGGCGGGCCTGGAGGACATCGGTGCCCTCCTTGAAAACGATGGTGATGATCGAGAGACCCTGGATGGACTCGGAGCGCAGCGACTCCTGGCTGCCGAGGCCGTTGACGGCGCTCTCGATGGGCCGGGTGACGAGCGTCTCGACCTGCTCGGCGGAGAGGCCGGGGCACTCGGTCTGCACCGTGACCTCCGGCGGCACGAAATTGGGAAACACGTCGAGCTTGGCGCGCGACGCCACGTAGAGCCCGTAGCCGAGCAGCAGGCACGCGAGGGCCACGACGATGCCGCGAAACCGCAGCGAGAACTGGACGATGGCTTGGAGCATCGCGGATCAGTCGCCGCCACCGAGCGTGCTGAGGATTTCGTTGGCGAGCAACTGCTGCGCGCCGGTCACGACGACCTTGTCGTTTTCGTCCACCACGGTGCCGGCA
>CAIQBC010000301.1 GCA_903869955.1 uncultured Opitutia bacterium
CGCCAGCCCCAACCCGAGCGCAGCCGCAAGCGTGGCGACAAAACGGGGCGATCGGCGGATGCGGGCGAGGAGGGCGGGGGTTTTTTTCATGGCAATAACGCAGCGGTTAATTTTCATGAGCGGACACCAAAATACGAATGGGAAACAGGCTGGGCCGGGGCAAAATCGTAACAGAAAAAATCGAGGCAAGTAGGGGGGATTTGAGCGGCATAGGGCTGGAATGGGGGAACAAACACAGCTGTCGGGGAAGGGGTTGATGAAAAGGGTGGAGGCACAGAAACCAGTTGCAAACAAAAAGAAATAAAAGTGTGCGCAGCGCGCCGAGATTGACTTTCTCAACCTACCCTAGGGTAGGCCTTGAACTGATGAAAAAAGATCACATCAAGCATGTTGAGTTCTATCCCGAGCGCTTGCCAGCCGGGGCCGCCGTCCACGCCCTCGGCTCTTACGGCAAAAATAGATTGCCATCGGCAGCCCAAACTCAGGATGGTTAACCATGCTCCGCCCAGAGAGAACCCAGGCGAAAACTGAACGTCATCGCCTCCAGCCGTCTTCGGCCGTCAGGGCCGCAATGTCCGCCCTTCTGGTTTGCGCGCTCATGGCCGCCTGTCATTTGGGCGGTGACAAGGGACCCAACCCGCTGGCGGCACCGGTCTCTGTTTCGCCTTTCGTGCGGGCGACAGAATCCCCGGGCCTTGCGGAATTCCGCCAGAACATCCGGCCGATTTTGGAGAAAAACTGCTACGACTGCCACGCCGGTAGCAAACATGAGGCGGGCGTGGCCTTCGACACGCTGAAGACCGAGGAGCAAATTTTGCACAATCCCGCGCTCTGGATGAAGGTGCTCAAAAACACCCGCGCCGGCGTCATGCCGGCCGAAGGTGGACGTCTCCCGTCCAAGGATCAGGCGGCGCTGGACAACTGGATCAAATTCGCGGCGTTCGGCGTGGACCCGAATAATCCCGACCCCGGCCGCGTCACCGTCCACCGGCTCAACCGCCTCGAATACCACAACACCGTCCGCGACCTGCTCGGCGTGGACTTCGACGCCACCGCCGCCTTCCCTGGCGACGACATCGGCCACGGTTTCGACAACATTGCCGACGTCCTTAGCATGTCGCCGCTGCTGATGGAAAAATACCTCGCTGCCGCCCAAGCCGTCGTGGACCAGGCGGTGCCGACCACCTCGCGTGTGCCGCCAGCGACCAAGGTGCTCGGCCGGGACTTCGTGAACACCGAGACCGGCCTGCCGCCCGATCTGGACCCCAACACCGTGGAGAATGGCGTGGTTTCCCGCACCGCCGCCATCACCAGCTATCTGGAGCCGCTGAAACTTCGCCGCGAGTTCACCGTGTCCGCCGAGGGCGGCTACCGGCTGGTGGTCGAGCAGGGCGTCAGCGGAAATTTCAACCCTGTCGCCGCGAGCTGCAAGGTGTCCATCTGGGTAGACGGTCAGCTCGCGACGGAGAAAGTCGTGCCCTGGCGTGGCGCTAACGCACTCACCGAGCGGCTGCCTTCCTTCTACGACAACCTCCCCGTCCGCTGGACGCCGGGGAAGCATGTGGTCGAGGTTCAGGCCGAACCCTATGACGTGCAGGACACCGCCGTCGCCCAGAACAAGCGCGGCAACAGCGGGATTTTTTTTCTGCTGCGCAGCGCCACGCTGGAGGGGCCGGATGACCCGGCGAAATGGATTCACCCCGCCGGCTACGAACGCTTCTTCACCCGCGCCGACGCCCCGGCCGAGCCGGCCTCGCGCCGCGCCTATGCACGCGAGCTGCTCGGAAATTTCACGGGTAAGGCCTTCCGCCGCGCCGCCCCGGCGGAGACGGTGGACGACCTCGTGGCGATGGCGGAGAGTGTCTATCGCCAGCCCGGCAAGACTTTCGAAATGGGCGTGGCCCAGGCGATGGTCGCCGTGCTCTCCTCGCCGCGCTTCCTGTTCCGAGTTGACGAGCCGGAGGCCGCGCGGGGCAAGTCGGCGGGGTTCGCCAACGTGGACGAGATCTCCCTCGCCTCGCGCCTCTCGTATTTCTTGTGGTCCACGATGCCCGACCCCGAGCTGACGCGGCTCGCCGCCATCGGCCAGCTCAGGAAAAATCTCGCCGCGCAGGTCCGCCGCATGACCGCCGATCCGCGCGCCGACGCCTTCGTCAAGAATTTCTCCGGCCAGTGGCTGCAGTCCCGCGCCGTGACGACGGTGCCCATCAGCGCCCACGAGGTCTACCTGCGCGAGGGCTTCAACGCGCCCGCCGTCTATGACCTGACGGCGGAGCAGCGCGCGGCGCTGGAGGAGGAGGCGCAGGCGTATTTCGGCCATGTGCTGCGGGACGACCGCAGCGTGGACGAGTTTATCGACAGCAACTACACATTCCTCAACGCTAGGCTGGCCGAGTATTACTTTGATGGAAAATTCCCGCTGCAGGGCACCGAAATGCGCAAGGTCGAGAACCTGCCCGACAACTGGCGCGGCGGCGTGCTCACGCTGGGCAGCGTCCTCATGGTCACCTCCAACCCCACCCGCACCTCCCCAGTGAAGCGCGGCAAATGGATCCTGGAAAACATCCTCGACGCCCCCGCGCCGCCGCCGCCGCCCAACATCCCGGCGCTGGAGGAGGACGCCAAGTCCGCCGACGGCAAGACACCCACGCAGCGCGAGATTCTCGCCCGCCACCGAGCCGACCCTCACTGCTCCTCGTGCCACGACCGCATGGATCCGCTCGGCCTCGCGCTGGAGAATTTCAACGCCCTTGGCACCGTGCGAAAGACCGACATGGGCCAGCCGGTGGACACCACGGGCCAGCTCGCCACCGGCGAGAAATTCAACGACATCCGCGAGCTCAAGCGCGTCCTGCTCGCCAGCCACCGCGAGGAGTTCTACCGCTGCCTCACCGGCAAGCTGCTCACCTACGCCCTCGGTCGCGGCGTGGAGCAATATGACATTGCCACCGTGGATAAAATCGTGGAGAAACTGCTCCAGGATGGCGGCAAGTTCTCCACGCTCCTGAACGGCGTCATCGAGTCGGTCGCCTTTCAGCAGCAGCGCCTTGTCACCGATCCGCCGCCCACGAAGCCCACGCCCCCTCTCGCCGCCACCCCCTCCTCCCGCCCATGAAACCCACCCGCCCCCGCCTCGCCGCCGAACGTCACCACAGCCTGAGCCGCCGCGCCTTCCTCCGCGGGGTCGGCGTCACCCTTGCGCTGCCCGCGATGGAGTCGCTCGTGC
>CAIQBC010000302.1 GCA_903869955.1 uncultured Opitutia bacterium
GAGTGGTTCGAATACGCGCTCTTGGGCCACGGCCTCGCCACGCTCGCCGCCACGCGCAGCACCGCCGACCTCCTCCACGCTTTGGCGTTTTCGCGGCCGAGGATTCCGTGCTTACTTCAGAAACGCCGGGATTTTCTCGTTCGCCGTCATCTGCTCGAAGGTCTCGCGGGCGTGGACCAGCTCGAAGGCACCGCCATTCACCAGCACTTCGGCGGGCAAAGCGCGGGTGTTGTAGCGGCTCGCCATCGCCGCGCCATAAGCGCCCGCGCTCATCAGCGCGAGGTATTCGCCCTCGCCCACCTCCTGCAACTGGCGGTCGTGCGCAAAGCAGTCGCCGCTCTCGCAGATCGGTCCGACGACGTCGGCAGTAAACGCCCGGCGCGTGGTGTCACGGTGCAACGGCACGATCTCGTGGTAGGCGTCATACATGGCCGGGCGCACGAGGTCGTTCATCGCGGCGTCCACGATGAGAAAATTTTTGCCCGCCCCGCGCTTGAGGTGCTCGACGCGCGTGAGCAGCACGCCGGCGTTGCCGACGAGGAAACGGCCCGGCTCGAGAAGAATTTTCAACCCCAGCGGCCGGAGCAACGGCACGAGGGCCGCACCGTAGGCCTCGGGGGTGATGGGCCGGCGATCGGTGGGCTGCGTCTCCCACCACGCCGACTGGCCGCTGGCGAGTGCGTCCTGGTAAATGATGCCGATGCCGCCGCCGATGGAGAAATAACTGATGCCGTGGTCGCGTTTCAGCGCCTCGACAAACGTCACGACCTTCGTGACGGCCTCGACGAACGGTGCGATGCTCGTGAGCTGCGAGCCGATGTGCATCTGCACGCCTTTCACCTGGATATGCGGCAACTTCGCCGCCGCCGCATAGGCGGCGGCGGCGGCGGCAAGCGGGATGCCGAACTTGTTGTAGCTCTTGCCCGTCGTGATTTTCGCGTGCGTGTGCGCGTCCACGTCGGGGTTGATGCGAAATGCGACCGGCGCCTTCACGCCGAGCTGGCCAGCGACGTGGTTGAGGCGCGCGAGCTCGGGCTCGCTCTCGACGTGAAAGGAAAAAATCCCCTGCTCCAGCGCGAGGCGCAGCTCGCCCTCGGTCTTGCCGATGCCGGCGAACACGCTGCGGCGCACATCGGCCCCGGCGGCGAGCACGCGGCGGATCTCGCCGCCGCTCACGAGGTCGAATGCCGCACCGAGGCGGGCGAAGTGGCGGAGCACCGCGAGGCTGGAATTGGCCTTCATCGCAAAACAGATTTGCGCGTCGAGGCCGGCCAGGCTGCCGGCGAGGCGCGTGTAGTTGTCCGCCATGGTGGCGGCGGAATAGACGTAGGTGGGCGTGCCGTAGAGCCGCGCGACTTCGGCGAGGTCAACGGATTCACAGTGCAGGTTCTGGCCGACGTAGCGGAAGTGATGCATGGTGATTCGGGAGGAGGAAGTAGCGGGTAGCGAGGAGTGCGTAGTGAGGAGAAGGAAGCGGAAGGGCGAAAGGAAAACGGGAGAGCGACGTTGCGAGTTTTGCATTGAAAAAACCATCCCAATTTTTGGTATGCTGCGGGTGTCGCCTCATTCTCCACCTGCCCACAGCCACTGCAATGAAAACACTGCGCCTCCTCCCGTTTCTCGCCTACCTGCTGCTCTGCGCCATCTGCCCAGGCTGCCACACCGTGCAGCAACCCAAAGAAACAGCTGAAGATTTCAGGAATCGCGGCATAACCAAGAGCGACAAACATGACTTTGACGGTGCTATCGCCGATTTTACTCGTGCCATCGAAATCGATCCTAAAATCACCAAGGCCCATATTTATCGAGGCGTTGCCAAATTTAATAAGGGCGATCTCGACGGTGCCTTGGCCGATTACTCCCGCGGCATTGAGCTCAACCCAAAAGACGCCATCGCTTACAACAACCGTGGCGATGTCGAGTGGATCAAGGGCGATATCGATGGGGCCTTTGCCGACTTCAATCAGGCTATTGAGCTCAATCCTAATCTCGCTCCTCCTTACAATGGTCGTGGAAATGCCATGCACCATAAGGGGAACATCGATGGAGCTATCGCCAGCTACAGCCGGGCCATTGAGCTTGATTCCAAACTCGCCCCAGCATACGACGGTCGCGGTTATGCCGAGGATGAAAAAGGTGAACTTGAGGGTGCTCTCGCTGATTTCAATCGTGCCATCGAGCTCGATCCTAAAAATTCTTTCTCCTATAATGGTCGCGGCAATGTCAAGCAACACAGACGTGACTTCGACGGCGCTGTCTCCGACTACGACCACGCCATCGAGTTAGATCCAAAATACACTTTCGCCTACGACGACCGTGGCCTTGCCAAGCAAAACAAAGGTGACTTCGACGGAGCTATCGCCGACTATAACCATGCAATTGAATTGAATCCGAAGGATGTTTTCGCCTACACCAATCGCGCTTCTGCCAAGCGCGCCAAGGGCGATCGCGACGGGGCCGATGCCGACCTCGCCCGTGTCACCGAGCTTTCCAACAAGCCAGCCGTTTCGCCGAAATAAATCGCCCGCGCGGGATTTTGCTTGAAAAGCCCGGCGCGGGTTTCACGCATGGGGCAGCAAAATGCTGCGCGCAATGCTTCGCCACATCTTCCGTCAAGCCACCAGCCGCAATGGCCGGGGGGCTGACCGTTGCAGCCGCGAGCGGGCGGTGCGGAACGCGCAGTTTGCCAGCTTCGTCAATGCGAACGGCTGCCTGCCGCCGCGCCGGCTCGATGCGCACGACGCGGCCCTGCGCCGCCGCCGCTGGCTGCGCCGCGCCGCATTCGCCGGCCTGACCGTGCTGGGCACATGGGTGGCGATCGAGAGCGCACAGGCGCTGGCGATGTTCTGAGCCGCGAATGCCAGAAAACCCGACGTCGGACTGAACAGCAAAAACACGCCTGGGCACAGGATCCCGTTCGAGACCCCAAGCTTTGTTTTTATTCGCGTTTCTTGGCGTCCATTCGCGGTTCAAACATTTGGTTCAGTCGGCGTATCACTCAATAATGCGGTGGGCGTGGCTCGGTCTCGCCCGCGGCAGGAGCGTCGTCGCGATCGTTACGGGGGGTGGAGGCAGAGCGGAGTGCAGCAAGCTCACGGCGCAAGCGGACGAGGGCATCGTGCAGCACGAGCATCTCCTTGTCCTGCTCGACAATATGGCGTTCCAGCCACGCAAGACGTTCCTCCAGATTGATCCGCTGGAGCGGACTCCCCCCCGCCGGCGGGTTTGCGCGCGCGCCTCGCTCCTGGTCAGTTGGTGCGCTCGGCATGAGGTTTGGTTTTTTTCGCCGTCGCGGCGGCGGAACGGAGCTTGGCGAGCTCGGGCACCACGACCTGCCGATAGCAGTCGGGGCAGATGGAGTGGCTGAAATCCGTGCCGGTACGCGCGTTGATGTAACCCTCGATCTGCTGCCAGTAGTTTTGGTCGTCGCGGACCTTCTTGCAGTACCCGCAAATGGGGAGAAACGCCTCAAGCTGGCTGACCTGGGTGGCAAAACGCAGGATGCGCTCGGCGACGCGCAGGCGCATCCAGATTTCCTGCACGTCGAGCGGTTTGGAGAGAAAGTCGTCCACGCCCGCCTCGATGGCCTCGCGCTGATTCTCCTCGGTGGCGTCGCGGCCGGTGAGCAGGATGAAATAAACGTAGTCCGCGCCCACGCGCCCCCGGATGGCACGGCACAGGCCGAGGCCGTCCAGCTCGGGCATCATCCAGTCGCTCACGACCACACGCACCGGGTCGGCCTCCAAGAGTCGCAATGCCTCCTGACCATCGCCCGCCTCGACGACCTCATGGCCGAGGCGGTGCAGCGCCTGCCGCAGCACGGCGCGGGCAACAAGGTCGTCTTCGGCGATGAGGATTTTCACAGGCGGGAAGGGGAGAAAGGCTGGGGCGAGCGTGCGGGACGGCGGGCGCGCAGCAAGCGCGTTTCGCATCCCGATTCCGGGCCGGCCTGCATCCCGGCCGAAGCGCTAAACTTGCGGGTGGCGGTCGGCTGGGTATGGCGTGCAGGGGCGGGCCTGCTGTCCAGGCGGACCCAGCCTCCCAACTCCGTTGCCGGTGCTGGCACCACGGGGTCTGATGCTGCCGGCGAATTTCCGCCCGGCCGGGCATCCCGGGTGTCACCAGTCTGGCATGTCGCCGGGGGTATGGCTTGGCCGAGATTGAGGTTGGAAAATCCGCGCCGGCGCGCGAGCCTCGGCCACGCCATGCCCCCCATCCGCCAACTCGCCTTTGTCGTCAATGCGCAGAAAGCCGGTGCGTCCGAACTGGCCAACGCGCTCGCCGACATTGCCCGAGCCGCCGGCGTGGCCGTCCAGGTCACCAGCGAGCCAACCATCCCGCCCGGCTGGTTGCGAGGGCAGGACGCCTGCTGCGTCATCGGCGGCGACGGGACCATCCTCGGTGTCGCGGTCGAGGCCGCCCGCGCGGCGGTGCCCGTCATCGGCGTCAACCGCGGCAGCCTCGGCTTTCTCACGACCTTTTCCGACGAGGAAGCGCGGGCGAATTTTTCCGCCTTGCTCGCCGGCGCGTACCAGGTCACGCCGCGTTCGCTGCTCTCCTGCTCGGCCGGGGCCACGCCGGGCGACCTCGCGCTCAACGAGGTGCTCATCAAGGACGAGGCCGGCCTGCGGCTCGTGCGGCTGGAGGTGTTTGCTGACAGCGAGTTCGTAACGGAGTTTTCCTGCGACGGCCTTATCTTTTCCACGCCCACCGGTTCGACCGCCTACAATCTCTCTGCCGGCGGCCCGCTGGTCCATCCCGGCGCGGAGGTCATCGCGCTCACGCCCATCTGCCCGCACACCCTCAGCAACCGCTCGATCATTTTCCACCACGGTGTGAAACTGCGCGTGCGCCCGCGTTCGTCCGATGCGCGGCTGCTCGTCGCCCTCGACGGCCAGCGCAGCCTGCATGTCGGCGCGTCGGCCTCCGTGGAGATCGCCATTGCCCGTGAACGGCTCCTCCTCGTGCAACGCCCCGACTACTCCCATTTCGCCATCATGCGCGCCAAGCTCAAGTGGAGCGGCAGCACGGCGGCGGAGAAGCGCGGCGGCTAGCAATGACGGGAGCCGCGATCCCCATCAGTCTCGGTCAATGGTTTCTGCGCGCACCCCCCTCGCAAATGAAGCACCCCAGGTCCATCGCCTTTGCGACCGCCGGCCTGTTTATAGTACTCTGGGCTGTGCCGCTGGCTCGCGCCATTTTCTTTATCCATTGGGCGCAGAACTATTTGCGCGTGGATATGACCCTGAACGCCGCCAACGACCTCCACTACAGCACATGGTTGCTCGCGTGTTACGCAGTTTCGTTGCTCACGGCATATGCGTTCGCCTGGCTGCTCTTCTGGCGTCCAACCCTTTGGTCGCTCTTGCCAGGAGCCTGGCTGGCGTTCGCCGCAGTTGAGGTGATCTGGTTGCATCCGGAGATGCCGATCCATCTTTTCTGGGCAATGGTCCCATGGCGTCCCGCTATTATCAGCGTTGTTTCAGTAGCCATCGCAGCTACGTTCGGCCACCTTGCCCACACCGTCTGTCAGGAACGATAGTCCAAACCCTGCGCGGTAGCGAGCGGTATCATACCGTTATGGTTGCAATCGGCGGGGCTCATGGCCGGCCGTCACTGAGCTTCGAACATTATGAGGGCCGCTGTTCTAAGGCCGCACAACGAGTTGCACGCGTGAGCCAGACTGGAATCGGCGGCGGGCAAAATTGCGGAGGTGCGCGACGGTCACGGCGGTGATGCGGGCGTCGTAATTTTTCCAGTCGTTGGCGGGCAGGCCATGTAGAACGCTCAGGCCGGCCTGCATCGCGCGGGCGGAGTTCGTTTGCAGGCCCATCACGCGGCCGGCGGTCAGGCGCGTCTGGCAACGGCGCAGTTCGTCCGGCGCGACATCGCCGGCCGACACGCGCGCGACCTCGGCGTTGATCTCGGCGAGCACGGCCTCCTCTTTGCCCGGCGCGGTGCCGGCGTAGAAATAAAACATCCCCGTGTTCACGCCAGTCACGCGCGCGGCCCGGATGAAATACGCGAGCCCCTGCTCCTCCCGCACCCGCTCGAACAGCCGCGACGACATGCCGCTGAACAGCTCGTCGGCCACCTCGCCGATGTAGAAATCGTCGCCGAGCAGGCCAGGGCCGGGGAAGGCCTGGAAGACGACGGCCTGCTCGCGGGGCTGCTTTTCCACGAAGTCACCTGACGTTGCGGCCAATTTGTAGCCGGGTTCGCCGCCGCCGGTCACGGGAGCCGCACCACTCGGGAGCTTGGCGAGGAGGGTGCGGAGTTTCGGCGCGAGTTTCTTTGGGTCAAAGTCGCCGGCGACGGCAAGGACCGTGTTGCCCGCGACGCCCAGACGTTGCCAGAGCGCAGCCAGCTCGGCGGGCGCGAGCGCGGTCAGGCCGGGAATGTCGCCCTGAGCGTCAATCGCGAACGGGTGCGCGCCGAAGAATTTTTGACGGACGAGCTTCCGGCCCAGCTCGACCACATCGTCTTCCGACTCCCGTAATGCGGCGACCTGCGCGTCGCGCTCGACCTCGAAGGACTCGCGGGTGAATGCGGGGGCAAGCAGCGCATCGGTAAGCACGCCGAGCGCGCGGGGCGCATCGTCCGGAAGCACCTCGGCGGCGAGGCCGAAGCTGTTGTTGCCAGCGAAGGGATAGAAATTGCCGCCGACTTCCTCGATGAATTTCGCCACTTCGGCCGCCGTGCGGCGGCGCGTGTCGCGCGTGAGCAACGTGGCCAGCAAGGCGGTTGCGCCGCGCCGGTCGGCCGGCTCGTACAGCGGGCCGCCGCTGCAGAGCAGGCGCAGGTGGAGGTTAGGCAGGCTGTGGTCGGGCTGGAGCAGCAGACGCGCGCCGTTGGGGAGTCTTTCCTCCGTGAAGTCGGGCTGGGCGGAGACCGACGTGACGACGGCGGGCGCGACGGGGCGCATATCGGCGGGGTTAAGCGAAATCTCGGTGAGCCGGTCGGCCGTCAGGTAGGTACGGAGCACGCGGCGCAGCGTGGCCGGCGTGACGGCGGCAAGGCGGCGGAACCACGTTTCGCCAAAGCGCAGATCGCCCGCGACCACCTCGGCGACGCCCAGACGCGCCGCGAGTCCCGAGGCGGTCTTGCGCGTGTTGACCTCGTCCACGACGGCCTGGCGAACGGCCTTTTTAATTTGTGCGGCGGTGAAGCCGCGCGTCGCCGCGCGGGCGAGCTCGCGGTGGATGGCGGCGCTGGCGGCGGCGCGTTTCGGCGGGTCGCAGGTGAACGAGAGATAGAAGAGGCCTTGGCCGCCGGGGTTCCAACTGTGCGCGTCAATGCTGTGAACGAGCCGGGCCTTTTCCCGCACGGCCTGCCAGAGCACGGAACTGTCCCCGTGGCCTAGGATGGCGGCGAGCACGTCAAGCGCCGGCGCATCGGGGTGCGCGAGGCCGGGCGCCGGCCAGGCGAGGCCGGCACGCGTGACCTCGACATCCTCAAACTGGTGCAGCGCGCGAGGCGCGAGCTGTTCCGGCTCGGAGGGGAGAAAAACGGGCGCGAGGCTGACCCGGGGCGCGGATCCAAAATGGCGCTCCACGTCGGCGCGGACCGCGGCGGAGTCCACGTCACCCGCCACGACCACGGTGAGGTTTTCCGGGACGTAGCGGGCCTGGTAATACGCGAGCAGGTCGGCGTGTGTGAGCGCGGAAAAAATGTCCCGGTGCCCGATGACGGGATGGCGATAGGGATGTTCGCGGAAGGCGGTGGCAAAAAGCGCCTCGCCGAGGCGGCCGTCAGGGTCGTCGCGCGTCATGGCGATCTCGCGCAGGATGACGTCGCGCTCCTTCGCAAACTCGCCGGCCGGCAACGTGGAGTGAAGCGTGATGTCCGCGAGCACATCGAGCGCGAGGCCCGTATGTGCGGCGGGCAGGTCAATGTGATAGACGGTACGGTCGAAGGTGGTGTAGGCGTTGATGTGGCCGCCATGCGCCTGCACGGTCGCAGAAATTTCCCGCCCGGCGCGGCGCGCCGTGCCCTTGAACATCATGTGCTCAAGAAAATGCGAGAGGCCCGCGCCGAGCCGCCGGCCTTCGTGGACGCTGCCCGTCTTGACCCACACCTGTACGGCGGCAACGGGCGCGATGCGTGCGGACTGCACGAGCAGGGTGAGGCCGTTGGGCAGCACGGCGCGCTCGACCGGCTGACGCCAAAAAGTTTCCAGCAGGCGAAGATCGGCGCGCGCGCTCATGCCGGCTCCGCGGCAGCGGACGAGGCGGAGGCAGGCGGAACTGGGCGAGGCGACGGGGGGGTGCGCGGCAGGAAGGGTTTCACGAAGGCGTCGGCGAAGTCGTAGATGTCCGAAAAATCCTCGCGCCGGTCGGTGTCGGTTTTGCTGAACACCCCATACTCAATCAGGTTGAACACAATCTCGCCAAAGTCCGTGCAGCGGCGCACGCCCCAGTCGTCGAGCACCGTCCGCGCGAGCGGACCGAACTGGTCGAGCGCGTAGGCGCGCAGCCCGTGCAACAGTTCCGGACCGGTGATGTGGCGTGACTTGCGCAGCCGTTCACGGTTTTTTTTCTCCATGTCCTTCACCGTGTGGTCGAGACCCTCGCGCACGAAGGCGTAAGCCTTGCGGTCATAACGCGGATCTTCCTTGCGGATGACATCCACGACGGCGTTGAAATCGATTTCGGGCATGGCGAGGGGCGAAGCAACACTCCGCCTCTCGCGCGCGCAACACCGAAACCACTGGCGCACCGCACGCGCAATGGCAGGTGATTGCTAGGCAATCCTTTTCACCAAATGCAATTAAATGACTGTTTTAATGATTCCATTTTGCTTTTATCCACACTATCAGGTGATCCGCAGAAGAGAAATCCGTCCATTATGATCGCCTCCACCCAGACCAACCATCCCATCGCCGAAGCGAAAGGTGCTGACAAAGTTGGCGTGCCTGTCGAACGCGCGTGCGCGCGGCTGCGCGAAGCCGGCCTGCGGATCACCCGACCGCGCATCGCGATTCTAAACGCGCTCGCGAAGCGTGGCAAACCTGCCTCCATCGAGCAACTGCACGAGGATCTCGCCAATGTGTCCTGCGACCTTGTGACCGTGTACCGCTGCTTGGCGGCGTTTCAGGAGCTGGGCATCGTGCGCCGCTGCTATTTTGAGAACGGCACCAGCCTTTACCGGCTGCATCTTGAGGGTGAAACGGTGTACCATGTGGTCACGCGCGAAGGCAACGTCGTCGAGCAAATCGAGCCTGCGCTCGCGGCCGAGATCAACACCGTCGTGACCAAGGCCGAGGCCCGGCTCAAGGCGCAGGGCTACACGAACGTCTCCCATCTGGTGGAGTTTTTTGCCAACTCGCCGCGCGGCGCGCATGCGGTGCATGCCGCAGCACCGCCGGTCCGCAACGCCGCGCCCACGCTTCCGGCCGGGTTGCCACACTGAGGTCAAAGCTGGGGCAGACCCAGGCTGGTTTGGAGAATTTGAATGAGGTCGCCCTCGTCGCGTGGCTCGGGGTTGACCCAGTGCGAGCCGAAGACCAGTTTCGGAACCGCGTTGGCGCCAGTTTCACCGTAGATCCGGACTGAGGTTTGCAGATGACGCTCGCCCCTGGGGTCGCTTAGCGCGGCGGCAAAAGCCGCCTGGCCGGTCAATTCGATGGCCTTGGCATTGGCCGCCTCGACCGTTTGCGAATGCCAGAGGCGGCCGGGCGCCGGCGTATACATCCAACGGTCAAAGTCGCCAAACGCCCCGGGCTTGGCCACCCAGACCGCCAGCGCGATCCGGGTGAGTTCGCAGGAATCCTTGAAGGCCTCCGTCTCTTGGGGAATGTAGGCGTTGCAGCGGGGGTTCAACGGTGCCGGGCACAGGGCAAACGCCACCTTGCCGCCATAGCGGCGGACGACTTCATCGAGCATCCCATGCACGCGTTGGCAATGGGGACATTCGTAATCAAACAACAGGGTGACGACGTAGGGTGCATCCGGCGATCCGACCATCGGCACGGTATGGGGATCAACCGTGGTCAGGCGATGCCCGGATGCCTCGCCGGCGGGTGAAACGATCTGGGGCGCAAGCACGACCTGGCCGGCCGCCATGAGCCCGGCCAGCGCCAAACCCGCCAACGCCAGGCCGGTGGCGGTCCGAAGGCCGATCTCGCGCCGTATATCATCCGATTTGCCCACGGGCACCGGCACCGCCTCCACCGCCATCCCCTCGCCCGGCATGGACTCAGGATGGTCCCACCTGCCCTCGGTTGGGCCGCCAGCCGCCCTCCGTACTGCCTGCCTGAATACCACGGCCGCCAGCACCAAACTGGTGAGATGGGTGGCCATGCAATACGGACAGAAAGCCCCGATAAACCATTTCTGCACCCCAATGAACCACACCGCCCCGCCCGCGGCTGCCCCGACCAGCACCAACAACGCCTGCCAGGCCAGCCGTCGGACCGAAGCCTCGGTGGCCGGGCCCAGATAAAAGCTGGCCAACAGCATCGCCAGGTACGCCCCGGCCGCCAGGCCGCTCACGGGCAGCACACCGCCGATCGCCGACCACTGGCTGCTAAGCACCTGGTCGCACCCACTGCCGCCGTTGCAGCCGATCACCGAGCCGCCCACCAGATAATGCCAGCCCAGGTAGCCGCTCAACATCAGCCCCCACGCGCTCAAGGCCGTGATAGCGCGGCGCCACCATGGCCAGGAGCTCGGCACTTGAGGCATTTTTACGAAAGGAGCGACCCCGTTGACCGGCCCTCACGGCGGCTTCTGATCAAGGTGCGCCCGGCGTGGGGGCCGCGCTGGCAAGTGTCGCAACGGGCGGCTGTGCCTTCTGATTCGGCCCACCCGGCGTGGGGGCCTGCAGTTGGAAATCGGCGCAGTTGCTGTCGGTATCGGCCCCGTCCGCAATGCGGCCCGCGCTCCGGCTGGTGGCCGGCGTGGCGGATGCAGCCGCGCCGCGTCCGCCGCGGCCGCCGCCCGCCGGAGCGGGCGAGGCGACGTAGCAACCATGCACGAGCGCGCCAGATGTGCCCTGATAGCCTTCGTTGGCCCACGGATCAATGATGCCGTTGTTGTTGCCACCGAGGCCGTAATTGAGGCTGTCCACCACGTTGCCGCTGGCATCGCGCAGCACCATGCCGCCAGCGCCGCCGAGGGCGGGGCCGCCGAACCATTGGTTGGGCGCGGGATTGGCCTGATAGCCTTCGGCTGTGACCGCTGCGTCCCGCACGACAGCATTGATCGCATGGTCCTGAAAAAGAGGGCGATCGAGCGTGAGGCCAGTGCCGAGCGGCAGCACGGGCTCGTTGCTCGAATGGGCAAACGCCGCCGCCGGCTGGAACGTGAGGCCCGTGCCCCGGACGCTGAAGGGCAGGTTGGACGAGTGGCTGAACTTTAGCGGGGCGGCCAGCTCAAGGGTCGCGCCACCGCCGCCGCCCCGGCCACCGCGCCCACCAGCGGCACCGCCCGCCGCCGCGACCACGGCCTTGACCGTGATGGTCTCGGTGCCGTGGCCGACGCTGTCAACGTCGAGGACGATCTGGTCGCCAACGGTGATGTTCGCGGCGGCTTTTGCCCGGATGGAGGTGTCACCGGCCTTTGCATCCGCCGCGAGGGCGGTTTGAGTGCCAGGCTTGCCGACGGCGGTGACGGTGACAACCTCATATTGCTCGATGTCCCGCCCGACGACCGGGTAGGTCGCACCGTGGCCGAGACCGATTTTTTCTCCGACGGTGAAACCGTTCACACTCGTCACCGGCACGGTGGTTGAGCCAGCGGCAACGGTGATCACCGGACCCTCAGGGAGCGGCTGCCAGAGCGTCGTGACAGCGCCGGCCGCCGTGCCGAGGGCCGTGATTTGGCGGGTTTCGACGCCGGAGCCGGTGTCAATTTCCACCGTGTCACCGACATTCATGCCGGCGACGCTCCGAACCTGGATGATGACGTCGCCCTTGCGCGCGGGCACTGCCAGCCCGGAGTTCGACTGGCCGAGCAGGTAGAAACCTTTCGCGCCGAGCTTCGTGCCGGCCGGAATTTTCACCGACGAAAAGATGGCCTGCGCGATCGCGTGCTCCGTGAGCGTCCAGTTGGATAGATCAACCGCGCTGTCGCCCGCGTTGTAGAGTTCGATGAACGGATTCGCCGCGCCGACGGCAAATTCGTTGATTTTTAGGGGGCTGACGTTCCGCACTTTTTCCACCGCCTTGTCCGAGCGGGTCGGGCCGCCCGCCGGATCCGTCCACGAGGCCTCGGCCACGAGGTCGCCGTTGAAGGCCGCCGGACCGGAGGTGACCTTGAAGGTTGCGGTCACGCTTGCGCCCGGCGCAACCGGCCCGGCGAGGGTTGCGGGGGTTGTAGCGGCCATGGTCCAGCCGCGGGGCGCGGAGAGGGCCAGCTTGACGTTGGACATGGGCATGCCGGTGGTGTTTTTGAATGTCACCGTGGTGTTCTGCGAGGCGCCGGGAGAAAACGTCTGGAGTCCCGGGGGCGCGTCGATCGCGGATGCTGGCGCGAGGGTGAGGCGCGGCTCGTCGTAGCGGGCAGTGACGACATTGGCCTGCAGTTTTTGGTTGGTCTCCTGCGTCGGGAAGGTGCCGGCGGCGGTCATCGCGCCCTCGTAAAAGGTGCCCTGAGAGCTGTTGCTGTTGTCGCCACCGTTGCCGAGGAGGATGGCGCCCTGCTTGCGCATCGGGTCGTAGTTGTTGCTGGCGTTTTGGACGCGCGTCCCGTCGAACATGACCGACATCCCGCCGGCCTGCGCGTCGCCGCCCATGGTCCGCCAGTGGTGGGCCTCGCCGTCGGCCGTGGCGGTGACGAAACGCCAAGGGATGACCGGGAGGGTCGGGCAGTTTTTGTTCTGGGGCGAGTCGGTGACGCAGCCGACGAGGTTGTTCTCCTGATCAGTCATGATCCACGGGCCGGGGGCGGGGCCGTGATACCAGGTCGTGGCGTTGCCGAAGTAGGCGGTTTCCATGGTGCCCTCGCCGTCGTCACGACTGTCAATCTCGCCGTTGCCATAGTCGAAGCAGCAGCCGGAGTTGTAGTGGTGGCCGTTGACAACCCAATACTGCCCTTCGGCCTGATCGTCCACGGCGGTGCCGTGCGGGTTGTTTTGGCGCAGGCCCATGCCGTTTTCGATGAAGACGCCGTAGGCTTTGTGTCCCATGATCGTCACCGGTGCCATGTCGGCGAGCGGCAGGCTGTTGAATCCGCCCATGATCGTGGGCGTGCCGGTGCCGCCGCGCGGTGCCTGCACCAAGTGGTTGCCCTTGCCGGACTGGTCATAGAGCGTGGAGATCCAGCAGTAGGTGTTGGCGCAAAACGCGTCCTGCGCGGCGGCATCGGCATAGCCGCCCGCATCGTTGGCGGAGGCCGGGACGACGCCGATGTCGAGGGTCTTGCCGTCCGACTGGCGCAGCACTTGGTAGAGCGGGCCGTTGTAGGCGGCGAAGAGCGCACGCGTGGAGCTGTGGGCGGCCACGCATGGGGTCTTGCCGGCGGCGTAGACGTCGCACGGACCCTGGGGCCGGGACAGGGCGTTGCGCCCCACGGCCGCTTTGGCCACGAACATCGTCGCCACCGGCAGCGTGAGCGCCAGCGTGAGCATGATCATGAGGTTATTCTTTCCGTTGCGGTTTGTCATGGTAGTGAGGGGGAGGGGGGAGGTGGCATCCCGGCGTTTCATTTTGGCTGGACTGAAACGAGTGCCGGCCGCAGGAGGTGGCTGAAATTTTGGGCGCTGAATGGACGGTGATTGGACAATACCGGATGAATTGCAAGCGGGCGCAAACATTCCCAAATGGGGAGCGGGGCGGCCTTGGGGGGTTGGGACCCTCCAAGGCGAAAGGCTGAGCATCTAAGTTCCATCGTGCATGACGCGGGTCAACCTCTTAACTCACATGACCGTCAAGTAGACGCGCAGTAGCACCGAAGTCACGGTTTTGAGGCACCCTGTGCCTATGGCTCGAATGATTTTGAC
>CAIQBC010000303.1 GCA_903869955.1 uncultured Opitutia bacterium
CTCAATTGAAAGGGCCGTCTGCGAGGATCGCCGGCGAAGCGGCTTCGGAAGCGGGCCGGAGTTGGTTCGATTTGGCGCCCGGCGTTCCCGACGATGGTGCCTTTGTTTCCGTCGTACTATTCCATTGACAGAGGTGAAGCCGGACTATGCCTTGGCTCCTTTTATGAAAGTCGTTTCCTCTATCAAGTCGGCCAAGAAGCGCCACCCGGCATGCCAGGTGGTTCGTCGTAAAGGCAGGATTTACGTCATCAACAAGGTCGAGCCGCGTTACAAGGCCCGCCAAGGCTGAGCCGCCTTGCGTGCTCTCCTCTCCTATTTTTTCGCCATGAAAGCCGAGATCCATCCCACTCTGAACAACGTTTGCTTCCTCGATGTCGCCACCGGGAAGCGTTTCCTCACTCGCTCGACGATGAAGTCCGCCCGCAAGGAGACCATTGACGGTGCCGAATACCACGTCGTCCTGCGCGACGTGACGATGGACTCGCATCCCGCCTACACGGGCGAGAAGCGCCTCGTGGACACCGCCGGCCGCGTGGAGAAATTCACCTCGAAGTTCAAGCGCACCACGGCGAAGGCCGCGAAGTAAGTGCGACCCGACTCGGTTTGATTTGCACCCATCGCGCATAGCCGTCAGCCAAGTAGGCGTGTTTTGATGACGAAGCCGGTGTTTTCCGATCCGTTGGTGTATTTTGCTCTGGCCGTACCAAGACCGAAATTGCGGGAGCTGTGAAGCATTCCGGTTTGGAACTCGTCGGGTTGTCTGGACTGAAAACAAGCAACTCCGCTGTTTTTTCCGTGTGTTTCGTGGGTTCGGTGCGCCAAGCTACGACTGAACTTTCCCATGCGAATCCGCGCCTTCCAAGGTCTTGTCCCGGTCCCTGCGCTCGCGTCCGAGGTGGCGTGCGTGCCCTACGACGTCGTCAACGCCGCCGAGGCCGCCGCGCTCGCCGCCGGCCATCCGCACAGCCTCCTGCATGTTGATCGTGCCGAGATTGACCTGCCGCCCGGCACCAATCCCTACGGCGATGAGGTCTATGCGAAGGCGCGGGAAAATTTCATCGCGCTTCAGCGCGACGGCGTGCTCGTGCGCGAGACCGGGCCGTGCCTTTACCTTTATCAGCAGCAGATGGGCGCGCACCGGCAGAGCGGCCTCGTGGCCGTCTGCCACGTCGAGGACTACGACGCCAACCTCATCAAAAAGCACGAGAAGACCCGCAAGGACAAGGAGGACGATCGCACTCGCCTCATTGACACGCTCTCTGCCGGCACCGGTCCGGTGTTCCTCACCTACCGCGACGAGCCCGCCGTCAACGCCCTCGTCGCCCGCCTGGTGGCGACCGCACCGCAGCACGACTTCACCGCTCCCGACGGCATCCGCCACACCGCGTGGCGCATTCCTGGTGGTGCGGAGTGGGTTGCCGCCTTTGGCCGCGTGCCCGTGACCTACATCGCCGACGGCCACCATCGCGCCGCCAGCGCGGCCCGCGTCGCGCGCCTGCGCCGCGAGCGCAACCCCGCCCATCGCGGCGACGAGGATTACAATTGGTTCCTCTGTGTGTTGTTTCCCGCGAGCGAGCTGAAGATCCTGCCCTACAACCGCATCGTCGGTGACCTCAACGGCCACACGCCCGAGAGTTTTTTGGCAAAGGTGCGGGCAACCTTTGGCCTGGAGGCCAACGCCGCGCCGTTGCCTGATGCGGTCGGCCACGTGAGCATGTTTCTCGGCGGAAAATGGTATGGTCTGCGCTGCCCGGTGGACGCGAAGGCCGACCCGGTCGCACGCCTCGACGTGAGCGTGTTGCAGGACCGGCTGCTCGCGCCGCTGCTCGGCATTGACGATCCGCGCACGAGCAAGCGGGTGGATTTTGTCGGAGGCATCCGCGGGCCTGACGAGCTGGTGCGGCGGGTCACCGCCGACGGTGGCGTGGCGTTTTCGATGTTTCCAACGACCGTGCCGCAGCTCATGGCCATCGCCGACGCCGGCCAGATTATGCCGCCAAAAAGCACCTGGTTCGAGCCCAAGCTGCGCTCCGGGCTCTTCGTGCACACGTTTTGAGGGGCTTCTTGCGTCACCGCCTTGAAAGTCGGCCGGACGTTTAACGCACACCCAATAGCGCGATGTAGATGCTGTCGAAACGAGTGCGATTTATCCCCAGTGATTGGTTCGGTCACGCTTCCTAAATCAATACCGCGCCATTCCCGGCTCGATGCGGTCGGCCCAGGCGGCGATGCCACCTGCCACATTGCTCACCTTGGAAAACCCGTTCGCACGCAGAAACTCAGTCACACGCAGGCTGCGCCCGCCGTGGTGGCAGTGGATGAGCAAGTGCCGGTCGCGCGGCAGCGTGGCCAAATGCTCGGGAATCTGGCGCATGGGAATATGCTCGGCGGCGGCGATGCGGCAGATGACGATCTCGTGTGGCTCGCGCACGTCTATCAACGCGACGGCGTTGGGCGACGTGGTGAGGAGGCGTTGCGTTTCCTCGACGGAAATTTCGAGCGGACTGTCGGCCGGATTCATATTTGGCATGGCGGCAGTAGCCGGTGGGGCAGGGCAGGTGAAGGCGTAATTTTCGGCGCGCAGGTCGCGGATCGTCGGAGCGCGTCCACAGACGGCGCAGTTGGGATCGCGGGCGAGCGCGAGCGTGCGAAAGTTTGGCGCGAGCACGTCGGCGAGGAGCAGGCGGCCGACGAGCGGGGCGCCGAAGCCGGCGAGGAGTTTGATCGTTTCCAGCGCCTGGAGGGAGCCAATGACGCCGCAAAGCGCGCCGAGCACACCGGCCTCGCCGCAGTTGGGTACCGTACCGGTGGGGGGCGGGGTGGGAAACAGGCAGCGATGGCACGGCCCGCCGAGGTGCGGCGCGAAAACCGCGACCTGACCCTCGAACTGGTGGACGCTGCCAAAGACGAGCGGGCGGCGCGCGAGCACGGCGGCGTCGCTGGCGAGATAGCGCGTGGGGAAGTTGTCGGCGCCGTCCACGATCACGTCGTAGGCGGCGAAGAGGGAGAGGGCGTTGGCGGCTGTGACGCGGCCCTCGTGCGGGACGACGCGGATGAGGGGGTTGGTCGTGCGCAGGCGGGCGGCGGCGGAAGCGGTCTTCGGCTGGCCGACGGTGGTGTCGTCGTGGAGGAGCTGGCGCTGGAGGTTGTGCGCCTCGACGCGGTCGAAGTCGGCCAGACCGAGCGTGCCGACGCCGGCGGCGGCGAGGTAGAGCGCGGCGGGACTGCCGAGCCCACCCGCCCCGAGGACGAGCACCCGGGCGGCCTTGAGCTTGGCCTGTCCGGCGACGCCCAGCTCCGGCAGCAGGAGTTGCCGACTGTAGCGGGCGAGTTCGGCGGGGGAAAGTTCGGCGGCCATGCGTTGCGCAACAAACTCCGCCCAGACGCCGCGCGCAAGGAAAGAGCGCGGGCGGCAGATGTAGCCGGGGTCGTTGACCCGGTTCCGCCTTACCGGTGCAGCCCGGCGTGTGAGCGCAGGGAGCTTAAGCTACGAATGTCCCACGCGCCTGCCCGCTGCTCACGCAGCGGGCTACAACAAGCCCCCGCAAACTTGACCTACAAATGAAATTGCCCCGCCGTCCGCCTGCGTCACAACTCACCCGGATGCCGCAAAAATTCATTGTCATCATTGCCGGGGGCAGGGGCGAGCGTTTCTGGCCGCAGAGCCGCACCGCCCGGCCAAAGCATTTGCTGCCAATCGTCGGCACGACGCCGTTGCTCGCGCAGACACTGGCACGGGTGAAGGGTCTGGTGCCGGTAAAAAATATTTTCGTCATCACCGGGGCGGCGCAGGCCAAGGCGGTGCGCGCGGTGTGTCGGAACCTCCCGGCGGCCAATATCGTGGCCGAGCCATTGGGGCGCGACACGGCGGCGGCAGTCGGGTTGGCGGCCGCCTTGGTGGGCGCTCGCGATGCGTTGGGCGTGTTTGCGGTTTTGCCGGCGGACCATGTCGTCCGTGACACTGGGGCCTATCAGGCGGATTTGCGCGCCGCCTTCGCGGCGGCAGCGGCCGAGCCGGTGATGGTAACCATCGGCATCACGCCGACCGAGCCGGCGACGGGTTTTGGTTACATCCAGCGCGGGGCGGCGTGGAAAATATTTGCCGGGCAGGCCCTGTACCGGGCGAAGCGTTTCGTGGAGAAACCCGCGCTGGCCGTCGCAGAACAATACCTCGCGGCGGGCGGCTATGTTTGGAATGCGGGGATGTTCGTGTGGAGTGTATCGGTGGTCGGAGCGGCGCTGGCGCGACTCGCACCCGAACTTGACGTTGGGCTGGCCCCCGTGCGCGCAGCGCTGGCGCGCGGCCGCTCGCTGGCACCGGTGCTGAAAAAAGCTTATCCGAAACTGCCGAAAATATCCGTGGACTACGCGTTGCTGGAAAAATCGGACAATGTCGTCGTGCTGCCGGCGTCGTTCGATTGGGACGACGTGGGCGCGTGGCCGGCGGTCGTGAAGCATGGCGCGTCCGACGCAGCGGGCAATGTTACGCGCGGGTTCGCGGTGGTTGAGCAGGGGAAGAACAACCTCGTGTTCGCCGAGGGGGGGCACCTCGTTGCGGTGCTCGGCACGGACGACCTTGTCGTGATTCACACGGCGGACGCCACGCTGGTCTGCCCGAAGGGCCGCGCGCAGGAGATCAAGGCGCTGCTCAAGCGCGTCGAGGCGCTCAAGGGCGGGGCGAGGTGGTTATGAGCGGCGTGGCTTCCGTTGTTTTCGTTGACCGCCTCGGGAGAGGCGGCAGCCTTGGTCGTCCGGCACTCCCTTCAAAGACGTACGCATTGATCGGCCCGTTAGCAGCGCAGGATTCCAGCCTGCAATGGCCGATAGCAGGCAAGGATGCCTGCGCTACGAAGATGGGCGGGGCGCCCGCGCTGCCACCATGATGCGCTGCCTCGGCATTGACCTTGGCACACGCCGCGTCGGGCTGGCTTACGGCGACGAGCTCGGCGTGGCGACACCGTTGCCCGCACTCACGCAGGCCGACGCGACGGCGCGTGAGGCCGCGCTGGCCGGGGTCGTGCGAGCGCGGAAAATCACCGACCTCGTGCTCGGCCACCCGCTCAACATGGACGAAACTGTGGGCCCGAAGGCCAAGGAGGCCGAGGCGTTCGCCGCCAAGCTCCGCGCCACGCTCGGCCTGCCAGTGCATCTGGTGGACGAGCGGCTCACGAGCCACGAGGCGGAGGCGACGATTCCGAGGAAGGATCGGCGCGAGGTGCGCGCGAGCGGGATCATTGATTCGCGCGCGGCGACGCTGATCCTGCAGGATTTTCTGAACGAAAGATTCCCCCTGGCAGAGGAGGAACTGCCGTAGAGGCGGCGAGTGTGATGGGGCGGTGCGAATGCGGAGTTGCGTGGCGGCGGGAGGCGGGCCTTGCTCGCGCACATGGCAAAATGGCTGCTCGTTGACGGTTTCAACCTCGCCTACCGCTGCTTTCACGGGCTGCCGGAGCTGACACGCGCGGACGGCTTTCCGACCGGTGCACTGCACGGCTGGGTGAAGTCGCTGTGGATGCTGGCCGACCAGGAGCGGCCGGCGGGCACGCTGGTGTTCTTCGACCTCGGCGGCTCGCAGGACCGGCTTGCGCTCCATCCGGAATACAAGGCGCAGCGCGCCGAGATGCCGGTGGCGCTGGAGCAACAAATCGCCCCGCTCAAGGCGCTCACCCGCGCGCTGGGCGGCGCGGGCATCGAGGTGGACGGCGTCGAGAGCGACGACCTGCTGGCGTCGCAAGCGGTCGCACTGGCGCGCGCGGGGCATGAAGTGCTGATCGTCAGCTCCGACAAAGATTTCGCGCAGATTGTGGATGAGCGGGTGAAAATCCTGCTGCCGCCGCCGTCGGCCAACCCGAAGCTCGGCTGGCGGGTGCTCGACGCGGCGGGTGTGCGCGAGAAATTCGGCGTGCCGCCCACGCGGATCGCCGACTACCTTGCGCTGGTCGGCGACACCGCGGACAACATCCCCGGCGTGGCGGGCGTCGGCCCAAAGACGGCGGAGAAATGGCTGACCGCATGGCGCGATCTCGACGGGGTGCTGGCGAATGTGGGCGCACTGGAGCCAGAGCGTTTCCGCGCGACGGTCGCGGCGGATGCGGAACGGCTGAGGCTCAACCGCCGCCTCGTCACCCTTAATCTGGCATTGCCCGTGCTGGCGGCCGATCCACCCGCCCCGCAGCCGGCGGAGCTCTTCCGGCTGCTGGAAGAAATGGAGATGCGCGGCACGCTGGCCGAGGCCAAAC
>CAIQBC010000304.1 GCA_903869955.1 uncultured Opitutia bacterium
CGCCGCACGCCAACCGGCGTATTTTTCATTAGACTTTGAGTCGCGGCAGTGACAGCGTGGCGGCGTTTCCCGATGGACGCGATGAAACGTAAAACCGGTCTCATCCTGGCGCTCGCGGCGGCCCTCGTGGTCGCGCTGGCGGTTATCATCGCGGACGACAATGTGCGCGAGCGGCTCGGCTCGGCCTACTACATCATCGCGCTCTCGATCATCGGCTGCGTGCTCCTGCTCCTGGCGGGCTACCTGTGGGACCGTACGCTGGTGCAACGGCTCAAGACCCTTCGTGCCACCGCGCAGTCCACCGCCACCGCGGATGAGGCCGCGCCGGCCCCCGGCCCCGGGGCGGAGGAGGATGCCGATCACGACGAGATCATCGGGCTGGCGCGGCAGATCGAGCGCATGGCGCGCTCGCTCCAACGCGTCGAGGCCAGTTACCGCGGCATCGTCGAGGATCAGGTGGACCGCATCTGCCGCTACCGGGCCGACGGGCGGCTGACATTTGTCAATGCCGCCTACGCCGCGCACCTTGGGCGCAAGCGCGCCGAACTGCTCGGGCAGCCGTTCGCCCTCATTTCCGCCGGCCTGCTGCCCGCGCACGGCCCGTTTCCGGAGACGGCGGCATTTGAGCACACGTTGCCCGACGCCGCCCAGCGCGCCGTGGTGCTGGCCTGGACGCACCGGGCCATCACGGACGCCGACGGTGCCATCCTCGAATATCAGGCGGTCGGCCACGACATCACGGCGCGCAAGGAGGCCGAGGCGCTGCTGCGCGCGGCCAAAGACGCCGCCGAGAAGGCCGACCGGGCCAAGAGCGAGTTTCTCGCCATCGTCAGTCACGAGCTTCGCACCCCGATCAACGGGGTCATCGGTTTTGCCAAGCTCCTGCACGACACCTCGCTGACCACCGAGCAGCGCAGCCAAGTTGACCTCATCGCCGCCAGCGGCGAGGCGCTCGAGACCCTGATCAGCGACATCCTTGATCTCTCCAAAATCGAGTCTGGCACGCTGGAGATTGAAAACGCGCCGTTTGCACTGCGCGGCTGCATCGAGCAGGTATGCGCGCTCCTCAAGCCCCGGGCCGTTGAAGCCGGCCTCACCCTCGAGGCCCGCCTGGCGACCGATGTGCCCGCCATTGTCAACGGCGACCAACAACGCCTGCGTCAGGTGCTCCAAAACCTCCTGGGCAACGCCATCAAGTTCACCGAACGCGGTGGCGTCACGCTGACGGTGGATTGCACGCGCGCCGAGATGATCGAAGCGGAAAAACGCCGCATCGTGCGCCTGCGGTTTGCCGTGCGCGACACCGGCATCGGCATCGCCCGGGAGAAATTCGACCTGCTATTCAAGCCTTTCAGCCAGGTGGATTCTTCGGCCCGCCGCCGGCGCGGGGGCACCGGTCTCGGCCTCGTTATCGCCAAGCGCCTTTGCGAGCGCATGGACGGAGCGATTTCGGTAGAAAGCCACGCTGGCGAAGGCTCGACCTTTTTTTTCACAATCATGGTGGACTACCAGCCCGGCGACACAACCGAGCCGTTCGCCGAAGGCGCCGCGCCGGCGCGGGCCGGAGGCCGGCCGCGGGCGGCCTCAGGCCCGCTTGAACTCAATCGGGCAAGGACCGAAGCTCGCGGGGTAGTATCCATTTTATCCCGACTTCAGGGCGTCCAAGATGCCGGTGTTGATGTCGCTACGCGGGAGGACGTGGCCTTGCGCGATGATCTGGTTGCTGAGCACCAAAAGCATCCCCGCCCAGTCGGCCATCCTTGGTGCCAGGCTTCTTTTTTTCCAAGACACCCGCTACGAGACAAAGAACTGAAATGCCTGCCAAGCAACCGAGAGCCCGAACCGACTCCATACTGAAACTTTGCACTCCCATCTGGAACTGCTTTTCCTCCTCGGCAAGGGCAGGCAGCAGCATTTGCTGCTGTTTTTTTGTGAGACCAACCTCACCCCACTTGTCTTCGATGAGCCTCCGCAGCGGTTCGGAGGGCTGCGGCATGGTGCTTCGGCTGGCGAGTAGAAGTAATGCGGAAACAATCAGGCCAAGCGTGCCGATAAAAATTTTACTCATGGTTCGCTAATGTTTAAAAGGGTGGGGCAAAATCAGTCTGCTCGTGACCATGTTGCCAGCGTCACCAGAAGTCGAGCCGCGAAGCATGGCTTGAGCCTCCGGCAATCTTGACTGGCACGCCGTGGCCGTGTTCCAAGGAGAAGAGCACAGGCTCAGGCGCAGGGTGCCGCGGCTACCACGAAAGAGATTGAATCGGAAACCACCACGACGGCGAAAATTTGTTTTCACCTTTGGCTTTACTGGCCTGAGGCGACGACCGCAGAAAGTATCCCAAATTTGCACGCATGGCTTGAGCGCGACGGCGGCATCAAATGCAGCCTGAAACTCGTAGAAAAAATCTGCTCTGACATCGGATTTTCGGCGAAAATCCAAGCCGACAAATATAGTCGATAAATAAAAACTCGCTGGTACGCTTCCGGAGACTTCGCAAAAATTATTTGGCCTTGTCGCTTTTCGATATGTGACTCCTCACCATTGGAGGTGATGGCAAATTCGGAGGCGACATTGTGATGTCATCAAAATCCACCCCCGCCTTCCCATGGTCGAGATACGGAGCAAAATATTTGCGAAGGTCGTTGGCATGTTGCTGAACAAACCATCCCTGGAGTGATGGTAGGTCGGTCAATACGGTACTACCTTTGAAGTAGCCGACTATACCTCCGACGACCGGATACTCCTCGCAAGGTAATCCTTCTATCAAGCCATGAATGGCTAGAGCATTCGCTGACACCTCGCGGTGGTACATTCGTATTTCCGGCCCAAAAAGAAATTCAAAACTCTCGGTCTCTTTTAGGAAAAATTCGTACGCTTTTTGGTGATAACGTCCGTTGATTGCGCAATGTTCAATGAAATGAGAAAAAGCGCGATATACGGCAAAACGCTGATCGTAGAGCTTTATCCTGAGATCGGATTTCTGATTATGAATTTGCGCACGTGCAACCCGCCAACCGAAGAACCATGCGCCAGCTCCCAGAAAAACCTGAATCACTAAAGTGACGGTCAGTTTCTTTGTTTCGAAGTCCATTTGCACAACGTCAATGAGGACTGCCGGGGCTTCAAGGGAAATTTGACCAATTGTCTGGGCCACTGCTTAATCCCTACCGTTCACGAAAATAGAGTACGGGGACGGGAGCGGACGACGGCGTTATTCTCGGGGTGCCATGACGCAACCCGACCAGCCAGTACTTTTTCCACCCAAGCTCGCACTCACCCGCGAGGAAGCCGCCAAAGCCCTCGGCCTGAGTGCTCCCACCATTGACAGGCTCGCCGCCCGTGGCCTGCTCCGTCCCTCCCGCGCCACGCGCCGCCCGCTCTACTCCGTCCAGGAGATCGAACGGTTCCTGCGTGAAACCACGGCCGCCATCGCCCCATGAGCGCCAATGGCCTTGGGCGGCAGGACGGGCTGGAAGCGCCCGCGCAGCGGGCGCGCCAGCCCGCCGCCGCCCCTTGTCTACAAGTCACAACTCAACCAGGCTGTGCCGGCCCGCCCGTCACTTGGGAAGCTGAGCTGCACGCCAGAACCACCGTCCTATCCGGCTCTGCACGCCAGTCGGCCTTCGCCCTCCAGATGGATGCGGAAGCTATCGTGGCGGCATGGGGGCTCAACCAGACAGTTTTCTGCACGCTCACTTTCGGCGGGGGCGGTGAGGGGCCGACCGTGGCCCGGGCGCAAGCCTGCTTCAACTCCTACCTCTCGCATGAGCTGGGCGACATTTTTCCGGGTGGCATCAAGGTGCTTGAACGCGGAGCCAAACACGGGCGGATTCATTTTCACCTGCTGGCGGATGCCGGGGAGGATGTTCGGACAGGGGTGGATTTTGCGGCTCTCGCCAGCGGTGACCGGCAGAGCTTCGGCCCCAGGCTGCGCGCTCTGCACACCAAGCTCAAAACCTCGGTTAAGCGCTATGGCTTCGGACGTATCTGCGAATGCGACCCAATCAAATCCACCACCGAGGGCGTCGCCAGCTATGTCTGCAAATACATCTGGATGCAATCGACCTCCAAATCACAAGGAGGCCGGTGGGGCGCATCGCAATGATCTTCGGCAAGCAGGTTGCCTACCGCATCGACCAGAACCTCTTTGCCAGGGACTCAAGCTGGTACGCTAAAATTTTTCACACATCCAAACAACGCCTGCACCGGCATAAGCAACGCGTCAGCAATCGGAAAAAATTAAGGGCGCGCAAACGGTCGCTGGCTGTTTGACGGTTGGATTCAAGCGTGCCGGGCTAGGCGCCACAAGAAGGCGGCCATGCCGCGGGCGTCTCGTGGCCGAAATGGAGCGGCTGTCCCTGCTATTAACTCCCTACACTCAAACTATTCGATTGACTCTATGAGATAAAGGTTTTATGATAGCAAAACTATGTCCAGTAAAAATCCAAACAATGGTCCAGATAAGGAAGTCAAGAGCACCGCCACACCAGCCTCCGAGCTAAAGGCGAAAGTGCCGTATGCTCAAGTCATCGATATAGATACTAATTATTTAAATGAGATTCTATCGAATGTTAACATAGATAATTCAGTTTACGAGAAAATGTTATCGTCTTATAAAATAGATC
>CAIQBC010000305.1 GCA_903869955.1 uncultured Opitutia bacterium
CAGTGCGGCCGCTCGCGGCCCTCGCCACCGGCTCGGTGCTGCTCGGCACCAACGCCACCCCGCTGCCGACCGCGACCGGCGGTTCAGTCTCCCGCCAAAGCATCATCCCAAATTTTTTTCAGGTGATTAGAACCGGCACTGGCGACATTGACATCGCCGCCGGTCGCGACGTGCAGTTGCTCAACCCGCTCGCCGCGATTTACACGGCCGGCAGGCAGACAGCGGCGCTGGCAAATTTCGACCTGCCGGTGCTCAACTACCAGAACAGCAATCTTGGCAACTCCCAGGCGCCACTCTACCCGGCGCAATACTCGCTGGGTGGAGGCAATGTGAGCATCGGGGCGCAAAACGACATCACGCACCTGGTGCTCAAGTCCGGCACGCTCGTGGCGGACTCGACCCGCGAGCTGCCGAACAACTGGCTCTACCGCCGTGGCTATGTGAACCCTGCCACCGGCCAGTTCGACCGGTCCAATGCCGGCGGCGAAATCGCCTCCACCTCATGGTGGGTGGATTTCAGCAATTTCTTCGAGGGTATCGGCGCGCTGGGCGGCGGCAACGTCACGCTCACCGCCGGACGTGACGTGAGCAATGTGGACGCCGTCGTGCCGACCAACGCGCGGATGCCGAAGGGCACGCCCAACGCCACCGCGCTGGTCGAGCTGGGCGGTGGCGACCTCACGGTGCGCGCGGGTCGTGACGTTGACGGAGGGGTCTATTATGTCGAGCGCGGCCAAGGCGTGATCAGCACCGGCAATAATGTCCACAGCAACCCTACCCGCGCCGCCCTCACCCAGACCGATTTGAACAGCCTGCCCGCGCCCGACCCGGTCACCTGGCTGCCGACCACTCTGTTTGCCGGCCAGGCCAGCTTCGATGTGACCGCACGCGGCGACTTGCTGCTCGGCCCGGTGGCCAATCCCTTCCTGCTGCCGCAGGGCATCAACAACAGTTTTTACGAAAAAACTTATTTCTCCACTTACGCGCCGAATGACGCGGTCAACGCCGCTTCGCTCGTTGGCTCGGTGACGCTCAGGGACGCTGCGGACGGCGGGGCCGGCTCGCTGGCGAGCTGGTTCCAGAATACGTTGCTGTTCACTGGCAATCTCAAGGCCTTCTCGCAATCCCAGCCATGGCTGCGTCTGGCCGAAACTAACCTGACTCCTTTTGCCACGGTGATGGCGCTCATGCCACCGGCTTTGCGCGCCACCGCCTTCTCCGGCGACATCAACCTGGTTGGCAGCTTGATTTTGTCGCCTGCGCCGCAAGGCACGGTGGAGCTGGTCGCCGCCGGGGCGGTCAACGGGATGCAACCAAACGGACTGACCAGCCTCGCCGCCGCGGGTTCAGCCTCCAACCCGCGCGTTTGGGGCTCGGCCACGGTCAATCTCTCAGACGCAGACCCCGCCCGCGTGCCGGGCGTGGCCTCGCCGCTGTCGCTTGCGTCCCCGTCCACTGGCCGAAGCAACAGCGGCCTCGCTGGCTCGTGGGCGCTCACCCCGGCCCTTGGCCTGCTCGACAGCATCAACACTCTTTTTGCCGAGTCCGGCTCAACCGAAGGTACGCACGCGGTGATCCAGGCCAAACAGGCACTGCACGCTGACATCCCGATTGATCCGAACGATCCCCATTCACTGCTCGGCCCGCTCCATGCCGACGATCCCAATCCACTGCAAATCTACGCCAAGGACGGCAGCATCTCCGGCCTCACGTTATTCGCCGGCAAATCCGCGCAGGTCGTCGCCGGGCACGATCTCACCGACCTCGCGCTCTACCTGCAGAACAACCACGCGGACGATATCACCCGCGTCGTCGCCGGGCGCGACCTCATCGCCTACAATCCCAACTCTCCGCTGCGCCTCGCAGCCCAGGCTTCTGGCAACGTGTTGCTGAACGGTGGCGACGGTACGCCCGGCCCCGGGACGGGCAACCCCACGGCGGGTGACATCCAGCTCGGCGGCCCCGGCACCATCGAGGTGCTGGCCGGGCGCAACTTCGACCTCGGCGTCGGGGCTGGCGCGGGCGACGGCACGGCCGTTGGTCTCACCACCATCGGCAACACCCGCAACCCCGGCCTGCCGTTCGAGGGCGCGAGTGTGATCGCCGGCGCGGGGCTGGGCGGCCGCATCGCGCCTGACTTCACTGGCTTCAACGCGAAGTTTCTTGATCCCGTCACCGGCGGCGTGGAGGCGGCACGTTATCTGGCCGTACTTGGCGCAAAGCTCGGACTCGCCGGCCCGGCCAACGATACCATCACCTTCCCTAGCGATGATCCGGACATCATCAGTCTGCCCAGCGTTGGTACCCTCAACTTTGCGGACGGTACCACCCGGACATTTGCGGCCAACGTCCCGACGGCGGTGGCTGGCGCGAAATCAGTCACGCTTACTCTCAGGGGGGATCTGGCCATCGCTGGCGGCACCACTTTGCGCAATGTGGCGGCCAACACTCCTGTGAGCATCGCCGACGAAGCCCAGATTTCGGCGGCGTTCAACGCCCTGTCGGCGGGCCGGCAAAGCCAGTCGGCGCTCGGCACATTCTATCTTGTGCTGCGCGACGCGGGCCGCGAGCACAACGACGCCGACAGCCCCGGGTTCAAGTTCCAGTCCGGCCTCGACGCCATCGCGGCGCTGTTCCCCGGCTCGCGGGCTGGCGACATTTCGCTCACTTCGCGCGCGATCAAGACCGTCAGCGGCGGTGACATCAGCCTCTACGCACCGGGCGGGCAGCTCACCGTTGGCCTCGACATCGCCGGGCAGTCCGCCGACCAGGGCATCCTCACCGAGCACGGTGGCGACATCTCCATTTTCACGAAAAGTGGCGTCAACGTCGGCACCTCGCGCATCTTCACCCTGCGCGGTGGCAACGAGATCATCTGGGCTTCTGCAGGCAACATCGCCGCCGGCGCGTCTTCGAAGACCGTCCAGTCTGCGCCGCCCACCCGTGTGCTCATTGACCCGCAAAGTGGCGACGTAAAGACCGACCTCGCCGGCCTCGCCACCGGCGGCGGCATCGGCGTGCTCGCCACTGTGGCCGGCGTGCCGCCCGGCGATGTGGATCTCGTCGCGCCGACCGGCACGATTGATGCGGGCGATGCCGGCATCCGTTCCTCGGGTCGGCTCAACGTTGCTGCTGTGCAGGTGCTCAACGCCTCCAACATCCAGTCCGGTGGCGCGAGCACCGGCGTCCCTGCAACGGTGGCCGCGCCCAGTCTTGGCGGCTTGGCGACGTCAGTCAGCACGGCTGCGAACCCGGCGGGCAATACGGCCAACGATCCTGCGCGCGGTGGCGGACGGCCAAACCCTCTCGACACCCTGCCTTCGCTCATCACCGTCGAGGTGCTCGGCTACGGTGGCGGCAGTGGCGACACCGGCAATGGCGACGATAAAAAGGAACCCGCGCCGCCGAATGGCTGAATGAAATTCAGCGGCCAATCGTCAAAATCCTTCCCCCCATGGATATCATTCGCGCGTTCTTGGGCTTGTTGCTGCTGCCGGTTGGCGCGCTGCCGGCCGCGTCAGGCGCTGGGTTCGAGTTCGATGGCGTGGTCGTGGACGGTGGCCACACGCGGGTCGCGCTGCTCGACTTGCGAACCGGCGCGGCTGGCTGGGTGCGCGTCGGTGGCAAGTTCGCCGGCTACCTCGTCGCCGCCTACGACGCTGCGCAGGACACGGTCACACTCACGCGTGAGGGTGAGCCTGCCGTAGGCGTCCAGCTGAAAACCGCCGTCATCCTGGTCGCACCGCCTCTGCCGGTGTGGCGCCAGCCGTCCAACGAGCAGCGCGCGGCCGTGGCGGAAAATCTCCGCCAGCTTGCGACTGCGGCGGCCCAATATTTTTCCGACACGGGCGCGACCGCCGCAACCCTCGACGAGCTCGTCGGCCCGGGGAAATTGCTTGAGCAGCTCGTGCCGGCGACGGGCGAGAGCTACCTTGGCATCGTGCTGCAACGCGACACCCCGACTGTCAGCATCATCACGCCCGACGGCACCAGCATCACGTCTGACGGCGCCAGCATCGCGTCCGATGGCTCGCGCATCTTGGCCGACGGCGGTCGTGTCACATCCGACGGTACCCACTTGGCTCCCGACGGCTCGGTCGTGGTGAGCAACCCCCCGGCTGTGGCAACGCGCGGCCCTTACATCCCGCCCAACGCCACGCCCCAGCTCGCCACGGCCCTCGAGGCCGCCGGCTGGAGTTTCCGCCCCGCCAGCCCGTGACGGCTCGCATCCGGTGCGGGTCTGGTCGCAAAGCAAATCCCCACCCAGTGCCAGCGGGGTTCTTGGGCCTCCCCCTGTTTCGCGCCCTCGCAAGTATTTGGTGCTCGGGACAGGACTTGAACCTGCACGCCTTGCGGCAACGGCTTCTAAGGCCGTCGTGTATGCCATTCCACCACCCGAGCGCGGAGAAGTGCGGATTGCAGAGTGCGGAATGCGGAATATCCCGCAAGGCGGAAAGCCAGTCACGCTTTGCCCCATTCATTCCGTAATCCGCAGTCCGAATTCCGCATTCAAAGTTTCTGATAGCTCCACCCCCAGTCACCTTGCTCGAGGACAGTGACTAACCCCCGCATTCTCAAATCCGCATTCCGCATTCAAATCGCCTCGCCCAGCCGCTCGCCCATCTTCGCGTAGGTCTCGATGCACCCGGCGCTTTGTGCGACGAGATCGGTGTCGAAACGGATGCGCCCGCGTGCGAAGACCGTGACCGTACATGAGCCACCGAATTTGAATAACCCCTTTTCATCGCCCTTCGTTACCTGCCGCCCGGGCGCGAAGAGCTGCTCTACCGTGCCGACATTTGTCGCGCCAATTTCCAGCAGTGCCACACGACCGAATTCCGTCGTCTCGATGAGCGTGAGATAGCGTTTGTTTACGACGAGGTAGCGGATGTTGTGCCGCAGCGCGATCGGGTTGACCGAATAGAGCCAGCCGTTGATGAGCCGCGCTGCGCCAGGGGTGCCAGCAACGGGAAAATGAAATCGATGGTAGTCCACCGGGCATAGTCGCGAGATAACCAGCCCGCCGCCGGCAAACTCGGCAGCGAGCCCGCCGTCGCCGAGCAGCTCGGCGAGCGTGAACTTCGCGCCCTTCGCATAAAAGCCTGCCGCTGCGTCCACATCGGGAAACACGAGGTGCCGCCCGTCCGCCGGCAGCACGGCGATGCGCGGGTCGTGCGGCGTGGCGACCGGGCGTGCGCCGGGCTTGAGTGCGCGGGAGAAAAAATCGTTGAAGGACTTGAACTCCGCCGGTGCTTGCGCGAATTCACCTGCATTCAGCGCATAGTCGCGGATGAACGGCTGCACGCGTGCCGCGCTCGCCGGGCGGCTCATGCGCCAGCCATACCAGCGCGAGAATCCCGCGCGTTTCAACAGTACCGCCATCGTTGCGCGCCCCGCCGCCGTTTCGTAGGCCAGGCGCAGCCAGCGCTCGCCATAGATTTGCTCGGTCGCGATGGTTTTTTTCTGACGGTCGTAGAAGCGGATGGGTTCGCCCATTGGCGGCGGAGCGTGCAGCACGCGGAGGCGAGCGCAACGGCGAAGCGCAAAGCGCGGCGGCAGGATTGAACCACGGAGACGCAGAGGACGCGGAGCCTGAAAACCAAACCGAATCTCCGTGCCCTCCGTGTCTCTGTGGTTGAAACCAGCTTTGATCGCTCACGCCCCGGCTTGCCTTCCGGCGCGCCGCTCTGGTTGAGTCGCGGCGTGAAGCAAAGCATTGTCACCCTCGACATGGAAGGCGTCCTCACGCCGGAGATATGGATTGCCGTCGCCGAGCGCACCGGCCTGCCCGAGCTGCGCCGCACCACGCGCGACGAGCCGGACTACGACAAGCTCATGCGCTGGCGCATCGGCTTCCTAACGCAGCACGGCATCACGCTTTCGAAAATCCAGGAGGTCATCGGCACGCTCACCCCGCTGCCGGGTGCGGTGGAGTTTCTCGTCGCGCTGCGCGCGCGCGCGCAGGTCATCATTTTGTCCGACACGTTTGAACAGTTCGCCTCACCGCTCATCCGCCAGATGGGCTGGCCCACGCTTTTTTGCCACCGCCTCATCATAGAAAACGACCGCATCACCGGCTACGAGCTGCGGATGCCCGACCAGAAACGCGCCGCCGTGCGCGCCCTGCAATCGCTCAACTACCAGGTGCTCGCCGCCGGCGACTCGTTTAATGACACCACGATGCTCGCCCAGGCCGATCACGGTTTTCTCCTTCACGCGCCCGCGGCCATCGTGAAGCAGTTCCCGCAGTTTCCCGCGTTCAACGATTACGCCGCGCTGCTGGCCGCGATGCACGCGAAGCTCTGAGCGCACGGGCCTCCCCGTTTTCCCATGCCTACCAAACGCATCATCGTCACCGGCGGCAGCGGCAAGGCCGGCCACTGGATCGTCAAGCACCTCGTCGCCGAAGGCTACGAGGTCATCAACGTGGACACCCGCCGGCCCGCTACCGCGCAGTGCCGCACCATCGTCGCCGACCTCACCCAGCTCGGGCAGGTGGTGACGGCCTTCTCGCCGTTCGGCACCATTGACCGCCGGCCCTACGACGGCGTCATCCACATGGCGGCCATCCCCCGCGCGCATGAGCAGCCGAACGACGAGATTTTCCGCGTCAACACGCTCAGCACCTACCACGTCCTCGAGGCCTGCGCGCTTCTCGGCATCCGCAAGGCCGTGATCGCGTCGAGCGAGTCGTCCTACGGCCTGTGTTTCGCTTCAAAGTTTTTCGAGCCGAAATACCTGCCCGTGGACGAGGCCCACCCGCAGCTCCCCGAGGACACCTACGGCCTCAGCAAGGTGATCAACGAGCTCACCGCCGAGGCCTTCCACCGCCGCACGGGCATGCAGGTCATCTCGCTCCGCATCGGCAATGTGCTCACGCCCGAGGACCACGCGCCGGTCCGCGCCTCCTTTTCCCGGCCTGAGGAACGCCTGCGCATCCTCTGGTCCTACATTGACGCCCGCGACCTCGCCATCGCCTGCCGCCTCGGCATCGAGCGCGACGGTCTCGGCTGCGCCCCGGTGATCCTCGCGGCCGACGATACCTCGTCCGACCAGCCGTCGCAAAAGCTGATCAAGCGGTTCCTGCCCGGCGTGACCGAGTTCAAGCGCCCGCTCACCGGCCGCCAGTCGCTGATCGCCAACGACCGCGCCAAAAAATTGCTGGGCTGGAAGCAGAAATATTTCCTGCAAGGAAAGCCCTGAGTGGAAACATTCCGCTATGGACGCCTCCCGCCTGTTTCTCGCTGCCGGTGACTCGTTCAACGACACCACGATGCTCGCGCAAGCCGACCACGGCTTCCTGCTCCACGCTCAGGAAAATATCGTGAAACAGTTTCCCCAGTTTCCCGCGCTCCACGACTACGCCCCGCTCACGCAAGCGCTACTGGCGCGGATGTGATGCTATGGTTGATGCGTGGGGTGACACCTCCCGGTTATGACACTTGACAACCTCGCAAAATGGATCGCGGCTGCGGATCTGGAGAAAGTTTCGTATGAGAAGGCTACCTGGATTCCCCTTTATGCTAGCGTCAAGGATTTGAGCACCGGAAAATCCGGAACTGTCGGCCACCGTGAAGCCTATCGGTCCATCGAAACATTGGTGGTGCCGTTGTCCGAACGAGCGATTTTTGACAAGGTCGATTGGCAATCCCTAATGCGTAGCGGTGGCACGGACGGTGTCTGGGCGGACGAGGATATGCTTCGCCGACCTGGGCACTATCAGGATGGATCCGATGCGACGTATC
>CAIQBC010000306.1 GCA_903869955.1 uncultured Opitutia bacterium
CCCGATGGTGTCCACCGAGAAACCCAGCACGACCAGTCCTTGCGTGGCGTATTTTTTTTGGAGCGCGATGTAGCCGGGGGTTTCCTCGCGGCATGGCTCGCACCACGTCGCCCAAAAGTCCACGACCACGACCTTACCCTTGAAATCGGTCGCGTGGACCTCGCGGCCATCCACGTCGCGCAGCGTCCACGCGGGCGCGGTGGCGAGCACCGGCAGCGTTCCGACGAAGAGTGAGGGCCCGGGCTGCGGCAAGGAGACGACCAGCGCGCCGACGGCGCAGACCCCGAGGAAAAGCCACGCCCACCTCATGCTTCCCCGGCCTCGCCGGGCAGGCCTTGCACGAGAATCTCCACAAATTTCTTCATAGCGGGCGTGAGCACACGTCCCTTGCGGTGCAGAATGGCGAGCGGGCGAGTGAGCCCGCCGCCCTTGAACGGCCGCACGGCGAGCGTGCCTTGCCGGGCTTCCTGCCGCACGGTGGCGTGCGGCACAATGGCAATGCCGTGGTCAATCTCGACCGCACGTTTGACGGTCTCGATGTTGTCGAACTCCATCACCGGCTCGATCTCCAACTTGTGGTCGCGCAGGATTTGGTCCACCGCCTTCCGGGTCGGGATGTCCGGGTCGAAGCTGATGAATTTTTGCCCGGCGAGGTCGGCGATCTCAACCTCGGCCCGCGCCGCCAGCGGGTGCTTCGGGTGCGTGATGAGCACCAGCCGGTCCTCGCGAAACGGGATGATCTCGAGTTGCCGCGCCTTGACGGGAAAGGCGACCAGACCGAAGTCCACCGCGTTGTGCAGGATGTCCTCATAGACCAGGTTGGACCGGCGATATTCGACGCGGACATTGACCGACGGATAGTCCTGCAACAGCCGCTTGATGTAGGGCGGCAGCTCGTGCAGGCCGATGGAGTAGATGGTGGCGATGCGGATCGCGCCGCTGATGACCTTTTTCATTTCCTGCAGACCGCTGAGCAACGTGTCATAGTTGTGCAGGATTTCCTTTGCCGTCTCATAGACCCGCGTGCCCTCGCGGGTGAGGTGGAACTGTTTTTGGCTGCGGTCAATGAGCAGCGCCTTGAAGTGCCGCTCCATCATGCGCGCCTGCTGGCTTACGGCCGACTGCGTGATGCCATTGAGCTTGGCCGCCTTTGAGAAGCTCTTCGTCTCGACGAGGTCGGCAAAAATTTTAAGGTTTTCGATTTGCATGGCAGATGTAGGCTGCGTCCACGTTAAGCGCCGTCCCGCGCGCCGCCAGCCCAATTCCATGCCCGTCCCGTCTGACAGCTTCGCCGATTTCCCCGCCCGCCTCACCGCCGTGCGCGCCCGTCTTGCCGCCGCCTGCCTCGCCGCCGGACGTAATCCGGCTGATGTCGAGCTGCTGCCTGTGACGAAAAACCATCCCCCGGCCGCCGCCGAGGCCGTAGCAGAGGCCCGGTTGCGGGCTGTGGGCGAAAACCGCGTGCAGGAAGGCGTCGCGAAGCGCGCCGCCTGCACCGCGACCGGGCTCGCGTGGGAGCTCATCGGCCATCTTCAGTCCAACAAGGCCGCGCTGGCGGCCGCGCACTTCGACCGCGTGCAGAGCGTGGACAGCGAAAAATTGCTCCGCCACCTCGACCATGCCGCCGCGGTGCTGGGCAAGGTGTTGCCTGTCCTCCTGCAAATCAATGCCGGTGACGATCCCGCCAAATTCGGCGCCGATCTGGCCGACGCCCCCCGCCTCCTGGAGGTCGCGCTCGCTCAGCCACACCTTCGGGTGGACGGCCTGATGACGGTCGCCCCGCTCGGCGCGACACCGGCTGAGACGACGGCGCATGCGGCGCGGACATTTTCGAATCTGCGCGGTTTGCGCGACGGCCTCGCCGCGAGTTTTGGTGTTCCGCTCCGCGAACTTTCCATGGGCATGAGCGCCGATCTCGAGGAGGCGGTCACCGCCGGCAGTACGATCGTGCGCGTCGGCACCGCACTCTTCGGGGGGCGTTTGCGGGGCTGAACGCCGCCGCGGGCAGGCTAAGCAGGGCAAAGGAGGACGGTAGGAATAATTTTCACCTTTTACCGTTCACCTTTCGCCCTTCTCCTGTCTCCGTCTTGCTGATGCTCGATCCCGTCCATACGCTCGCCGATCTCGCCAACTGGTCCTTCAACGGCACCGCGCTCGCGGTCCTCGGTCACCCGGTCGCCCACTCCGCCAGCCCGCCGATGCACAACGCCGCGCTCGCCCGCCTCGCTGAACGCAACCCGCTTTTCGCCCACTGGCGTTACTTCCGCTTCGACGTCCCGCCCGACGATCTGCCGCGCGCGCTCAAGCTTCTCCATGCGAAAAAATTTCACGGCTTAAATCTCACCGTCCCACACAAGGTCCTCGCCTTCGCCCGTGTCGCCACGGTGGATCCCGCGGCGCAGCCCGCTGGCGCGGTCAACACCCTCCTCCGGACCGACGCCGGCTGGCATGGCTTCAACACTGACGGCCCCGGCCTGGCGGCGGCCGTCCACGAGGAGCTGCGCCGCGACCTTGCCGGCGCGACCGTCCTCCTTCTTGGCGCGGGCGGGGCCGCGCGCGGGGCCGCGGTCGAGTGCCTCTCGCGCAAGGTCGCCGCGCTCTGGATCGCCAACCGCACCCGCTCCCATCTCAACGCGCTTCTCGCCGCGATCGGTCCGCTCGCCGCAGCCGGTAACATTCCCCTGCACGGTCTGACGCTCGATGAGATTGTTGCACGTGGTCACGCCGGTTTTCCCGCGCACGTCATTGTCATCAACGCCACCAGCTCCGGCCTGCGCGCCCACGATGCACCACCGGTTGATCTTGCCGCACTACCGCGCCCCGCCGCCGTGTTCGACATGATTTACAACCCACCGGTCACGCCGCTCCTGCGCGCGGCCGGTGAACTCGGACTGCCGCACGCCAACGGCCTCTCCATGCTCGTCCACCAAGGGGCCAAGTCCCTCGAGATCTGGAGCGGAGCGACTGTCCCGGTTGGGACCATGCGCGCCGCCGCCGAGTCTGCGCTGGCGAAGCACTGAGACTCAGTGGCCGACCGGCAGTACCGACATCCGGAGGTTGTCCGAAAAATACGACGGGGTCCGAGGCCGGAGATCCCCCCCCGTCACATCCGGACAACTGAACCCTCCTTGCTGCGCTCAACGGGTGGCAGTTCACTTCCCAAATCCATGCGGGTGCGACTCGTGCCATTTCCAGGCAGTCGCCACGATGGACTCAATGTCAGGGAACTTAATGACCCAGCCCAGCTCGCGTTGCGCCTTTGTCGAGTCGGCGTAGAGCGCGGGCGGGTCGCCGGCGCGGCGCGGCGCGATGGTGTGGGGGACTTTTTTCCCCGTCACTTTCTCGATGGCGCGGATCACCTCCAGAACAGAGGTCGGCGTGCCGGTGCCGAGATTGTAAAAATGCTGTGCGCCAGGCACGGCGAGCTGGTCGAAGACGGCGATGTGCGCACGGCTGAGATCGTCCACATGGACGTAGTCACGCCGGCAGGTGCCGTCCGGGGTGGGGTAGTCGTTGCCGAAAACATTTAGCGCCGGACCGCGTCCGGTGGCGGCGTCGATCCCGAGCGGAATGAGGTGGGTCTCGGGCTTGTGGTCTTCGCCGATGCTGCCGTCTTCGGCGGCGCCGGCGGCATTGAAGTAGCGGAGCGATGCGAAGCTCAGGCCGTAAGCGGTGGCAAAAGACTTGAGCGCGTTTTCCACGTCGAGCTTCGTCTGGCCGTAGGGGTTGATGGGAGCTTGCGGAAAATCCTCGGTGATGGGCACCTGGGAAGGAATGCCGTAGGTCGCGCAGGTTGAGGAGAAGACGAATTTCTTCACACCTGAGCCAAGCATGCAGCGCAGCAGGTGCAGCGTGGAGGCGAGATTGTTAAAATAATACTTGAGCGGGTCGGTCACGCTCTCCCCCACATAGGCGTAGGCGGCAAAGTGCATCACCAGCTCGATCTTCTCCTTGCGGAGGATTTTGCCGATCTCGCTCTCGTTGCCCAGATTCACACTGTAAAAGGCCACGTCCTCCGCCACGGCGGCGCGGTGGCCGAACACGAGGTTGTCCACCACCACCGGATGGTGGCCGGCGGCGGTAAGCTGACGGACGCAATGGCTGCCGATGTAACCGGCGCCTCCAACGACAAGAACGTTCATGACATGGTTGTATTGCTTTCCGCGTTGGGTTGGCTAGCGATTTCCGCTCCATGCCTCCTGCAACCGCCCGCATTGTCATCACCGGCGTCGGCCTCACCGCGCCGAACGGCAACTCGCTGGCGGAGTTCCGCCGCAACCTCCTCACGGGGGTCGCCGGCATTGAACGCATGGAAATCCGCTACATGGGGCCGCAGCTCGCCGGCGTCTGCCATTACGACGCCCTGCGCCACCAGAAAAAAAAGGAGGTTCGCGTTGGCACGCGTGCGGGCAGCATCTCGATTTACTGCGCCCGCGAGGCGCTGGCCGACAGCGGTTTGGCGTGGGACGCCATGCCGAAGGATCGGGTCGGCATCTACCTCGGCATCACGGAACACGGCAACGTCGAGACTGAGAACGAAATCTACAACATCTCAAAGTTTAACTACGACACGAAGTATTGGTCGCATTACCACAACCCGCGCACGGTCGCCAACAACCCCGCCGGTGAAACTTCGCTCAACCTCGGCGTCACCGGTCCTGCCTACACGATCGGGGCCGCCTGTGCGGCCGGCAACATGGGCCTCGTCCACGCCGCGCAAATGCTGCGCCTGGGCGAGGTGGATTTTGCGCTCTGCGGCGGCGTGAGCGAAAGCATCCACACCTTTGGCATCTTTGCCGGCTTCAAGTCGCAAAACGCGCTCGCCACCCACGACGACCCGCCCAAGGCCTCGCGCCCCTTCGACCTCGCACGCAACGGCATCGTCATTTCCGAGGGCGGCTGCCTCTACACCTTGGAACGCCTCGATGACGCCCAGAAACGCGGCGCGAAAATCTATGCCGAGATCGCTGGCTGGCACGTCAACAGCGACGCCAGCGACTACGTTCTCCCCAACCCCACCCGCCAGGCCGAGTGCATCCGTGCCGCGCTCGCCCGTGCCCGCCTTGCGCCGCGAGACATCCACCTCGTCAACACCCATGCCACCGCCACCCCGCTCGGCGACATTCAGGAATGTGAGGCGATCCGCGCGGTCTTTGGCGATGGCTGCCCCGATACGTCCATCAACAACACCAAGAGCTTCATCGGCCACTGCATGGGTGCGGCCGGGGCGCTCGAGCTGGCGGGCAATCTGCCGTCCTTCGACGACCTCACGGTCCACCCCACGATCAATGTGGATCATCTTGACCCACAGTGCGCCTTGCCCGGCCTCGTGCTCAACCAGCCGCGCAAGGTCGCCAAGGTGGACACCATCTTGAACAACTCCTTCGGGATGCTCGGCATAAATTCCACGTTGATTGTCCGGCGGTTTGGCACCTGAATGGCTACACCTTCCCAAATGACTAAAGACGAATGCAAACAAATCGTGCTCGATATCATCGCCGATATCGCGCCCGACGAGGATCTTTCCCACGTAAAGCCGGGCGTGCGCCTGCGCGACCAGCTCCAGCTCGACAGCATGGACTTCCTGGACATCGTCATGGAGCTGAGGAAACGTCACGGGATCGAGGTGCCGGAAGCCGATTACCAGCAGCTCGCCAGCCTCGACAGCAGCGCCGAATACCTGACGCCGAAATTCATCGCGCTGGGGAAATAAGTGTTGGGTGCACGGGCGGCGTGATCGGCCGGTTGACTTGGCAACCACCGAATTTGAACCCGGCCGCTTGGTTGCCGGCGAACGTTGAAAGTTGAATGTTCAATGCTGGACGCTTCCATCCTCATTGCATGAACTCCGCCTCGCACTACGACGTCGCCATCATCGGCGCGGGCATGTCCGGCCTCGCCGCCGGCATCCGGCTGGCGCATTTTGGCAAACGCGTCTGCATCTTTGAGCGGCACAACGCGCCGGGCGGGCTCAACAGCTTCTACAGTCTGGCTGGCCGCCGCTACGATGTCGGTTTGCACGCGATGACCAACTTCGTCCGGCCCGGGGTGAAAGGCACGCCGCTCGGAAAACTCCTGCGTCAGCTTCGCATTGACCGGGACGAATTCGCCCTTTGCGAGCAGAAGCAGTCGCGCATCGCCTTCGGGCCGCACGGCGAGGCCGCGCTGCGTTTCACGAATGATTTTGCCGTCCTCGAAAGCGAAGTCGCGCACAAGTTTCCCGCACAGATTGACGGTTTTCGCCGGCTCGTCGCCACGGTGCGCACCTACGACGACGTCTCGCTCGATGCGCCCGCCGCGTCCGCCCGAGCCGTCGTGCGCCAGCATGTCACCGACCCCCTGCTGGAAGACATGATTTTTTGCCCAGTGATGTATTATGGCAGCGCCACGGAGCATGACATGGAGTTTGGCCAGTTCGTCATCATGTTTAAGGCGCTCTACCTTGAGGGCTTCGCCCGGCCGTTCGATGGGGTGCGCGTCATCATCCGGGTGCTGCTGGAGAAATTCCGCGCGGCGGGAGGTGAACGCCGGATGAAATGCGGGGTCCGTTCCATCAGGGCGCGTGATGATCGCGCCACGGCACTTTCGCTCGACGACGGCAGCGAGATCACGGCCGAACACGTCATAAGCAGCATTGGCGCGCCGGAGACGGATCGGCTCATGGAGCCGAACGTCCAACAGCCAACATCCCACGCTCAACTTTCAGAGCAAAATTCCGCACTTCGCACTCCGCACGCCGCAATTCCTATCGGCGCCCTCACCTTCGTCGAGACGATCACGGTCCTCGATTGCCAGCCTGCGGCGCTGGGGTGGGGGAGCGACACGATCATTTTTTTCAACGACTCGCCCCGCTTTCACTACACGCGCAGCGAGGATCAGGTGGACCTCCGCAGCGGCGTCATCTGCATCCCCAACAATTTCAACTACGGCCCGGGCCGGGTGTTGCCGGAAGGTATTTTCCGTTGCACCTGTCTCGCCAGCTATGGCCGCTGGGCGCATCTGCCCGCGGATACCTACCGCACCGACAAGCAACGCTGGTATGCCGCCATCCAGCGCAGCGCCCAGCGTTTTCTCCCATTGCCGTCCGCCCCCGACGCTTTTGCCCGCGCCACATTGACGACCGACATGTTCACGCCGCGCACGATCGCGAAGTTCACCGGCCACCTCGGCGGCGCGATCTATGGCTCTCCGGTCAAAAACCGCCAGGGTCGAACTACGCTGGCCAACGTCTATCTCTGCGGCACCGACCAAGGCTTTCTCGGTATCGTCGGTGCGATGCTTAGCGGCATCTCGATGGCGAACTACCACATTTTGCAAAAGGGGTAGGCGAAGCGTTTGGCGACAATGCCGTTTTGGAAATCATTTTCAGATGCCAGTCATGCCGGTTGGGACAATTTCATGGAGATGGGAAAAGCTGCTTGACTCGTCCGCCAGCAGTTTCACGCTGTCCCTTTTCCCATGTCCGGGGTGGTAGCTCAGTTGGTTAGAGCGTCTGCCTGTCACGCAGAAGGTCGCGGGTTCGAGTCCCGTCCATCCCGCCATTGGGCAAGCAGTTGCACTTGTTGCCTTGGCGTCCGTCCTCACGACGGATAACGAGTTCAGACATCCGCCAGCCGGCCGCTGGAGTCGCCGAAGCGCTCGACGGCAGGGACGCCCATGCGGTCCATCATGCTGAGGTAGAGGTTGGCGATGGGCTCGCTGTTGTATTTTTGGTAACGGCCGGGAGCGAGCGTGCCGCCGCCGGAGCCGGCGAGAATGATGGGGAGGTTGGTGTGGAGGTGGCGGGCGCCGTTGGAGAGGCCGGTGCCATACATGATCATCGAGTTGTGGAGCACGGAGCGGCCGTCGGGATCCTTCACCGCGTCCAGCTTCTCCATGAAATAGGCGAGTTGGGCGACATACCATTTCTCGATGATGAGGGTCTTGTTGATGAGCTCAGCGCGGTTGCCGTGGTGCGTGCAATGGTGGTGGCCCTCGGGCACGCCGATCTCGGCGAAGCTGCGGTTGTTGCCGTCACCGGCCATCATGAAGGTCGCCACCCGGGTGCTGTCGGTCTGGAACGCGAGCACGAGCATATC
>CAIQBC010000307.1 GCA_903869955.1 uncultured Opitutia bacterium
CCCTATTATCCTGAAAAATGTGTCCATCATTAGGTTGGCAGCACACATAGTTCCTCGCCTAAACAGCACTACAGCGCTCGGGATGCGCTCAACTCTTACTCCTAGATGTAATTATTATAGGATGAAACTTCGCAGGTTAGCTTAAACATTATAATATGCACAAAGAGAAAATACTCAACAAAGTACGATTAGTAGCGCTACTTGCGGCAGTGGTATTACTCTTAATGTTACTAATATTTTGCAAATATATCCAAGGCCCACCCGAATTTATTTTTCCATCAAATCCTCAAAACATACAGGCATTGATTTTAGAATCTTTAAGCAGTAAAATGCCATCAGAAATGAGAAATATAGAATACAAAATCCTGATGTTAAATATAGTAAAGGAGTGCCAATGTTTTTTTCTACTTTCAGTTGCCGCCAATAAAAGAATTGCATTCATGGCCAGCGAGTAATTTATATTACACAATATATTTTAAGCACAAGGCCTTGGCTGGATTAAATGTTAAAATAAAAAATGATAACTCACCCGCAGAATATAGCGACTTAAATATAGGGAGATACACAGAGGAAATTGATGCCGTTATTAAGAAAATTGTAGACGGTAATATTATTAATCATGGTAAGTTCGAGATAAGAATTGTTAAGTCGTATGCGATACTTTTGGTAGCAATTTGGCTAAAACCTGTAGATTCTGGGTCGGATATATTTTATATATTATCATCTCCAGTAAACGACACTTGGCAGGACAAATTGCTTTCCCTCTCTCAATTCAATTCGATCATCGCGAATTGAAATGTTGATGTTGTTCGGGGAGTCAGAAAGGGGTTTTAAATATTGTAGTTGCCGGCGGCAGGTGCGGTCGGCATGGAACATGGCCCGCAAACTGCGGCTGGAATTTCCCGGGGCGGTTTACCCTGTGCTCAACCGTGGAAATTAACGGCGTAGAATTTCAGCTGCAAGTGGTTAAAAACCAACTCTTGCACCCAATTCTATTGGGGCAAAATCTCGTCGGCCATTGCCATATCCGCGAGGCGGAGACCAGAAGCGAGGCAGTCGGACAGCCCGATTCCGTCGCGCACGTGGCCACCAATGAAAAGACCGCTGCAGGCCTGCTCGCACCGGGTGATGGCCCCGAGGTAGCGCTCGTACCCGAGGTTGTACTGCGGAATTGCGTGAGGCCAGGCGTGATGGCGCTCAAACACGGGGTCTCCTTCCACCCCGAGCAGTCCGGCAAGTTCCCGCTGGACCAGCGGGAGCAAGGCGGCGGGTGCGAGGGTGGCGAGGTCGGGCCGCAGGGTGCCACCCACCAGCACCGTGAGGGCGATGTGGCCTGCCGGAGCACGGCCGGCAAATACGGTTGAGGAAAAAATCACGCCGAGGACCGAGCGTTTTTCCACCGCTGGCACGAGCAGGCCGAAACCGTCGAGCGGATGCGTGATTTGGCTGCGCGCATAGCCGAGAAAGAACGACGTGAGGGACGCGTGTTCGATTTCACCGAGCGCGGCGAGCGGGCGGGCACCGCCCGGACCAATGATCAGCCGGGCGAGCGCAGCGGCGGGCAGCGCGAGCACGACGCGCTCGAACTCCTCGGTATGCGCGACCCCGCCCCGATGCCAGGTGAGCTGCCACGGTGGGCCGGGCTGGAGGTGGGCGACCTCGGCGCCAAACTCCAAGCTGCCGCCGGGCAACGCGGCGGCGAGCGCACGGGGCAGGGTGGCGAGGCCGTCGGAAAAAGCGAACACGGGCGTGGGTGACAGATGGCCGGCCGTACGCCGGGCACGGGCCTGGGCAGCCTGGCCACGCAGGAGCGAGCCGTGGGTTTGCTCCATGGTCCAGAGCGAGGGGAAGGCGTGGCGGGCGGAAAGTTTTGCGGGGTCGCCCGCATACACGCCCGAGACAATAGGGCTGACGGCGTAATCCACGAGCTCCTGGCCGAAGTGCTCGCGGGCCAGCGCGGCGAGCGACAAGTCGGCGACACGTGGCCGGGGGCGGCGGAGCAGCTCGGCGGCAAGCCGGGCTTTGGTGCCAAAGGAGAGCAGTTTGCTGCCGAGCAGCTCCGACGGCGAGGCGGGCACGGCGAGGAGCCGGCCAGCGCGCACGAGGTAGCGGTGCTTGGCTTCGGGACGGGCAACGGTTTTGACGGGATCGAGGCCGAGCGAGGTGACGAGTTGCGTGATCTCGGGCGAGGTCTCACGCAGCGAGTTGGGGCCAGCCTCGACGAGCCAGCCGCCGTCGCGCTCACTGCGGATCATGCCGCCGGGCCGGTCGGCCAGCTCAAAAACACGCACGCGCCGGCCGAGTTGCACGAGACGATGCGCGGCGGTCAGGCCGGTGAGGCCGGCACCGACGACGGCGATGGAGTTGGAGCAATTGTTCAACGCGGAGGGCGCGGAGCGCGCGAAGAGGACGGGCGGGGGAAGATGACGGCTCCTCCGGGTTCTCCGCGACCGGCGCGATTCAATATTTCCAGTGAGTCACGGTTTCGACGAGCGCCTCGACGCATTCGATTTTCGCCTCCGGCGTGATACCGTGGCCGAGATTGAAAATGTGGCCGGCCGTGCCGCGCATGGACTCGAGCAGGCGCGCGGCCTCGTGGCGCACGATGGCGGGGGTCGTGGTCAGCAGCACGGGGTCGAGGTTGCCCTGCACGGCAACATTGGCGGGGAGCGTACGGCGCACGACGGCGAGGTCGCAGGTCCAGTCCACGCTGAGCACGCGGGCACCGGTGAACGCCTGGTCGGCGAGGTGCGGCGCGGTGCCCTTGGCGTAGAGGATGACCGGAAAGCCGCGCGGCAGCGCGGCGACGATCTGGCGGATCCAGCGGAGCGACGCCGCTTCGTAGTCGGGGCCGGCGATGACGCCGCCCCACGAATCGAAAATCTGGATGGCATCGGCCCCGGCGGCGATCTGCATCTGGAAATAAGCAATCAGGGCGGCGGTGAGCTTTTCGAGCAGCGCGTCGAAGGCGGGGCGGTCGGAGTAGAACAACGTCTTCACGCGGGCGAAGTCCTCCGAGCTGCCGCCCTCGACCATGTAGGCGGCGAGCGTCCAGGGCGAGCCGCCGAAGCCGAGGAGCGCGTGCGAGCCGGCCAGCTCCTTTTTCAGGAGCGCCAGCGCGCCGGCGACGTAACCAAGGCGCGCCGGCACGGCGTCGGCGGGTGCAAGGGCGTCAATCTGGGCGCGCGTTTCGAGGCGGAACTCCATCGCGATGCCGCCTTCGTCGCGAAACTTGTAGCCCTGGCCGAGCGCCTCGGGAATGACGAGGATGTCCGAAAACAGGATCGCCGCATCGAAGGCGAAGCGGCGCAGCGGCTGAAGCGTGACCTCGGCGGCGAGCGCGGGCGTGCGAACCATCTCAAGGAAGGAGGACTGGGCCTTCAGGGCACGGTATTCGGGCAGGTAGCGGCCGGCCTGCCGCATGACCCAGAGGGGCGGGCGGTCGAGCGGCGCACAGGCGCAGGCGGCGAGGAAACGTTCGCGGGAGGTCATGGGCCAGAAGTAGCGGGCAGCGGGCAGGGGGTGGCGAGCATGATGTTAGCCGCCGGCCCAATCCCGTGGCGGGAGGAAGATTTCGTGGAGCCGCGCCTCAGGCGAGCCGGGGGCGGGGGTGAAACCGTAGTCCCAGCGGACGAGCGGAGGCAACGACATGAGGATGGACTCGGCGCGCCCGCCGCTTTGCAGCCCGAAGAGCGTGCCGCGATCCTGGACGAGGTTGAACTCGACGTAACGTCCGCGCCGGTAGAGTTGAAAGTTGCGCTCGCGTTCGCCGAACGGGGTGGCCTGGCGGCGCGCGACAATCGGGCGGTAGGCGGGGAGGTAGGCGTCGCCCACGGCGCGCAGGAGCGCGAAGCTGCGCTCGAAACCGAGTTCGTTGAAATCATCAAAAAACAGCCCGCCAATGCCGCGCGGCTCGGCCCGGTGTTTCAGAAAAAAATAATCGTCACACCATTGCTTGAAACGCGGGTGCAGCGCCGCGCCAAAGGGGGCCACGGCATCGCGGGCGGTGCGGTGCCAGTGGATGGCGTCCGCTTCGAAGCCGTAGAAGGGCGTGAGGTCGAAGCCGCCGCCGAACCACCATGTCGGCGCGGACGCGCCGGGATTTTGGATGCTGGATTCTGGATTGGGGATTGGGGAACCGGTCGGAGTGGCGGGCGCGGCTCCATCTTTCGGCGTGGCGTGGAAGAAGCGGACGTTGGCGTGGCTGGTCGGGACAAAGGGGTTGCGCGGGTGGATGACGAGCGAGACGCCGAGCGCCTCCCATGCCCGGCCGGCGAGTTCGGGACGGTGCGCGGTGGCGGCGGGCGGGAGCGCGTTACCCGTGACGTGGGAGAAGGCGACGCCGGCTTTCTCGAAGACCGCGCCTTCGGAAAGGGTGCGCGTGCGCCCGCCACCCCCGAGTCCAGTCGGTCCGCTGGTGGGACGCATCCATTCGTCGGTGAGAAACTTCGCACCGCCGTCCTCGGCTTCGAGGGCGGTACAGATGGCATCCTGCAGGCCAAGCAGGTAGGAGCGGACGGCCGGGAGGTTGGGTGAGTCGGTCATGGCACGAAGGCAGGGCAAGGAAAACGGGGAACCAGCCGGAGAACGAGAACGATTATGGGGCGCAGGGGGGCTTGACGACTTTGGTAGGTTTCTCGTTCGACAGCACGGCGTGGCCGTGTTGCCTCACCCAACCCATGGACTCAACCGCCCTCACCAGCATCGCCGCGACCGGTTTTACCGTGGCGTTTCTCCATGCGGCCATCCCGACGCACTGGCTGCCGTTCGTGCTGGTGGCGCGCGCGCGTGGCTGGAGCCGGAGAATGACGCTCGCGGTGACCTTTTTTGCCGGACTGGGCCATGTAGGAGTGACGAGCCTGCTGGGGCTGCTGGTCGCGTGGTTTAGTTTCAAGTTGAACGGACAGGTGGGCGCGGCGTTTCCGTGGATCGCAGCCGGGCTGCTTGGCGCGATGGGCGGGTTTTATTTTTGGCGGCAATGGCGCGGGCTGGGCATCTGCCACCATGCGGTGCCGGGGACCCAGCACCGGCCGCATGCGCATTGCGGCCGAGAGCCGGACAATGCGCACTGGGAGGAGGAGCTGAAAGACAGCGCGTTGGTGTCGGCGGGGACCGGAGACCGTGCGGCGATAGGCGGGCTGTTCGTCATGCTCACGTTGTCGCCCTGCGAGGGGTTTCTGCCGATCTATGGGCTGGGCGCGAAATTTGGCTGGCAGGGCTTCGCCCTGCTCAGCGCGATTCTCGCGGTGGGTGCGCTGGCGGCGATGTTGCTGTTCACCTGGCTGGCTTTGCATGGGCTGCAGAACCTACGCCTGAAAATTTTTGAGCGCTACGAGGCCGGGCTGCTCGGCGGGCTGTTCGTCGTGCTTGCGGTGTTGGTCGTGGCGCTGGAGCGTTAGGGTTGTTTCGACCGGGGAAAGACGAGGGTGGGCGCGGCGCCTGAGGGTGGCGGCGGGGCCGGCGAGATGGTCGCAAGATGTGTGGGCGCGGCGGGACCGACAAATTTCGCGTCGGCCGGCAGGGCGGCGAAACCGCGTTCGAGCAGCTCGGCGGCGGTTTTGTCGCGGGCCTTGCCTCCGTCAATCTGGCCGCCGGGGCCGAAGGAGCCCATGATGACAACAATCACGCGGCGGCCGTCGCGCCCGGCGGTCGAGCTGAGGCAGTAGCCGGCGGCGGCGGTGTAGCCGGTCTTGAGCCCGTCCACGCCGGGCACGCCGAGGAGGTGGTCGTGGTTGGTCATCTTGACCAGGTGGGCGGGTGAGTCGGCGCGGAACGTGCGTTCTTTCACCGAGGTGTATTTGAGCACGTCGGTTTTCGTCAGCAGATAACGGCAGAGGAGCGCGAAGTCGCGCGGCGTGGTGAGATCGCCGTCGGCAATTTTCCGTCCGACCGGCGGGAGGCCGTGTGGGGTGACGAACGTGGTGTGCATCATCCCGAGCGCGCGGGCCTTGGTATTCATCTGCACGACAAACGCCTCCACGCTGCCACCGCTGGCATGGGCGAGAGCATGAGCGGCGTCGTTAGCTGACTGGATCATCATCGCGTAGACCAGCTCCTCGACGGGAAACACCTCCTTGGCCGCGAGCCAGACCTGGGTGCCGCCGATCTTGGCGTCGGCGGCGGTGACAGTAACGGGGGTCTGCAAGGTGAGCAGGCCGGCGCGAAGCTGATCGTCGAGCACCGCAAACGTCATGAGTTTCGTCATGCTGGCGGGCGGGCTGACCTCGTCGGCGTTTTCCTCCAGGAGGACGTTGCCGCTGGCGGCGTCCATCACGATGGCCCCTTTGTAGGTGGCGGGCGCGGGCGCAGGCTTTTTTGCGGCGGCGGACAGGAGCGATGCGCCGACGAGCCAGAGGCCAAACAAAGTAAAACAGGCGGGACGACAAAGAGACATGGCGGCGAAGCAACGGGATTTCTTCGGGCGCGACGAGAAAAAATTTCGCCCGCAGGCAGGCTGGGCTCAGGGCTGGAGATTCGCCCGCGGATGGTGCGGTGCGGCACGGGAGTTTCCGGGAGGCATGGAGAGTATGCAGCACCGGAAGTTCCTGAACCAGTTCAACCGGCGGTGCCTGTTCCGCAAGCAACTGCCGGACGTGCCGACGCGAAGTGATCTGGATGCCTTTGCATGCGACCCACCCGCCGTCTAACGCCGCTTTTCTGTGAGTGGCAGCATCACGCCGCGCCGAAAAAGCGCGACTTGGCTGGTGCTCGACGAGACGACCACCGAGATGCAGTCCGCCGCGACGCTGATCGCCGCCGCCGCCGCATGCCGGCTGCCCAGCCCGCTCGGCAGCGTATGGTCGCGGTCCGCCGCTTGGATGAGGCTGCCGGCCGACTCCACCACGCCGTCGCCCCGGATGATAAACGCACCGTCAATGGTTGAGAACTCCTTCACCGTCTCGTCCATGAACGGGCTGAGAATGTTACGATCTTCTTCTTTGTATCCGTAAAACGGATTAAGGACAAGCGGCTTGATAAACTTCTCCACCTTGTC
>CAIQBC010000308.1 GCA_903869955.1 uncultured Opitutia bacterium
CGACGGCAAACACCGGGGACGGTCGGGCCTCGTCGAGCACCCATGCACGCAGCTCGGGTGCGGCGCCGCCGAGCCCAGGGCGTGCAGTCGAGAGCGTCAGGGCGACGTTTTTCCAATCCTCGCCGGTGTTCTGACGGACGGTACCGAAGTAGGACAGCGCCAGCTCCGCGCCGTGCAGGCGCACGTCGTAGGCGGGCGTCCACGCCGCGCCGCGCACGCCATAGGCCAGGGCGAGCTCGAGTGTGCCGGGCGCGGCGACGGCCACGCGCACGGTGACGGTCTTGACGTTGCGGTCGCGGTTGGGGTTGGGTCGGATGATGCCACTGGCGCCGCCGCCGAGCGTCAGGTTGCCGCCGCCGTTGCGCAGCTGATTGAGCTGATCCTGCACGGCAGTCTGCCGGTCCTGCAAATCCTGCCGCTGGACATCGAGCGACTCCTGCTCGGCGGTGAGAGCGGTGAGATTTTTTTCGCTGAACTCGAGCAGCTTCAGCCAGTCGTCCACGGAGGTGCGGGTGGAGCTGGTCTCCTTCTCGACGTTGGGCACGGTGGTCGTGGCGGTCTGGATTTTCAGGAGGTAGTCGCGCTTCTGGCCGAGGACGATGGAGCGGTCGTCGAGCTTGCGGCGCTCTTGCGCGAGCTGCTTGAGCTGGTCCTCCAGCTCTTTCACGCGGGGGTTGGGCTCGGCGGCGAGAAAAGTGTTGCGGACATTTACGTCGAGCACGGTCGCGCGGGCCGTGCCTTTGACGTTGGCGTTGACCTGCAGCGACTCGTCCATGAGTGCGGTGGGGAGATTGTCAAACGTCAGCTCGTGCTCCCCAACAGTGAGATCGAGGCTGGCGGTGCGAGTGACGATGGCGCGGTCGGTGTAGACCGCTGCCGCGCTGATGGTCGAAAGCACCGGCTCAGGGGCGGCGCGGAGCGAGACGGCGAGCAGCAAAGCGAACGCCACGAGGGCAGGGGAGGAGCAGGGGAGTTTCATGGGATACAAAGGTGGTTTCAATAGGCACAACGGACGGGACGATGAATTCTTAGGCCGGCAGTGATTTTTAGCTGGCTGGCAGACCGGGGGGTATCGCGACTTCAAGTCGGGGAGAACGGCGTGCTGGTTTTTCCTGTCGTTGAGAGTGTGAGGCCGTCGGCGGAGATTTCCCGGAGCAGGCTGGTGAGGTAGGGGATAAGCTGCTTTTTGCGCGAGACAACACCCGGGAGGTCATAGATCTCGTTTTCCACCACGGGCGGATGGCTGATGCGCGACAAAAATACGGAATCGCCTTTGACGAGCAGGAGCGAGTTCTGGGTGTTGATGTCGGTGATGAGGAGCGCGGCAAAGACGACCCGTTCCTCTTCGCGCAGAGCGGCGAGCGCGTCCGCGAGGGCGCGGGCATTGGCCTGGAAATTGTCGAAGCCCATCTCTTCGACCTGCGAGACGGCAAAGCGCACGCCCTCCTCCTCGTAGAGCTTGAAGTCGGCGCGGACGGCCTTTTCCGGCGGGCTGGCGAGGATGACCGAGCCGGAGCTGAAAATTACGTCGGCGAGCTGCTTCGAGTCCACGCCCGCGATGGAGGCGAGCCACGCGAGGATGACCGCGTCTTTTCCGGTGGTCGTCGGACTGTGGAGATGGAGCGTGTCGGAGATAAGGCCGGACATCATCAGGCCGGCGATCTCTGGTGAGGGCTGGAGGTTTTCGCGTCGGAAGAGATCC
>CAIQBC010000309.1 GCA_903869955.1 uncultured Opitutia bacterium
AGTCCAAGCTCGAGGACATCGCCGCCGAGGGCCTCGACGCCCGCCATGCCCGCCACGTGCGGCTCAACAAAATGGTGCGCGATTTCGTCTTCGCCAAAGGTTTCAAGCTGTTCCCGAAGGAAGGTTATGGCTCGGTCACGCTGAACTGCTTCGCCAACACGCAGAATACCGACCTCGCTGCGTTGAACAAAACCCTCAAGTCGAAACATAAGCTGGTGATTGACGGCGGCTACGGGAAGCTGAAGGGCAAAACATTCCGCATCTCGAACATGGGTGACGAGACCGACGAAACCATTGCGGCTATGCTCGCCTCCCTCGCTGCCGCCCTCGCCGAGACCCCGAAGCTGGCGGCGTGATCCCTTTACACCGCCTACCGGCTGGAGCATCGTGCGGAGTTGCTCCGCTATGTGCGTCAAATCTGGTGCGGTCTCAAATAAGTTCGGCCGAAAATTCAGCCAGTCTGCCCCCATGCCTTCACGGAGTGCCTGTTCGCCCCAGAGCTTGGATCTGAGCCGCGGACACAGCGGAGAAATTACGGTAGATTTGCAGCCCCTTCGCCTGGCTTTTCTCAGGGTGAAACTGAGTGGCAAAAACCCGGCCTCGGGCGAGGGCGGCACAGAACGTGCCGCCGTAGTCACACTCCGCCAGCACCAGCGCGCGGTCGGCCGGCACGCAGTGAAAACTATGGACGAAGTAGAAGGCATCGCTGTTCGGTGAAAGGCTGACGGCGAGCGGCGAGCGCGGTTGGACGAAGCTCACGGTGTTCCATCCCATATGCGGAATCTTGAGCTCCGGCGGACGACGAAAACGCACGACCCGGCCGGGAAAAATCCCGAGGCCCGTCACGTCACCTTCCTCGGAGTGTTCGAACAACGCCTGCATGCCGAGGCACACGCCGAGAAACGGACGGTCGGCGGCGATCCACGCCCGTACGCTTTCGGCGAGGCCGGTCGCGCGGAGCGACGCCACGCAGTCGCGCAGCGCGCCCACGCCGGGCAGCACAAGACCGCCCGCATTGGCGGCGGTGAGCTCGGCCGGCGAGCGGACGACCAGCGGGGTTGCCCCGACGGTCTCAAGGGCCTTCGTTACGCTGCGGAGGTTGCAGATGCCGGTGTCAATGACGGCGATGGTAGTCATGGATTTCGTAGGGCGTCTGTCTTGCAGACGCTGCGGCGCGGGCAAGACAGGCGCCCTACAATTTGCCCTTGGTGCTAGGCAACTGCCCGACGGCGCGCAGGTCGAGCTGCGTCGCCATGTCGAGCGCGCGGGCGAGGCCCTTGAAGACGGCTTCGGCGGCGTGGTGCGGCTCCTCGCCATAGACGAGCTGGACGTGCAGGTTGCAGCCGAGCGCGTTGCTGAATGCCCGGCAAAACTCCTTTACGAGCGTGATATTGAAATCGCGCACAAACATCGTCGGCGTGGCCACATCATACACCAAGTGCGGCCGGCCGCCGAGGTCCACGGCAATGCGGGCCAGCGACTCGTCCATCGGCAGCAGGAAAAACCCGTAGCGGCGGATCCCGAGCTTCTCGCCGAGCGCGCGTTTGAACGCTTCGCCCAGCACGAGCCCGACATCCTCGACCGTGTGGTGGTAGTCCACCGCCACGTCACCCTGGCAGGTCACGGCGAGGTCGAACAGCCCGTGCTTCGCGAAGAGCGTGAGCATGTGGTCGAGGAATGGCACCCCGGTCTCGGTTTTGGACGTGCCGTTGCCGTCAATCGCGAGGGTGAGCACGATGTCGGTTTCGGCGGTCTTCCGCGTTAGATTTGCTATGCGTGGGTCGGCCATGCGTCGAGGGCTTGGTTGACGGCGAGCATCTCGCCATCGGTGCCGATGCTGACGCGCAAAAACGGCGCGGTCAAGGCGTGGTTGGGAAAATGGCGCACAAGGATTTTGCGGGCGAGGAGGTGCCCGTAGAGCGCTTGGGCGACGGCCGGGCCGGTCGCGCCGGCGGCGTCGCGCGGCTCGGTAAAGACAAAGTTGGCCTGGGACGGGTAGGTGAACCAGCCGCGGGCCACACAGGCGGCCGCAAAGGCGTCGCGCGTGGCGGTGATGCGGGCGATCACGCCGACATAGTAGGCCGCATCGCCAAGCGCGGCGAGCGCGGCGGCCTGCGAGAGCCGGCTGACGTTGTAGCTGTCGCGCACGCGGTCGAGCAGGCCGATGATTTCAGGGTGGGCGAGCGTGTATCCGACGCGGAGGCCGGCGAGCGCATGGGCCTTGGAAAGGGTGCGGGTGATGACGAGACGCGGGTGGCGCGCAAGAAGGGGGATGGCGTTCTCGCGGGCGAAGGGCGCGTAGGCCTCATCCACGACGAGCACGCCCGGAAAGCGCGCAAGGATGGCGCCAATTTCGGCGTTGGTGAAACCAACGCCGGTGGGGGCGTTGGGCGAGGTCAGGAAAAACGCCTGCGCCCCCGAGGTAGCGATGGCCTCCACCGGCAGACGCATTGGGCGGTCAAACTCGATCACGCGGGTGGTGCCGTTCTGGATGGCGACGAGTACGGGGTAGAGCGAGTAGCTGGGCAGCGTGAAGCCGCTCGCGGCGGTCGGCCCGCCGAAGACCCGCACGAGGAGATTGAGGATGTCGTCGGAGCCGTTGCCAACAAGGACGTTATCCTCGCTCAGGCCTTGGCCGTGACAGGCCGCAATGACCGTGCGGAGCGGGGCGCTTTTGGGATTTGGGTAGAGTCGGAGCGACGCACCGTCAGCGCCTAGCTCGCGGCGGACGGCCTCGGCGACGCGCGGGCTGGGCGGGTAGGGGCATTCGTTGGTGTTGAGCTTCACCCAGCCGGGATCCGTTGGCTGCAAGCCGGGCGTGTAGGCGTGCAGTCGTGCGAAATGCGGAAGGGCCAGGGAGGAAATTTCTGACATGCGATTGGCACAAAAAACACGAAGAGGCACGAAAGACAGGATGATTTTGGGCGATTTCGTGCGGTCATGACTACCCGGTTCTGATCTGCACCGAGCGGCCGTGGGCGTCGAGGCGCTCCATCGCGGCGAAGGCAGTGACGACGGGGGCGGCTTTCCTCACGCTCCGCTGGTCGTAGCGGATAACGCTCGTCCGCCGGAGGAAATCCTCGACGCGCAGCCCGCTGGAAAAACGCGCGGCCCGCGCTGTCGGCAGCACATGGCTCGGCCCGGCCACGAAGTCGCCCAGCGCCGTCGGCGTGTGGTGGCCGACCATGATCGCGCCGGCCGTGGTGATGGCGCGCAGGAGGGATTGCTCGGCGGCGGGACGCACCAGCAGCTCAAGGTGCTCGGGCGCGACGAAGTTGGCGACCCGTGCGGCCTGCGCGAGCGAGGCGACGCGCACGGCGAGAAATCCAAGGTCAAGCACCCGCGCGGCTTTCTCGGAGCGCGGCAGCGATTTGAGTTGCGCCTGGACCTCGGCGAGCACGGCGGAGAGGGTCTTGTCCGAGGTGGCCACGAGGTAGATTTTCTCCCGGCCGGTGCCGTGCTCGGCTTGGGCGAGCAAGTCGGCGGCGGCGAAGTCGGCGCGCGCGGTGTCGTCGCAAATGACCATGACCTCGCTGGGACCGGGCAGCGAGTCCACGCCGACGGTGCCGAAGACCTGTCGCTTTGCCTCACACACCCAGGCGCTGCCGGGGCCGAAAATTTTGTCCACCGCCGGAATCGTCGGAGTGCCGTAGGCCGCCGCGCCGATGGCCTGGACGCCGCCGACGCGCCAGACTTCGTCCACCCCAACGAGGTGAAGCGCGGCGAGCAACGCAGGCGCGACGTGGCCCTGGACGTCGGACGGCGTGAAGACGGCGATTTCGGGGCAGCCGGCGAGCTTTGCCAGGGTGGCGGTCATCAGCACCGTCGAGACCAGCGGCACCTCGCCGCCGGGGACGTAGAGGCCGACACGGCGGATGGGGTCAAATTTTTCTCCGACCTGCGCGCCATGGATATTTTTCCCCTCCCAGCCGCGTGGCCGGTGGTGGCGGTGAAACGCCACGATGCCCGCGTGCGCCGCGCGCAGGGCGGCACGCGCGGCGGCGGGCAGGTGGCGCGCGGCGGCAGCCAACTGCGCGGGTGGCACGCGAAAATCGCGTGGGCGGAGCTTGGCGCCGTCGAACTTGGCCGCGCAGTAGGCGACCGCGACATCGCCCCGCGCGCGCACATCGGCGAGGATGGCGGCGACGGCGGCCCGGAGTTCCGGCGGTGGCTCCGCGTCGCGGCAAAACGCGGCGAGTTCGGCGGAGAAATTTTTGGAGGCAAAGTTCAGGGCGCGCACGGGAGAAAATAAATCGCCGCGCAGGCTAGGGCCGGCGCGGCGGGAGGGGCGAGCGGGAAATAAGCCGGGCCTCGCGGCGTCACTTCCGCGCCGGGGTGGAGTCGGGGCCCAGCTTCGGCAGAATGAGCGGTGTGATCGCCGGCATCGCGGGCGTGGGCGGTGGCGGCGGCGTGGTGGTGGCGGTCAGACGTGGCGGGGCGAAGAGCTTGGCGTCCAGCGGCTCGTTGACGGTGATTTTGTCGAAGACAATGGTGGTGGAAACAGTTGTGCCGGCCTTGGTCTTGGCCGTGGTAATAATTTTTTTGGGAAAGCGCAGGCCGGCCACGACCAACTCGCCTTCCTCCCGGATGGAGGTGCCGTCGTCCGTCTCGGTCAGCAGAAGCCGGCCGGTGGCGGGGTCGAACCAGCGGGCGAAGCGGATCTGATCGTCGTGCCAGAAGGTGAGCTTGCGGGCGGGCGCGCCGTCGAGCGACACAGTACCGCCATCCTCGATCCGGCCGCCCATGGCCTCGAGTCCACGATAGAAGGCGAGATTTTCCCAGATATTGGCCCGGAGATGGCGGACGGGGTCGCTGCTCAACATCACCAACCGGCGCTTGGCGGCGTCGGGCGGGTTGAGGAAAGCCCAGCCCGCGTAATCGTCCAGCCCGGTGGTGTCGGTGCCATTGGCGGAGGCGATTTCCTGCCTCATCCGGTAAGGCGCTTGGAAAATGACGTCAATGCGGGTCTGGTCCGCCGTCATGGGCCCGGCCACCTCAACCATGCCGACGTAATGCACGGACTGCAACTTGCCCAGCGCCTCCTCGGAGCCGATGTGGGCGCGGGCCTTGGAGAGAACGGCGGCAACGCTGTCGGCGGCATGCACAAACGTGGCGGCGGAAAAGGCAAGGCAGGCAGCGGCGAGGACACGGGAGAATTTCATGAAAGGAGGAAAAGGGAAAACGGGGTAGGGAGGAAAGTAAAACGAACCAAACCGGGGAGGCGCGTTTATTCCCATTCGATGGTGGCGGGGGGCTTGGAGCTGATGTCGAGGACGACGCGGGAGACCCCGCGCACCTCGTTGGTGATGCGGCTGGAGATTTTTTGCAAGAGATCATACGGGAGGCGCGTCCAGTCTGCGGTCATCGCATCCTTCGACTCGACGAGGCGAAGTGCGATCACGTCGGCGTAGTTACGCTCGTCACCGACGACGCCGACCGACTTCACCGGCAGATAAACGCAAAACGACTGCCAGATTTTCCAATACCAGCCGCTGGTCATCATCTCTTCGTGCAGGATGCTGTCGGCAGCGCGGAGGACGGTGAGCCGCTCGGGCGTGATCGCACCGGCAACGCGCACACCAAGGCCGGGGCCGGGGAACGGCTGCCGCCAGACGACCTCACGCGGCAGGCCGAGCGCGGCGCCCACGGCACGCACCTCGTCCTTGAAAAGTTCGCGCAACGGTTCCAGCAGCTTCAGCTTCATGCGCGCGGGCAGGCCGCCGACGTTGTGGTGGCTCTTGATGAGCGCGGCCGGGTTGCCCGCGATGGCCACGCTCTCGATCACATCGGGATAGAGCGTGCCTTGGGCGAGAAACTCGGCGCGGCCGGCGGACTTTAAGGATTGTTCAAACACGGTGACGAAGGTGCGGCCGATGATCTTGCGCTTGCGCTCCGGGTCGTTGACACCCCGGAGCCGGCGCAGGAACAGGGCCGACGCATCTGCGACCCGCAGATCAATCTTGAAGTTCCGTGCATAAAGCGACTCGACCTGCGCACGTTCGCCGGCGCGGAGCAGGCCGTTGTCCACAAACACGCAGGTGAGCTGCCGGCCGATGGCGCGGTGGATGAGCGCGGCGGCGACCGAGGAGTCCACCCCGCCGGAGAGGCCGAGGATGACGCGCGATTTGCCGACCGTGGCCCGGATGTTTTCGATGGCGTGCCTGATGAAGTCCTTGATCTTCCAGTCCTGTTTCGCCCCGCAGACGCCGAGGAGAAAATTTTTGTAGATGTCCACCCCGTGTTCGGTGTGAAACACCTCGGGGTGAAACTGGATGCCGTAGAAGTTGCGCGCCCGGTCCTCGATGGCGGCAAACTCGGAATTTTCCGTCGTGCCGATGGGCGCAAAGCCGGGGGGGAGGCGGACGAGGCGGTCGCCATGGGAATTCCAGACGCGGAGCTTTTTGGGCAGGCCGGCAAAAAGGCGGCCGGGCGTTTTGACGCGGAGGATGCCGTGGCCGTATTCACGGCGGGAGCTGCGGCCGACGCGTCCGCCCAGCAGTTTGCCCATGAGCTGGATGCCGTAGCACACGCCCAGCACCGGCACGCCGAGGGTGAAGATGCTGCGGTCGGGCATCGGCGCGCCCTTGGTGAAGACGCTGCTCGGGCCCCCGGACAGGATGATGCCGATCACACCATCGGCGCGGAGCTGGGCAGCGGAGACCGAGTGGTGGTAGATCTTGGAATAGACCTGACACTCGCGGATGCGGCGCGCGATGACCTGCGTGTATTGCGAGCCAAAATCGAGGACGGCGATGGTTTGCGGCATGAAGGAAGCGCGGGAGAAAAGCGCCGGTGCGCGGCGGCGTCAACCCATTGCGGATTGGGTGGTAGATCCGTTGGGAAGTCTGGTCGCAGGAGTCCAAGCTGATCCTCTGCTCAAACTCATCCCCCCAGAGTTTGCGTCTGTGCGATTTTCGCTGACGCGTGACCTTGCGGCCGTTTGTTTTCTGTTAATGCCATGACCGCCACCTCCCTGCTCCGCCCGATTTTCTCTCTCGCGTTGCTTGCGTTCGCCGCCGCAACGCTTTTCTCCGCCGAGACGCCGCCCCCGGCGCTTTCCTCGGCGAATGCGGTGGTCCCGCCCGAGGCTCCGCTTAAGTTTGGCTCCGTTTCCATCTACTCTGAAAACGACAAATACCTCGCGGGCACCGACCAGTATTACACCAACGGCTTTAAGCTCTCTGCCCTCAGCGCGCCGTTGAACAATTTCACCGGGGCCGCTGTTCCCGCGCCCGTCCGCTGGGTCGCCACCCACCTCGGCGCGCTCGTCCCCGCCGGCAGCGATGCCAAGCTCGGCCTCTCGCTTGGCCAGAACATCTACACCCCGATCGGCATCCATACGCCTACTCCCGATCCTGCCGACCGCCCTTACGCCGCGTGGCTCTATGTCGGTGCGGCGTTTCAGAGCTATGATCTTTCCTGCTGCGATGATGGCGGTTGCGGCGTACTCGACACTTTTGAGATCAACCTTGGCGTCGTCGGCTCCGCCGCGCTTGGCGAGCAAATCCAAAACGGTGTTCACGACCTCATCGGCCGTCCGCACGCGCTCGGCTGGTCGCACCAGATCGGCAACGAGCCCGGCCTCGACCTCATTTATACGCGCAAATGGCGCTACGAGACCGCCGGCGCGACCACGGGCCTCGGCGCAGATTTCATTCCGCACGCCGGCGTGAGTCTCGGCAATGTCTTCACTTACGTCGACACCGGTTTTGAGGCGCGGGCCGGCTGGCATCTGCCCGCCGACTTTGGCACCTACCTCATTCACCCCAGCGGCGATTCCAACAGCTCCCGTCCCGGCCTCAGTGTTTTCCTGTTCGGAGCCGTGGACGGCCGGGCCGTCGCGCGCGACCTCACGCTCGACGGAAATTCCTTCCACGGCAGCGCGCGTGTGCCGAAGAAAGATTTCGTGGCCGATTTCCAGCTCGGGCTCGGCCTGGGCGGCAAACACTGGCAGTTCACCTATAGTCAGGCCGTCCGCACGAAGGAGTTCAACGGCCAGTCCAAGGCCGACAACTTCGGCGCCATCACCTTTACCTATTATTATTGAACCGCCGTGTCCCTTGCCGAAAATTACTTCACCCGTGCGAATGATCTGCTCGCGCGTGCCTGGGCCGCCAACGCGCCCGTGCTCGCCGGCCTCGCGCCTGTGCTCGGCGGGAGTATCGCGCGTGGCGGCGTCATCCACGTCTTCGGCAGCGGGCACAGCGAGGTCGTTGCCCGTGAGATCATCGGCCGCGCCGGCGGGCTGGTCTGCGTGACCGCCATGCCCGACCCGACCGGTGGTTTCATCGAAAACCTCCCCGGCTACGGCACGCGGCTCGCCGAGCGCTACGACCGCCAATATCAGCTCCGTGCTGGCGAGGTGCTCATCGCCATTTCCAACTCTGGCAAAAACTGTTCGCCCATCGAGGTCGCCCTCCACGCCAAGGCCAGGGGCCTTGCTGTTGTCGCGCTCACCTGCCTCGCCATGTCGCGCGCCACGCCCTCACAGCATCCGTCGGGCAAAAAGCTTTTCGAGGTGGCCGACCATGTACTCGACAACGGCGGCGTCCCCGGCGACGCCATCGTCGAGGCCGGCGAGGGCGTGATGGCCGGCCCGACCTCCACGCTCATCGGCTGCTCCGTGCTCAACTGGCTCATGCTCGGTGTGGTGGAATGGTTGCGGCAAAACGGCCATACACCGCCGCTCCTTCGCAGCCAGAATCTTCCCGGGGCCATCGAGCACAACCGCGCCCTTGGCCAGAAATATGCCGGTCGCCTGAGCCGCCAGCTCGCCTGAGCAAAGCGAAGGACCGGGGCAGGTACTCAAAACCATGAAGCGAACCAAACTCAACGGTCGGTGCCTGGCCGCTTGGATTCTGAATTGGATTTGAGTTCCTGCTACCACCGGTTGTTTCGTCCTTCCCGTGCAATTTTCCAATCCGCCATTCCCTCCCGTGTCCTCCGGCTGCAAGGTCGGGGTGGATGGTGGCGGCACCAAGACCGAGTTTATCCTGCTCGATCTCGCGAACAACGTCGTCGCGCGCCATCGCGCGCCCGGCAGCAACCCCAGCGTGGTCGGGCCCGAGGCCGCGCGCCTCACGGTGGCCGATGCGCTTGATGCACTCCGCGCGCAGGCGCCCGCGCCCGTCGCCCACACCCTGCTCTGCATGGCCGGTGCGCGCGGGTTTTGGAAGGAGTTTGCCCTCGGATTGGAAGGGCTGGGTCAGATTACGGTATTCGACGATGCGCGCCCGGTGCTCGAGCTCGCGACCAACGGTGTGCCCGGTCTTGTGCTTCACAGCGGCACCGGCTCGTTCGTTGCCGCGCGTGCGCCCGACAACTCCATCCACTATGCCGGTGGGCTCGGCTGGCGGTTCGGCGATCCCGGCAGCGCCTACGAGCTGGGCCGCCGCGTGCTCGCGCGCGGCCTCCTTGAGCTGCAAGGCTGGGCGCCACCCTCGCGTATCGCGCCCATGCTCTGCGGCCACACTGCCCTTGACGATGCGGCGGCCATCACGCGTTTCTTCTACCACCATGCCGAGCCGAACCGGCAGATCGCGGCGCTCGCGCCCGCCGTGCTGCGGCTGACGGAGGAGGGCGACCATACCGCGCACCAGCTCGTGCTGGAGTCCACCGGCGAGCTGCTCGACCTCGCGATGAAGGTGGTGGCAAAACTTTTTCCCGGCGTGCCGCTCGACGCGCTGCCGACCGGCCTGAGTGGGCCGATTCTCACTCATCGCGTCGTGGTGACAGCGCTCACCTCGCGCTGTTCGCTGCAATTCGCGCCGCTCGACCAGCCACCCATCGAGGGTGTCCGCCGCCTGCTCACCCGCGGGTGAATTTTCTTCTCGTTCGGCCGCTACCAGAATCGCGGACCGTAGTAAAAATCTTGGCTGAATGGCCGAGCAATCAGCCGGCCATCGTCTTCGACCAGTTCACCCTCGATGCCCACAACGCCCATCGCACCATCAACAGTGTCGTCGTCGTAGAGAAAGATGCGATCACCAGCCTTTGCAGACAGCTCTTTCAGTCGTGCCTTATCCAAGGCGTAATAGCAGTTGTCGTCTGGCCTTCCTGATAGGCCGCAAGCGTTGAAATCGCACCAGAGGTGTGGATATTTCGAGGGTGGCGACATCGCTTTGACGAATAACTTTACTCGGTTGCGCGTAGCGCAACCTTCGCAATGGCCGGGCGGAGGACGACTGGATGCGTGGTGTCCATTAACAATCCACCAACCAGCCGTGACGCGAACGAGAGACAAGCGGGAAAATCTATGCCGATCTGTTGCAAGGGTAGGGCACGACCGCTGGGCGCGCCGTCGGGGTCCACGCGGACGGTCTGGTGAACCGTTCCTCCCGGCGCTGCCACGCCCATGCGTGAGTTGGTTTGCCAAAAGCTTAAATCCCTGCGCCTGTTCCTACGCCTCTCCCCATGTCCCTAAGCAAGATCACCCTCCTCCTCGTGCCGCGCCTGTTCACCGGCCTCGCTTTTGCATTCGTGTCCACCCGCACCACCCCATGACGAATCCTCCCGGCTACCAGCACCGCGCCCTTCTGCAACGTCTCGCTTGCCGCGTGATGGCCGAGCGTGGGCTTGCCCCGGAATTCTCCCCAGCGGCGATGGCCGAGCTCGCCGCCATCCACGGGCCGGCCGCGACGACCGGCGCGGGCGCGGCGGTGCGTGATTTGCGGGCTCTGCCGTGGTGCTCGATTGACAACGACGATTCGCGCGACCTCGACCAGCTTTCCGTCGCCGAGGCGTTGCCCGACAACACGACCCGGATGCTCGTTGCCGTTGCCGATGTGGCCGCACTGGTGCAGCAAGGCTCGGCGCTCGACGGGCACGCGGCGCACAACACCACCTCGGTCTACACGGCGGCGCAGATTTTTCCGATGCTGCCGGAAAAACTTTCGACCGATCTCACCTCGCTCAACCTCGGTGCGGACCGCCGCGCCCTCGTCGTCGAGATGGTCTTCGACCCGGACTGCCTGCCGGTAAAATCCGACATTTACGAGGCCGTGGTGCGCAACCGCGCCAAGCTCGCATATGACAGCGTCGCCGCGTGGTTCGACGGTGTTGCGCCGATGCCGCCGGCCATTGGCCCGGTTGCCGGGCTGGACGAAAACCTCCGGCTGCAGTTGCGCGTCGCCCGGCGGCTGAAGGCGCTCCGGCAAACGCGCGGCGCGCTCGACCTCGAGACCATCCAAGCCCGCCCGGTCTTCGACGGTGAGGTGCTGCGGGATCTGGCGGCCGACCGGAAGAACTCGGCGAAGGACCTGATCGAGGACCTGATGATCGCGGCCAACGGCGTGGCGGCGCAGTTTCTCGCCGCGCGAAAATTCCCCTCATTGCGCCGCGTCGTCCGCACGCCCGCGCATTGGGACCGCATCGTTGAGCTGGCCGCGTCGCACGGGACGACGCTGCCGGCGGAGCCCGATGCGGTCGCGTTGGAAAAATTTCTTGTCACGGCCAAGGCCGCCGACCCGGTGCGGTTTCCCGACCTCTCGCTCAGCGTCATCAAGCTGATGGGCGCGGGAGAATATGTCATGGAGCTGCCGGGTGGCCACTCGCCGGGGCACTTCGGGCTGGCGGTGCGCGATTACTCGCATTCGACCGCGCCCAACCGGCGGTTTCCCGATCTGCTCACCCAGCGCCTGCTCAAGGCCGCGCTCGCGGGCCGCCCGCCGCCCTACGCGAATGCCGAGCTGGCCGCGCTGGCGTTGCACTGCACCGAGCAGGAGGATGCCGCGAAAAAAGTGGAACGCTCGCTCGGCAAGTCCGCCGCCGCGCTGCTGCTCGCGGGCCGGATTGGCGAGGAGTTTGCCGCCATCGTGACCGGTGTGACCGACCAAGGCGCATGGGCGCGCGTTTCCCGTCCGCCCGTGGAAGGCAAGCTGGTGGGCGGCGCGGGGCGGCTCAAGGTCGGCGACAATCTTCGCGTGCGGCTGCTTCGTACGGATGTCGAGCGCGGGTTTATTGACTTCGCCGTGGCAGGGTAGCCGGCCACGTGGGAAACCCGGCTCGCCGGGCTGTTGCCGGTGCGAAACACCGGAGTCGGTGCAGAACGTCCTCTTGGTCAGTGGCAAGGTACGCCGCCGCATGCGCAAGAAGACGAGCTGCTGACATCAGTTCCCTGCGCTTCTATGGAGGTTCGAAGGTTCGCTTGCTCGCTGTGCCTGAGCCAACTTCATCGTCTTGCAACGAATCCTGTCTTAACTCCGGACTCGAATCCAGCCTGCCGATAAAAGCGGAGGGTCGCTTCGTCTTTGCGTCCGGTTAACAACATCACCTTGTAGCAGTCCTGCTCCCAGGCCAGCGCAAGCGCCGATTGAAGTATTCGTGTGCCCAGGCCTCGCCGCCGAAAATCAGGATGCGTCACAACATTTTCCACGAGGCCGTATGGCCGTGCGCCGCGAGTGAGATTTGGAATGATGGCCAGCGTGCAACTGGACACCAGCGCGCCAGCAACGTCGGCGACAAGATAGTGGAGATGGGAGTCGGAGCAGATGCGCTGCCAGAGCCGCTCAAGATCCGGGCCGATCGGCAACACGGCGTCTGCGGGGTGCAGGTGCCGGTAAAGTTCCAGCAAAGCTGGCAATTCGTTCTCACGAATCGGTCGGATACTGGCCGCTGGATCGGATTTCATGCCGAATAATTTGAACGCGGCAAGCTGAGCGCCAAGCCCGGCCCCTCACGCCTTCGGTCCGCCCTGCGCGAGGTTCCGCGCCCGGAGGCGCAGGCCGTTCAGCCGGATGAAACCAGTCGCGTCGCTCTGGTTGTACCAGCTCTTCACGCCCTCCATCGAGGCGATCTTGTCGTCGTAGAGTGAATATTTCGACTTCCGGCCGCAGGTGATGATATTGCCCTTGTAGAGCTTCAGCCGCACGGTGCCGGTGACGAATTTCTGGCTTTCGTCCACCAGCGCCTGCAATGCCTCGCGCTCGGGCGCGAACCAGAAGCCGTAATAGACCAGTTCGGCGTATTTCGGGATGAGCGAGTCGCGCAGGTGCTGCACCTCGCGGTCGAGCGTGAGCGACTCGACCTGCTTGTGCGCCTGCATGAGGATGGTGCCGCCGGGCGTCTCATAGACGCCGCGCGACTTCATGCCGACGAAACGGTTTTCCACGAGGTCCACGCGGCCGACGCCGTGCTTGCCGCCGAGCTTGTTCAGTGTTTTCAGCACCTTGCCAGGCGAGAGTTTCTTGCCGTTGACCGCGACACAGTCGCCTTTGACGAAGTCGAGCTCGACGTATTCGGGCTTGTCGGGCGCATCCTCCGGCGAGACCGAGAGCTTGAACATGGCCTTGTTGGCCTTGGTCGTTGGGTCAAACCACGGGTCCTCCAGAATGCCGGCCTCGTAGGAGATGTGCAGGAGGTTCCGGTCCATCGAGTAGGGCTTCTTGAGCGAGGCCTCGACGGGAATTTTGTGTTTCGCGCAATAGGCGATCATCTCGGCACGACCGGGAAACTCGGCGCGGAAGGTGTCGAGCTTCCACGGGGCGATGATGGCGAGCTGCGGCGCGAGTGCCATGTAGGTGAGCTCGAACCGGCACTGGTCATTGCCCTTGCCGGTGGCACCGTGCGCGACCGTGTCGGCCCGCTCCTGCTTCGCGATGGCGACCTGGGCCTTGGCGATGAGCGGGCGCGCGATGGAGGTGCCGAGGTAATACTGGCCCTCATAGACCGCGTTGGCGCGGATCATCGGGTAGATGTAGTCGCGGGCAAACTCCTCCACGAGGTCGAGCGTGTAGTGCTTCGCCGCGCCGGTGCGCCGCGCCTTCTGCGCCAGGCCGCGCAGCTCCTCCTCCTGGCCGATGTCGGCGGCGAAGGTGACGATTTCCGCGTCGTAAGTTTCGCGGAGCCATTTGACGATGACGGACGTGTCGAGTCCGCCCGAGTAGGCGAGGACGATTTTCATGGATTGAGAATGGGGATTGGAAACCGCGAATGGACGCGAATCAACGCGAATGATGTTGCCGCGCTCAGGTTGCCCGGCTTCTGATCCACGCTGGTTCGCGGCGACAGTCGAGTACTGCGTGCACGCGCACGGTTTCGCCGATTAGCCGATAATAGACCGCGAAGGGGAAACGCTTGGCGAGCAGACGGTGGCACGGGCCGTGAACCACCCGATGAATGCCCGCGTAAAGCCGCAGCGACTCGATGTCGGCGATGAGACTGTCCCGGAAATATGCGCCAAGCCCCGGCGACTGCTTTTCGTAAAACCAATAACCGTCAACCAAGTCGTCCTTGGCCGGATCGAGCAGCTCAATTCTCATGCCGTGCGATCCATGATTTCCTGTCTGGCGGTCTCCCAGTCGGTGTATTTGGCCCGGCCCTCGGCCACAGCGCGCTCGCGCTCGTCGAGCAAATGGTGGTGCCAGGCCGGCACAGGCACGCCGCTTTCCTGACGGCAAAGTCCATCCCAGAGAGTCTCCATCGCGCGGAGCTTTTCTTCCACTGACATTTGTTCGAGCAGCAGGGTCGCACTCATAATACGGAAGAATGTTCGCTCAGAAGCGGCGGTCAAGCTCGGTCACGCAAACTCACCTCTGCTCCGCCAGCGCGGCGAGGATCGCCTTCTGGACGTGCAGTCGGTTCTCGGCTTGGTCGAAGATGATGCTCCGCGGGTTGTCGAGCACGGCCTGCGCGACCTCCTGGCCGGGGTGTGCGGGCAGGCAGTGCATGAAAAACGCGTCCGGTTTGGCGGCGGCAAAGAGCTCCGGCGTCACGGCAAACGGCGTCATCACCCGGATGCGTTCGGCGGTCTCCTCCTCTTTGCCCATGCTGACCCACACGTCGGTATAGACCACATCGGCGTCGCGCACGGCCTGCCACGGATCAGTGGTGAACTCGTAGCATTTGGCGAAGCCCTCGCGTGCGAGCAGCGCGTCAAATTCCGGCGCGGCGTCGAAGCCTGGCGGGCCGGCGAGGGAGATTTTCATGCCAAACAAGTTTGCCCCCATGATCCATGAATTGGCGACATTGCAGCCGCGGTCGCCAACGAACGCGATCTTGCGGCCCTTGAGCGCCGCGAGCAGGTCGCCGCCCGGCGCGGTCCAGCGCTCGGCCAGCGTGAGCAGGTCGGCGTAGATCTGGCACGGGTGCAGCAGGTCGGTGAGCGCATTGATGACCGGCACGCTGCCCGCCGCCGCGAGCTGCTCGACCTCGGTGTGGTCAAACGTCCGCACCACCAGGCCGTGGACGAAGCGCGAGAGCACGCGCGCTGTGTCCGCGACGGTCTCGCCGCGGCCGAGCTGGATGTCATTGCGGTTGAGAAAAAGCGGGTTGCCGCCCAGCTCGTGGATGCCGACTTCGAAGGAGACGCGGGTGCGGGTGCTCGACTTGGAGAAAATCATCGCCCAGGTCTGGCCTGCCAGCGGCTGCGGGCCGGGCTGGCCGCGCGTCCGTTTGAACTCCCGCGCGCGCGCAAAGATTGCCGCCGCCTCGCGCGGCGAGAAGTCTGTCTCCTTAAGAAAATGCTTCATTGTCGAAAACGAAGCGTCCATGTCTGGCATTCCCATCGGCCTCCGGCGAGCGCAAAATGCGCCCCTTCGCCGGAACAGCACGCGACGCCTGGCGCAAGGCCTTTTCCCATTCCTTATTGCTTGCCCGGGAACCAATGCTTTGCCGCCGCCGCCTTGCCCAGCGCGGTGTTGCCACAGCGGATGACGAGGGCTTGGTAAAACCGGTTTGCCGCCTCCGGGTCGCGCGGTGCGAGCCATTCGCCAGCCTCGTAAAGGATGCGCGCCGTTTCGTCCGAATCGTTGGGCAGCAGCGACGCCGCCCACCACGCGAGGTCGGCTGCACGGTAGCGGTAGGAGAAACGTTTTTCGGGCCCGACGTTTGCTTTGATGCGCTCCAACTCGGCGACGGTGGTGGCAAACACGCCGCCGGTCTTCTGCTGCGCGGCATTGGCCCGCTCGAGCGCCGGAGCCTCCTGGTAGCGATTGCCATCGAATATCGTCCAGTCCGGATCCTGCTCGGTGCCAAGCAGCCACATGCCGTCTTTGCGCACGGTCTGTGCCGCGCGCCAGAAAGCCGCCGCGCGCTCCGTCGCCGGCTTGCTGTTGTCAAAACCGATCCGCACGTCGCTGAGATACGTCCGGTAGGTTTTGCGCGCGTCTTCGGAAAAATAGGACTCAGCCTCCGTATATTTTTCCTCGCGGGCCAACCGTCGCGCGAGCAGGTCGCGCAGCGCCCGGCGAACATTGTTTGGCCACGGGCGCTCAACATCCCCGACGTGGGGAGCGGCCAGGTTCTCCGGGCAATTGGCATCAACATAGGCGCGCAGCTCGTCCATTTTCATGATGCGTTCGGCGACGTAACTGGCGTCCAGCAGCAATTCTCCCTCGATCCAGGCGGTCAGCGCCGCGGTAAATTCATCGCGCGCAAGGCAAACCCGGCCCAGCTCGCCGAAAAGCCGGACGCGGTTCTCGTCCGCGGTCGAAAAGGACTCGGAGTCGTCCGCATGACCAATAAACGTCGTGTCGTTGCGATAATCGCCTCGGCTGATCCGCGCGCCATTTGTCGGCAGTGCCGCGATCGCACCTCGCAGTCGTGCCTCCCCTTCGGGCAGGTTGCCGTCGCGCAGCGCGAGCTTCGCTCGGATCCACTCTGCCGCCCAGGCGTCCTCCGGCGCGAGCGCGGCCCATTGTTTCGCCTGGGCAAACTCGCCGGCCTCATAGGCGACCCAGGCCAGCCGGTCGGCGTCGACCACACCTCCCAGGTTTGCCTTCCGCAAGGCGGTCGCCCAGCCCTCCAGTGATTTTAGCAGGCTTGCGTAGGGTGCAGAGGCCTCGCGCCAGCCGGACAAGTCCGACCCGGCGAACGAGACAAAATACGCGGTCAGCACTTCGCGGGCGAGTCGGTCTTTCGCCAGCGCGGCGAGTTGGGCGTCATCGCTCCTCACCGCCGCCCGTGCCACCCGGCGCAACGACTCGTTGGCCGAGCCGTCACCCGTCGTGCGCTGGACGAGGTAAAGGTTTATCGCCGACGCGTAATTTTTCTCCGTGAGCGCGGCCTGGGCTTCCCAGCCGTAGCTGGCGGCGGCGAGACCGAGCGGGTCGGGCAGGCCCTGTGCTGCGAGGGTGCGGGTCAGTTGGCAAAAACGCGCCGCTTCGGCTGCCGCAGTCTCGCCCCCTGGCTTGCCGGCGGCCTCTGCATTCAGCCGCCCGAGCATGAACGCCGCCCAGACCGCGCGGTTGCGCCGCTCGCCTTCGGGCAGCGCCAGTACGCCGGCCCAGGCCGCGCGCGCGTCGGCCGTTTTTCCCTGCTGCCACGCCACCGCGCCGGTGAAATACATGGCGAACTCCGCCGGCAGGCCGGCGGGGATCACCAGTTGCGGAAAAGGTGATGGCACGGGCAGCGCGGCCATCCGGCGCGCGCGTTCCGCCGGCTCGATCCAGCTCATCGCCCGCACGCCCGCCGTGCGTTGCTCCTCCTGCGCCACCCATTCTCCGAGGCGTGTTCGCACGCCCGCATAGGCGTCACCGATCTCCTTGGCGCGTGCGGCGGGCAATCCACGCGCCGTGAGCGCGCGGCGCACGTCGGCAATGTCGGTCTGCGCACTGGTGTCGCGCGGCTTTTCGTCCTTGCCTGGCGACACGGACTTCTCCGGCGGCGGTGTCAGGCCGATGCGCGCCAGCTCGGCGGCGAAAAAACCCTCGGGTGCGGCGAGCAGGTTGGCCGTGCTTTGCGCCAGATAGCTGTTCGGAAAAAACGGTCCGCACGCGAGCGCGACACCGGCACCGGCGACAGCGAGGGCGAGCAGCACACCGAGCTTACGGTGTCGTGTTACAGGATGTAGTGGCGCAGTCTTGCTGCGCCCTGACCCCAGGTCGCCGCCAGATTGCTCTCCTGTGTTTCCATCCGTTTTGCCGCCCACGTCAGGGTGCGGCGGCCGGGAGTTTCGCTTCGAGAGAAAGTTCATGGGAAAAACGCAGCCATGCGATTTTGCGCTTCTGGCCGGGCGTGAGGAACGCGTCGGGCGGCACGGTGGCGGCGACGACCTCCATCTGCGCCTCTCCGCCGCGCGTTTCAAGGCGAAAGCCGCCCAGCCCGTCCGCCGCGAGCACTTTTTCGGCTGCCGGCCAGCGCAGCGTCACGCGCGCGGGCGGCAGCTCCGAGGTCGTGCCGGCGTTGATCGCCACGATCTCCGCGAGGCCCGGCTCGGCCCACTCGACGACTGCGGTAATTTTCGCGGTGGGAGTCTCGCCGCGCAGCACGGCGGCGAGCGTGGGCCACGTCCAGTTGAGCCGGTCGTCCGCCACCGGGAGCCGGAACCAGATCACACCCGTGCAGTGGGGTGGCGGCTTGGCGGCGAGGGTTTGCGTGAGCTGCGCCAACGCCACCGCGTCGGCGCGGGCGACGCGCACTTGCGTGCCCGCTGGCCACGCGGGGACGGGCCCTTCGGCGGCGAGCGCGAAAAATTTCCCGGTCGCGTCAAATGCCACCCGGTAGCCGTAAGTCGGCAGCGCGACGCGAAACGGCACGCCGGCGCGCCCCGCCTGCACCGCCCAGGCCAGCGCACGCGCCGGATCGCAGAGCGTGAACGGCGCGTCGGGCGCCGTGGGTTTTTCCAGCGAGTGAACTTGCAAAACAAAACCGTCGGCGGCGTGGGCGAGGGCGGTGAAGTCGGCTTCATGGCCGAGCCACACCGGCAGCGCCGTGAAGACCAGCGGCGTTTTGCCCACCGCCGGGCGCAGTGCGCCGAGCCACAGCCGGTAGCCGGCGAGCTTCGCCTCGGCGCAGTCGAAATCAATTTGGAGCTCGCTCGGTCTCAGTCCGGCGGCGCGCGCCTCGGCGAGCAGCGAGGCCGCGAGCGCGGCGAGGGTTTTCGCGTTTGCATCGTCCGCCGCAAACGGCCCGGGAAATGTCCCGATGCGCAGCGACAGCCCGACGGGTTTGCCGAGCGTGGCGAGCCGTGCGTAGTCGGGCGCGAAGCGCGACACGACCGGCCTGCCCCCGCTCCAGGCGACCTCGGCGGCGAGGACGTTGAAGCCGTCGCTGAGCGGCTTCGCCTCCTCCAACGCCGCCGCGACCTCTGCTCCCGGCTGCCGTTGCCAGACGTAAATCTCCCGCGTCCACGTTGCCGCGCGGGCGGCGGCCATCACGGCGAGCAGAATGCCCACGAGAAGACCGCCACGCAAAGAAATGGCGCGCATTTTGATTTGGCCGACGTGGGATGAGGCGACGTATTGCGCGGGGCAGCGCAGGATTGCGGCACCTGACTCCCGCTCACCCGCCCACGTTTCCCTGCGAGCTCTGGCCGTCAATGAGACGCCACATCTTGCCGTTGGGATTTTTGTCCTGCAACGAGACGGGCAGACGGGCGGCGCGGACATTGTCGTAGCATTGCAGAGCGGCGAAACGGCGGATGCTGGCGGGGATGCCGACGGCGGTGAAGCCGGGGTGGCCGGTCGCGGGGAACGGCCCGCCGTGGTTCATCGCGGGGCTGACGGCGACGCCGGTGGGCATCTTGTCGTTGAGCAGGCGGCCGACGCGCGCACGCAGGATCGGCTCGAGCTTCGTGTAGGCGGCGTCGTCCGCGCCGGTGGTGTCGGTGTAGAGCGAGCCGGTCAGGTTGCCTTCCAGTTGATTCAGCACGGCGGCGGCCTCGGCGAGATCGCGAACAACCACGAGCAGCGAAGCGGTGCCGAACATCTCGGTCTGGAGCTGGTGCGGCTTGGCGAGGAACTCCGCGCCGGTCACGCGGAACAGCGTGTTGGCGTGCCGGCAGGCGGGGCCGGCCACCGGCGCGCCGCCGGTGAGGAGCTGCGCGCCGGCGGCCTTGAGCGCGGCGACGCCCTCGGTGAGGGAGCGGACGACGGGCTTGCCGAGCAACACCGGCGGATTGGCGGCTTCAAAGCGCGTTTTCACGTCGGCGATGAATTTTTCCGTGTCGTCGGACGCGAAAAGGATGATGAGGCCGGGGTTGGTGCAAAACTGGCCGCCGCCGAGCGTGGCACTGCCGGCGAACTCCTCGGAGAGTTTCGCGCCGCGCTCCTTGAGCGCGCCGGGGAAGAAGACGACCGGGTTGATGCTAGAGAGCTCGGCGTAGAAGGGCTTGCCGACGGCGTCGGAGGCGTTCTTGAGCTTGATGCCGGCGCCACGGCTGCCGGTGAAGCCGCTGCCGCCGGTGCGCGGGTCGGACACGAGGCGCAGGCCGGTGGCCGGCTCGATGCGGTGGACGAGCTGCACGGTCGCGAGCGGCAGGCCGGTTTCCTTGAGCGCCTCCAGCGCCTCATTGGCGAGGAAGCGGGTCGTGCCAGCATGGAGCGGGTGGCCCTTGGCGATGACGGGGTTGCCGGCGGCGATGGCGGCGGCGAAATCGCCACCCGCCGCACCGGAGAAGGCATAGGGGAAATTGTTGGGGCCGAACACGACCACGGGCCCGAGCTGGCCGAGCACGGAGCGGAGGTTGATTTTCGTGTCAATCGTCGGCAGGGCCCACGAGCCTTCGAGCACGGCGGCTGCTGCCTGGCGGAGCTGGCCGGTGGTGCGAGGCAGCTCGACATCGGCGAGACGGGGAGCCTTGGGCAGGCCGGTCTCGGCGTGGGTCAGGTCAACCAGCTCAGCCTTGCGCGCATCGAGGCGGTCGGCGTAGCGGTTGAGAAATTTGGCGATCTGCTCGCGCGGCAGCGTGCGGAGCACGGCGGCGGCCTCGGTGGCGGCGGTGAGCGCGGCGTCGCAGTCGGCCCACGAACTGATGGGATACTCGCCGGGCAGTTGTTCGCCCGTGGCGGGATTTTCGACGCGGAAAGTACCGGTGGACTGGGAGGGACGCCATTGGCCGGCGATGAGGACAGGGACGGTGGACATAGGATGGGTTGGTGCGAAGGACTTGAGGGGGTGGCGATGCCAAACGAAACCAAAGGCGACGGCGAAGCAAATTTCGATAAAAAATGGCAGTGCTACAGTTTGATTCGTGCGTCGGGATGTAGGGTCGCCTCTCCGAGGCGACCGCGGACGGCTCGGAGAGCTGTCCCTGCCAAATCGCACCACGACCTAAAAATCCATGCCGTTTGCAGAAATGACCGGCTGGTTCCGGGCTAGCGCTGGTTGAGCAAAAGGCGGAAGAACATTTTGTCGCCGACGGCCGGGCCTTGGAGGGTTTTCAGGCCGTCGAAGGTGGGCAGCGCGTCGTTGCCGGGTACATCCCAGAGGCTCCAGTTGACGAGGTCGGTCGAGAACTGGATCTGGGCGATGGCATTGGATGAAACGCTGAAGCTGGCTGAGACCTGTCCTGACCTTAAGAGAGAGAGCGTGAGGCCGGGCGGGTTGGGCTGCGCGAAAAGCGGCGAGGTGCCGGTGAGGTATTCGAGGAGGTTGCTGCGCCCATCGCCGTCGGGATCGGCGGCCGGGGCGGCGGCGGGGTCAACGGTGGAGCCAAAGTTGGCGAACTGCCAGTCGGGAAAAACCTGGCGGTTTGCATCGTAATTCTGAATCCATTGCGTGAGCAACGTGATCCCGGCTTGGTCGAGCTCGTTGGTCGCGAGCGGCGGCATGCGGGCGAAGCCGTTGGTCGCGGAGACGCGGCTGAGGACCACCGAGTGAGCCGTATGGTTTGGCATGACGAGCTTGTTGGCGGAATTGCCGCCGCTGTTGACGACGGCGCCGTGGATGAGACCGGTCTGCTCCAGCGTCAGCTCGGGGCGGCCGTTCCACGAGGGGCCGCTGCTCCCGGGCTGGTGGCAGTTGGCGCAGTTCACCGCCAAGTAGGAGCGGACGCGCGTTTCCAACGGAAAGCTCGTCTCGTCGGGGCGCACATGGCGGGGCAGGGTCTGGGTGGAGTCAGGCGGGTTGAAGAAATAGCCGGCGGCTTGGAGCAGATCGAGCTGGTTGCCGGTGAAGCCGTTCATCGTCTGCACCTGGTTGAGCTGGCGCGTCGTGAACGAGAGCCCGCCGCCAGCGGTCGCGTTGTGGCAGGACAGGCACTCGGCGCGGCTCGGGATGTGCCAGCGCTGCGTGTAGGGCGCGCCGTTCTGCGTGAGCGGCACGTCGAAGTCGGCGCCAGCGTCGTCCACCAAGGTCGCGTCGGTGCCGGCGTCGTTCCAACGGTAACTCACGCCATAGACGCCGGTGGAGTTTTTCACGAGGAGGCGGGTCTCAATGCGCTTGCGGGCGCCGGTTCCGCCGGTCGTGGGTGGGTTAGAGCGATCCAGCTCAAGGTCGAAATGCTTCACCCAGATCATGCCGTTGGGAAACGTCCACGCTCCGTCGCGCGACCACGTCATCGTGCTGGTGGCATCAGGGATGACAAACCAGCGGCGCTTGGCGGCAAAATCGCTCCAGAAGGTGAGGTTGGGCTCATACGGCAGCACGCCGGGGTTGGGCGACAGGTCGGTGAGGTCGGCGAAGAGGCCGGTGCCGCTGAGATTTTGTGGGAACGAGCCGACGGTGGTGTTGACGGTGAGGCGCTGGATCGTGCCGCTAACGCCCGATCCGGTGGAGATTTGGAGCGCCAGCACGTCGCCGTTCGACGGGTCGGTCCCGAAGGCCACCAAATTGGTCATGCCCGCGACGCGGGTGACGGTGGGGGCGGCGGCACCGTTGCGCGCGAGCGTCCAGATGTTGCCGCTGCCGTAGTCGGCGAAGATGTATTTGCCCTGCAGGCTGGCGAAGCGGGCACCGCGGTAGATGACACCCCCGATGATGCAAAAGCCCTCGTAACTGGGGTTGGAGGGCGTGAGCACACCGGCATGGCCGTAGCGGTAATAAGGGTCGAGCGAAGAAAAGCCCGCGGGCATGTCGGCCACCCGAGGCCCGTCACTCGATCCCTCCCGGTAAGGCCACCCGTAGTTGCCGCCGGACGTGATGAGGTTGATCTCCTCGTAGGAGTTGAAACCCACCTCACCTTCCCAGATTTCTCCCGTGCCGCCCGGCTGGGTATCAATGGAGAAACGCCAGGGATTGCGCAGGCCCACGGCATAAAACTCGGTGTGAACCAAGGCCGGATCCGCCAACGTCAGCCCGTTGAACGTGGTCGCGCCGATAAACGGGTTGTCCGCTGGAATCGAATAGGCCGCGAACCCGCCGTAGAGTGGCACGACCGGGGTGGGCGTCGTGTTAGTCTCGCTGTTGGTGCGGGGATTGGGCTCCAGGTTGCCGGGCTTTTTGTCCACATCCAGGCGCAGCAGCCCGGAGACAAGGGCCCCATCAATGTGCTGCGCCAATGCGCCGGCCAGCGCGGCGCTGCCGTTGTTGTAGCTGTTGTCGCCCACCGACAGGTAAAGGTAACCATCGTTGCCGAAATGCAGGTCGCCGGCATTGTGCTGAATGTCGGGGTCAAGCTGGCTGAAGAGGATGACCTCGGAGGCCGGGTCGGCGGCGTTGGGGTTGCTCGCCTGCACGGAGAAACGCGACAGCCGCTCGTAGGTGTTGGTGATGGCGCCGTTGGTCACCTTGGCGGAGTAATAGACGTAAAAATAGCCGTTGCTGGCGTAGCTGGGGTGAAACGCCACGCTGAGCAGACCCTGCTCGTTGCCGCTGTTGAAGGCGGTGCCGAGGCCGCCCAGGGTCTCGCCGAGGCCGCGCGAGCTGAGCATCGTCGCAAGATTGAGAAATGTCACCACCGTCGGCGAGGCGGCGGTCACGTCGGGGATGAGCTTCAGCAGGCCGGTGGCGCGCTCGCAGACGAAGAGCCGCTTGGTGTCGCCCGGCACGCTCGCGATGCAGACTGGCTGGTTGAACGCGGCGAGGCCGGCGAACGCCGGGGCGAGCTGCACCCCGGTCGTCGGCGCGGAGAGGGGGACGTTGATCGCGGGGTTGGCGACGCGGAGCGTGGTGACGAAATTGACCGTGACCGTGGCGGGCGCGGACGTGCCGCTGACATTGCTCACACCGTAGGCAAAGGAGTCGGAGGCCGGCGTGCCGGTCGTGTGGACGTAGAGGATGTTGCCCTTGCCGTCTGCCGTGGCGGTGCCGAATTGTGGCGGCGTCACGACCGCGACGCTGGCCGGCTGGAGCGGCAGACCGCTGCCGGAATCATTGGTCAGCACGCCGATGAGCGCTTTCTGCCCGTAGTTCATGGTGACCGCGTCTGGCTGGGGCACGGGCGCCGGAAACGTCGCGTCCGGGCCGGCGTTGAAGCTCGCGGTGATCTCCGCCGGCGTGAGCGCCTGATTGTAGATGCGAAACTCGTCGAAGGCGACATTGGCCATCGAATCTCCGCTCGATTGCGAGCGGCCGATCCAGTTGTTCACGTCGGAAAGATTGCTGAGGTGAAACGGGACGTTCACCGCGCCAACGAGCGCAGCGTTGCGATACCACTTCAGGCGCCCCCCCGCCGGGTTGGCGGTGTCGTCCACGTTCAGGCCGTCCTCGAAGGTGAGCACATAGTGGTATGGCGTTCCTACCGTGGTCGCGAGGGTCCCAGCCACAGAGTAGCTGGTCGCGCCACTGCCGCCTTGTTTGAGGGAGGCGAGCTGGGAGTTAATGTTGGTGCCCTGCTCGACCACCATCACCAACGAGTCATAGGCCGACGAGCCCGAAAGCGCGCTCGCTCCCGTCCATTCGCCGGTCGCGCCGAGGTTGTCTCCGGTGACCACGCGGCCGAACTCGAAATAGCGCTGCCAACTCTTTGAGCTAACCGGCGTGGCCCAAAACTCGACCGTAAGGTTGGTCTTCGAGGAGATGAGGCCGTTGGGCAGGTTGAGATAGGCCGAGATCGCGCTGTCGGCTTTCGCCCCGGTCGTCGTGCCGGGCAGGATGATCGCGGTCCCGGTGAGCGTTGCGCTGGTCGTGCCCGTGCCGCTCTTCACCGTGGCCGCAATGCCGGAGACCGAGTCGAGAAACACCGTGCCGGAGGGCGCGCTGCCGGCGGGGTTGTTAAACGACCAGCGGTTGAGCAACGCGGCGCGAGCGGGCAGGACACTCAGGCCCAGCACCACGACGGTGCCAAAGAGAAAACGGGCGGCGATCATACAGGAAGGAAGGGGCACTGTATGCCCGACCCGGCCCGGTGCGATGAAAATGCGCGCCAAGCTTGTTGCGAAAACGGGTCCGCCGTTCAGCGGATCTGCTGGGTCTGGCCTCCGAATAACGTCTGCCGGTGTGGGGCGCAGACTTGCTGCGCCCGTTTGGCCCGGCTAAAATCTGAATCTCCATGGACGTTGGTCTCGGCCGCCGGCCGCCCCATCCGCAGTTGCCGGCTGCGCGGAGCTTCTCAGCCGAGTGCCGCGTGTAAAATTTCCACCGGGTGCTGCGCGATACGGCCGGTGGCATCCTTGATTTGGTGCCGGCAGCTCGTGCCGGGGGCGACGATCACCACCTCGCGCGCGGCGGCGCGGACGGCGGGAAAGAGCACCAGTTCGCCGATTTGCTGCGAGAGGTCGAAGTGCTCGGCCTCGTAGCCGAAGGAGCCGGCCATGCCGCAACAGCCGCTGGAGATGACCGTTACCATGTGGCCTGCCGGCAGGCCGAGCATTTTCACGGTCGGGGCAAGCGAGGCCAGCGCCTTTTGGTGGCAGTGACCGTGGAGCTTGATCACACATTCGGCGGCACGGAACGATTCGGGGCGGATGCGGCCGGCGTCGGCTTCGCGGGCGATAAACTCGTCAATCAGCAGCGCGTTCTTTGCGAGCGTGTGGGCGGCGTGTTTGAGCTGCTCGGGCACGAGGTCGGGATACTCGTCGCGGAAACCAAGGATGGCCGACGGCTCAATCCCGATGAGCGGGGCCTCGGCGGTGATGACGTTTTTGAGCAGCTCGACATTGCGGATGGCGAGCCGCTGGGCCTCGCGTACGAGGCCTTTCGACAGGTGGGCGCGGCCACTTTCGAGGTGGGCTGGGATGACGACCTCGTAGCCGAGGCGGTTGAGCAGTTCCACCGCCTTGATGCCGATGGCGGCGTCGAGCGTGTCCGTGAACTCGTCGCAGAAGAGGTGGACGCGGCCCTGCGGAAACAGCGGCCGTGCGCTGCCGGCCCTTGTCGGGCCGCCGGCCTGGTTTCCGTGCTGCGCGTGCCACGCGGTGAGCGTGGTCGTGTGGAGCGGCGGCAGGCTGCGTTGCGCCGCGAAGCCGGAAATTTTCTTCAGCACGCCGCCGGTCACACGGGACGAAACGAGCCCATTGTAGAGGCGGGGGGCCTTGGTCGCCCAGCGCATCATGCGCCCGAAGTTGGCCACGAGCCGTGTGCGGAGCGGTACGCCGTGCGCGTCGAGCCAGTGCTGTTGCCACTCGGCCTTGAGGCGGGCGACGTCCACCGTGGACGGACATTCCGTTTTGCAGCCTTTGCACGAGAGACAGAGGTCCATGACCTCGGCGACCTCGGGGCTGTCCCAGGGGTTCTGCACGTTGCGTGGATGGGTGAGCACCTGCCGCAGCAGGTTGGCGCGGCCACGGGTGGAGTCGGCCTCGTTGCGGGTGGCCATGTAGCTGGGGCACATCGTGCCCCCCATCGCGGCGGACTTGAGGCACTCGCCTGCTCCGGAGCATTTTTCGGTGGCCCGCAGCACGCCCTCGGTGGCTGAGAAATCAAAGATGGTCCTGTGCTCGGGCGACGGGTGGCCGGGGCCGAGGCGCAGCGAGGTGTCCATCGGCGGCGTATCAATGATCTTGCCGGGGTTGAAGAGGCCGTGCGGATCAAAGGTCTCCTTGATGCGCCGCATCATCGCATAGCATTCGGCGCCGACCATAAACGGGATAAACTCGCCGCGCAGACGCCCGTCGCCGTGCTCGCCGCTCAGGGAACCGCGGTATTTTTTTACCAGGGCTGCGACGTCGGTGGCGATGTCGCGAAACATCTTCAGCCCCTCGGATGTTTTCAGGTTGAATAGCGGCCGCGTGTGCAGCTCGCCTGCGCCGGCGTGGGCGTAATAGGTGCAGGCGACGCCGTATTTGCCGCGCATGAGCGCGTCGAACTCGGCGATGTAGGCCGGCAGATCTTCGACCGCGACCGCCGTGTCCTCGACGTTCTCGCGCGGCCGGGCGTCGCCGGCCACATTGTTGGTCAGGCCCTGCCCGGCGCGGCGCAGCGCCCATACCCGGTCGCAGTCGTCGCCCCAGAGGACGGGGAACGCGTAGCCGTGCCCGGCGCTGCGGAGCTCCCCGGTGAGCGCCTGCATCTCCGTCTCGATGGCGGGGCGGGTTTCGCGGCGGATTTCCACGACCAGCACGGCACCGGGGTCGCCTTGGACGAAGAAGCGGTTGCGCGTGTGTTCGGGGTTGTCCTTCGTCCCGGCGAGCAGGCCGCGGTCAATCAGCTCGCAGCCGTGGGGCCGGTGGCGCATCGCGAGCAGCGTGGCCTTGAGGGCGTCCTGCACGGTGGCGAAATGGGCGCACATCAGCGCGCCGGGCGGTGGCAGCGGCTCCAGGTTGAGCGTGAACTCCACGCCCAGGAACAGCGTGCCCTCGGAGCCGGCGATCAGCCGGCAGAGGTTGAAAGGCTGGGTGGAGGCGGGGTCGAAGACGGCGCACTCCATCAGCCGGTCGAGGGCGTAGCCGGTGTTGCGCCGGGTGACGGCGGGCTTGGGGTAGTTGGTGCGGATGAGCTCGCGATTGGGCGCGGCGCCCAGCAGGTCGCGGACGGCGCGGTAGATTTTCGTTTCGAGCGTGTCCGGGCCGGTGCATTTGGCGGCAAATTCCCCGGCGGTGAGCGGCCCGAAGGTTGCCTCCGAGCCGTCGCTCAGGAAGCCGCGCGCGGCCACGAGATGTTCGCGCGTCGAGCCATACACGATGGAGTTCGCGCCGCAGGAGTTGTTGCCGACCATGCCCCCGATCATGGCGCGGTTGGCTGTGGCGGTCTCGGGCGGGAAAAAAAGGCGGTGCGGCTGGAGCGCGAGGTTGAGCTCGTTGCGGACGAGGCCCGGCTGCACCCGCACGCGGTGCGCGGCGGCATCTGTGGCGACGATCCGGTTCAGGTGGCGGCCGAGGTCAACGACGATGCCGCTGCCGACGACCTGACCGGCCAGAGAGGTGCCGGCGGTGCGCGGGATGAGCCCGATGCGATGCTGGTTCGCGAAGGCGATGAGCGCGCGCACATCGGCCTCGGAGCGGGGCAGGGCGACGGCGAGTGGCAGCTCCTCGTATTCCGAGGCATCGGTCGCGTAAAGGGTCCGCATCATCCGCCCCGTGTGCAGCTCGCCCTCGAGTGTGGCGGCGAGCGCGGCGAAATCTGGGGAGGTAAAATGCATCGTTGAGCCGATGAGGGATGGCGGGAGGATTTCGATGAGGCGGGGCCTGGCCGGCGCAGGTCACTTCGACGGGCGCTCGGGCCGTCAAATGGCCCGGATTAACACCACGGCGTGCGCGGCAATCGCGAGGCCGCGGCCGATGTCGTCGCTGCCCTCGTTGGTCGTGGCCTTGAGGCCGATGGCGTTCACCGGCAGGCCGGTCGAGGCTGCGAGGGCGGCTTTCATCTCGGTGAGGCGCGGGGCGATTTTCGGGCGCTCGGCGATGAGCGTGGCGTCGAGGTTCACCGGGGCATAGCCGGACTTTTTTAGCTCGGTGACGACGTGGCGAAGCAGGCGCTGCGAATCGGCGTTTTTCCACGTCGGGTCGGTATTGGGAAAAAAGTGGCCGATGTCGGGCAGGCCCGCCGCCCCGAGGAGCGCGTCGCAGATGGCATGGGTGAGGCAGTCGGCATCCGAGTGGCCGTCGAGCCCGAAGTCGCACTCAAACCGCACGCCTCCCAGCACGAGGGGACGACCGGGGACAGTGCGGTGGATGTCATAGCCATGGCCGATGCGGAGCATGGGTGGAGTGTGGTGCCTGAAATCGCTGAGGCGACGGAAAATTTTAGGGGCTTAACGCCAAGACACATAGACGCGAAGGGGCGAACGCGCCGGGAATGCAAAACCTAAATCGGAAGCCGGGAAACCAAGCAGGCAGCCTCCGCGCTCCTTTGCGTCCTCCGCGTTAATTACCGAGGCCCCGCAAGGGCCGACATCAGCCAACTCCGGCCTCAGTATCCCTCCCTCTCCGTGTCCTCTGTGTCTCTGTGGTTCAAATGTCCTAACTCCTGCTGCCGCCCCTTCCCCGCTATTCCACCCTTGCCGCGGTCAGAAATTCAGGCTTCCTGTGGCCCCATGCACCCCAGCAAGACCAAGGCTGTCCGGCCAAATTAACCCTGTTGGCCAAAGAAAACACACGATGGACGAAGCTCCCGACCTGCTGCACCAACTGGGTGCCTTTGAACCCATGGATGCGAAGAAGGTTCTCCCGCTGCTGGAAGCGCAGAACATCCCCTTCGAAGTGGAAGCCGATCACTCCGCGCTTGGTCAGCCAAACCGTACTATCCAGTTGTATTTAGGCATGTCCCCCGAAGGCTCGAAGCTGGCGGTGTTTGTTCGTGAAGCAGATATTCCCAGAGCCTTGAAGATCGTCGAGCATCTCTTCCCGGTTTGAAAAAAGCCCAACCAACCGCCAGCCAACATCGCCCGGCGGGCCACCGTGGCCCATCGTGGGCACTGGGTCTCCTTTTCCCATGACAACAAAACACCGGATTTTCACGACAAGCTTCGCGAGCGTCTATCCTTACTATGTGGCAAAAGCGGAGAAAAAGGGACGAAAGAAATCAGAAATTGATGTCATTATTTGCTGGCTGACCGGCTACAGCCAGAGAGAGCTGCAAGGACAATTGAAGCAGCAGACAGACTTTGAAACCTTCTTCAAAGCAGCTCCCAATCTGAATCCTTCACGGACGCTGATCAAAGGTGTGATTTGCGGTGTGCGAGTGGAGGACATTCAAGAGCCGACGATGCGTGAAATCCGATATTTGGACAAACTGGTGGATGAATTGGCCAAGGGGAAGACGATGGACAAGATTCTGAGGACGTAGGCGGGCGGGGACGCCCGCGCTCCCATCGGCTCCGCTTCTCCGCGATCTACCCTCCGTCTCCGATTTCCTCGCTGCCTGGCTTCTGAATTGAAAAGCCGGTCTTAATTCAGAAACCAGGAAACCAAGAATCAGTTACCAAGGCCGCAAGCCTGCCATCAGCCAATCCGCACCGGACTCCGGTTTCAGCCTTTCAGCTTGGGCGCGCGACGCGCCTGTCGCTTCGCTCGGTAACAGTCTCCGCGCTCCTTTGCGCCCTCCGCGTTAATTACCGAGGCCCCTCAAGGGCCGACATCAGCCAATTCCGGCCTCAATATCCCTCCGTGTCCTCTGTGTCTTGTATGTGGTTCAAATGTCCTGACTCCTTCCGTTCCTCCGCGCTGCCGCGATCCCCTCTCCGATTCCTGATTTCCATGATTCGTGCTTAAAATTACGTCCGCTGAAATTCCCGGCGCACCGCGCACCATAAAATGACCGCGATGGCACCGCGTTTGACGCGTGCTCCGCCCGCCGCAACCTCGCAGCAGACCTTGCCATTTTCAGCCGCGAGCGCTCACTTCGTCGCCGGCTTGTAGTCTTTCCAGAGCCACTCGAGCGCCGGGGCAAGCGTCTGCGCGCGGGTGGGGCGGTCCACATGCATCGCCTCTTTGGAATAGACGAATTGGTAATGGTAGCCCTTGGCCTTGAGCACCTCGGCGGTGTGCATGCTGGCAAACACCCAGTTGCCCATGCCGGCGTCTGAGCCCCCGGCACCGTTGTCATTTTGACCGACTTCGAGCCAGATGCGAAGCGGTTTGGCGGGTGAGTTCGGGATGAAGTTCTCGTGGAATTCCCAGGCGCCATGCGGGGCGGTTTCGGGATCGCGCCGGAGGGAGGTGAGAGTGGAGGAATACATGAGCACGCGATGATAAAGCTCCGGGTGGAACCAAGCCATCGCCATCGACGCCGCGCCGCCGGAGCTGCCGCCGAGCACAGCGCGTGCGTCGGGATCTTTGGAGAATTTCACGTTATACTTCTGCTCCACGACCGGGAGGATCTCGGCCTCGACATACTCGGCATACTTGCTCGACACGGTGTCGTATTCGAGGCTGCGCTGGTTGCTGGGATCAACCATGACCGCGATCATCGGGGGCAGGCGCTTGGCGGCGATCATGTTGTCGAGAATGTCGGGCAGAAAGGGCGCAGGATCGTTGTCGTGCATGCCCATCGCGTCGTGGCAGAACAGCAGCGGTGCGGGCGTGCCGGCGACGTAGCCAGCGGGGATATAGACGTAGATATCACGCTCGACGGCATTGTTGCCTTTGCCCTTGCCGAGATGAAGTTCCTCAGTGGAAAGGG
>CAIQBC010000310.1 GCA_903869955.1 uncultured Opitutia bacterium
ATCATGTCGGTCTCGGCATAACGGACGGCGACGGTGACGCGGGAGTGCAGCATGGGGCGCAAAGGAGAATAAATTTTTTACGTAGGACCTACCACCGGGTGGCACGTTGCAGGCGCAGCGCGCCGGCTCAGCGGCGACAGGGTACACGATTTCAGCCGAGGTGCATTGCCGGCGCGGGAAGCCGCGCGGGGCCGCCGCTCACAGTTTCGCGTGTGAGCCGTCGCAGTAAGGCGCGTTCTTGGAGTGTTTGCAGGCACACCAGGCGACCTTTTTTGCTTCGGTCAGTTCGACCTTTACGGGCGCGAATCCGGTGCCTTTGTGCGAGCCGTCGCAAAAAGGCTGGTTTTTAGAGAGGCCACAGGCACACCAATGGTAGGTGCCGGCGGGCATGTCTTTCACGATGGGCGACCTTTGGGCGACAGTGGGTTGGGGATTCATGTTTGATTTGTGGATTTTGACTTTGAATTGGCTGGCACCGGGTTGTACCCGGTGGCTGGGACTCAGTGAGGTGGACCCCGTACGTTGGACAGTTAGGGCGTGAGTTTTGTTATGGATTCCGGTTGGATTGACCAGAGTAAAATTGAAGTGAGGTGGATCCCGTCCGTTGGACAGTTAGGGTGTAGCTTATTGTTATGGTTTTCGGGTCGGGTTTAGGGGGCCGTTTCATCGGCTTATTTTCTCGCCAGGAAAACGCGGGCATACCGGGCAGCAAGGAGTTGACGGCATCCCCAGCCCTGCCCACCGTCGCGACCGTTTCCTGCCGCTCCGCATCGCGGCATTCCCCTGCCGAAGTCCCCCTCCCACAATCCCCATCCCATGATCCGCCAGCTCGCCCACCTTTGCCTTATGTCGCATCAACTGCCGGTGATGACGACGTTTTACCACGAAGGTCTCGGCTTGCCGATCAAGTTCACCTTCAAGCACGAGGATGGCACCGTGTTCGGCCACTATTTCCAGACGGGTGCGATGACGTTCGTCGAGATTTTTGACCGCGCCGGCATGGTGAAGCAATGGGGCGGCGAATTCGCTCAGCTCAAGGGCCATGTCGGTACGCATTTCGGCCACCTTTGTTTCGAGGTCACGGGGTTGGAGGAGTTTTGCGAGACACTGAAAACGCGCGGCATCGCCATTGACCGCCCGGTCAAGGTTGGCATGGACCACTCAAAACAGGCGTGGATTCACGACCCGGATGGCAACGTGATTGAACTGATGCAATACACGCCCAAGAGCTGGCAGCTCTGAGCACGGTCCGGGCCTGGAAGGATTTGTTAAAGCGCCAAAGTGCTGAAGGGGTGGCCCGCCTGCGTGGCTACAAATCCCGGCCTCATCGGCCGACACGCCCTGTCCCGTGCCACCGATCACCAAGTGTCGAGTACGGCGTGGGCGGCGGCTTGGGCAAGCTGTTCGGCGAGCAAGGGAACGGTGTCATATTCGGCCAGGAGCTGGCCGCTGTCGGTGAAAGCCTGCCGGTCGGCATGCAGCGGGCGATTTTCAAAGAGCACACGGCCGGTGCGCCGGTCGGTGAGCGTGGCGGTGGCATCAAGCGTGAGGCCGAGCTTGCGGGCGAGACCGGCGTCGGTGGGCAGGGCGGTGAGGGTTTCGCGGCCGTATTTGGAGAGGGTGACGGTGAGCACGGCGTCGGCCTCGGCCGGCGAAGTGGCGAGGGCGACGCGGCCGTCGCGCAGAAAGGCTTCACGGAGCTGGATGCTGACGGTGGCGGCAGCCTGCGGGACCCCGGCGGGGTTCTGCACCGGGGCAAGGTAAAGCGAGGCAAAGGCAGGCGACGCACCCGTGCCAAGGTGGTAGTGCGCACAGCCGGGAAGCGACGCGAGCACGACGAGCGCGAGGGCGAGGAGAGGCCGGAAGGAAAAATTAACCACGGATGATTTCACGAGAAAAACGGATCGGCACAGGGAACTGGAGGGAGGGGAGCTGGAGGGTGGAAGAGCACGAAAAATACGGGAAGGGCTCCCTTGCCTCTGTTGGGCAAGCGCGGGCCGGCGGTCAGCGCAAATTTCTTGTGGCGGTCAGAACAGGCCGAAGAACCATTTTTTCTTGGGTGGGCCGGCGGCCTTGGCCTTTGCTTCGGCGATGTCCACCTCGGCGAGGCGCTGGCGCGCGACGGCGGCGACGGGCGAATCGGGGTAGCTGGTGATGGCCTCGTTATAAAGCACGCGGGCGGCGGTGAAATTGTCGCGTTTCAGGAAATAGAAATCACCGATCTCAACCTTGCCTTGGGCGAGGATGGCGCGCATGTCGGCGAGGCCCTTGGCCGCGGAGGGGAGGTTGGGATCCTTGGGAAACTGAAGGGTGAAGTCCTCGTAGTAGGTGATGGCCTGCTTGGTCGCGCCCTGGTCATAGGCGGGGCCCTGCACGTCGTCGGCGTAGGCTTGGGCGAGGCGGAGGTAGGCGTCGGGCGCGAGGACGCTCTGCGGGTAGTTGCTGATGAGGCGGTCGAGGGCGTCCTTGGCCTCCTCGGGGTTGCCCGCGCGCTGCTGGCCCTGGGCGATTTTCATCAGCGCGAGGGGGGCGTAGTCGCTGTGGGGGGCGTTGAGGAGAATTTTCTCCGCATAGGCCACGCCTTCGGAGCGGCTGGCGAACGGCGCGGGGATGAGGCCGAACCAGCGGTTGTGCGCGCCGTCCATCAGGGTGGTGGCGATGGTGTATTGCAGGCCGATGATTTGGTCGAAATGTTTGGTGTCGGGGTGGAGCGTAACCACATCCTGATAACCGTCGAAGGCCCGGAAATACTGCCGGCGGTCCAGGCGGAGCTGCGCGGCACGGAAGAGCGCCTCGCCCGCGAGGTCGGAGCGGGGGTATTTTTTGGCCACGCTCTCGTAGAGCGAGAGCGCGGCGGACTTGTCGCCTTTCTCCTCGGCGGCGGTGGCTTGGTTCATCAGATCGAGCGCATTGCGTCCGCCGCCCTCGGGCGCGACGAGCGGGGCCAGGACGCCGCCCTCTGCGCGCCAGCCGGTCTCAGAGGTCCAGACGAGGTCCGCACGGGCGGCAGCCATGGCGAGCAGAAACGTGGCGCAAAAAATCAGCGGGGCACTGGCGTGGGCGGAACAGTTTTTCATGGCAATAAATATTGTTACCAGCGAACCAGCGCGGCGCCATAGGTCAAGCCCGCCCCGAAGGCGACGAGCAGTGTGGTGTCGCCGGCGCGGACACGACCGGAACGCCGGGCCTCGTCGAGGGCGAGCGGGATGCTGGCGGCGGAGGTATTGCCGTAGCGGTCGAGGTTAACGATGAAGCGCTCAATCGGGAGACCAAGATATTGGGCGAGCGACTCGATGATGCGGAGGTTGGCCTGATGCGGGATGACGCTGGAGATTTGCGCGGCGGTGAGGCCGTGCTGTTCGAGGATCTCACGGACGGCGTCCTCCATCTGGCGCACGGCATTTTTGAAGACCTCGCGGCCCTTCATCTGGATGACGGGCTTGGGGCCGCGCGGGACACAGAGGAGGTGTGCGTGCGCACCCTCGGCGTAGAGGCGCGTGCCCAGGAGTCGCGCCGTGCCGCGGGCTGGGCCGAGCACCGCCGCACCGGCGCCGTCGCCGAAGAGCACGCAGGTTGAACGGTCGGTCCAGTCCACGATGGAGGAGAGCTTTTCCGCGCCGATGACGAGCGCGTGCCGGTAACGCCCCGAGGCCAGCATGGCCCACGCGGTGTCGAGCGCGTAGAGGAAGCCGGAGCACGCGGCGTTGAGGTCGAAGCACGCGGCCCGCGCGGGGACACCAAGGAGGTGCTGCACGAGGCAGGCGGTCGCGGGCATTGGCTGGTCGGGTGTGAGCGTGGCGAGGATGATGAGGTCAACCTGCTCGGCGGTCACGCCGGCGTCGGCCAGCGCGGCCCGGGCGGCGGCGGCGGCCATCATGGAGGTGGGCTCGTTTTTCCCGGCGAGGTGGCGTTCACGGATGCCGGTGCGGGTGACAATCCACTCGTCGGTGGTGTCCACCATGCGCGCGAGTTCGTGGTTGGTGAGCACTTTCGCCGGGACGTGCGCGCCGGTGCCGAGGATGCAGATGTCGGAGTGGGCCATGCGGAAAATAATCAGCGGCCCGCAGCGGACGGGACCGCAGGCGTCTGCGCGATGAGCGTGTTGGCGCGGGCGACGTCGGCCGCAATATGACGGAGCATGTCGGCCTTGACGATGGCGCTGGCCGAGCGGATGGCGGCGTGGATCGCGTGGCGGTTGCTCGAGCCGTGGGCCTTGAGGATGTTGCCGCACAGTCCGAGGAGCGGGGCACCGCTGTAGCGGTCGGGGTTGATGCGACGCTTGAGCGCGTCGAACGCACCGAGCGAAAGCACGGAGCCGGCGAAGCGCAGCGGGTTGGCCTTCAGCTCGCGCTTGAGCGTGCCCTTGAAAAAATGGGCCAGCGACTCCCAGCTTTTGAGCAGCAGGTTGCCCGTGAAACCGTCGCACACGGCGACGTCGCAGTGGTCGGTGAACACCTGAAAGCCCTCGGTTGGCCCGGCGTAGTTCAGCACATGGCCATGGCCGGCGCGCTTGAGCAGCCCATGCGCCGCGGCCGTGAGGGCGTTGCCTTTGCCTTCCTCGGTGCCGATGGTGAGCAGGCCGACGCGCGGGCGCGTGACGCCGAGCACGACCCGGGCGTAATGCGAACCAAGGATGGCGTTGTGCAGCAGATGCTCGGCCGTGGCCTCGGGGTTGGCGCCGACATCAATCAGGATGAAATGCCCCCCCTCGCGCGGGATCACGGCGGCGAGCGCGGCGCGGTCCACGCCCTCGATCAGGCGGAGGCGGAGCGTGCCGCCGGCCATGAGTGCACCGGTGTTGCCACAGCTCACGACGGCGGCGGCGTGGCCGGTTTTGAGCTGCTCGATGGCGCGTGCCATGGAGGAGTCGCGTTTGCGTTTCCAGGCCACGAGCGGCTTGTCGTCCATCGTGATGACCTCGCTGGCGTGCAGCACGTTGACGCGCCCGTTGCGGGCGAGGCCGGCGTGGGTGAGCAGCGGGTGCAGCACCGCCTCATCGCCAACCAGCGTGATGGGGTCGGGGGCGAAATCTCCGTCGGATCCGGCGAGCGTTAGTTTGACGGCCGCCACCACCTCAGCCGGGCCGAGGTCGCCGCCCATTGCGTCAACGGCGATGTGGGCTGGGCCTCCGGGGGAGTGGGTCATCACCGGGGAACGGGGTTGGCGGGATGGCAGATGGCGGGAGGAGCGGAAAATTTCCGCGCGACGCGAGGCTCAGACCTCGACGTTGAGCACCTGGCGGCCGCGATACATCCCGTTTTTGGGGTTCACGCGATGAGGGCGGAAGAGGCTGCCGTCGGTGGGATCGGTGGCGAACTGGGGGGCGACGAAGGCGTTGGCCGCGCGGCGGTTGGCGCTGCGGCGTTTGGAGGTCTTGCGTTTTGGATTGGCCATAAAAGTGGGTGGTCGGGTCAGCTGGGCTGGCGGCGAGGACAGGGGCCGGCGCAACAGACGGGCGGCGAGCAGATAATCCGCATGGCCGCCCGTCAAGCGCCAACCTTGGCCGGCGGGACACAAGTCGCACAGGACAATTTTAAAATTGCCTTGCCGTAAAACATCGAGAGTTGCAACCCGGCCCCTTTTCCCAGTTCCAAACCGAGGCCTCACTGACCACTGGCAGAAAGGTCGTAGATGACGACACGTTCCCAGAGAGGCTTGCAGGTGGAAACAAAACGGGCGTGGTCCGGGCACTTGGTCTGGTAAAAATCGTGGTCTGTCAGCGACTTAAAATGCAGCGAGATCGCGAAATCGAACGAATGATCGGTGACCGGGCGGTGCTCGGTCGCGGCGGGAGTCCCGCCATAGCCGTGCTCAAGATAAGGCAGCCGGGTGAGGTGTTTGATCTCGCTGGCAAAGACCTCGCGCTCCGCCGGTGCAAGGTCTTTGCGGAGCCAGAAGAGGACAGTGTGGATGAGCATGGAAAGCTTGGGTTACGGGTGGCTGAATAAAAAGCGGCGGGCGGCATTTCTGCCGCGCGCCGCGAAGGAAAACGCTTATTTCGAAAGGCAAACCAAGGGGGCACCCGCCCCCAGCCGCGCCCGGTTTAGAACCGCGCTGACGGACCCGAATTGAAACGCATTCCAGAAGCGGCGGGATCCGCCGTGGCCGCAGGAGCAGTCGTGGCTGCTGGAGCGGGAGCAGCCGGTGCCGCCGCCGGTGCTGCGGGCACCCCAGGAGCGGCGGGCCCACGCCCGGGAAACGCGCCCGGGGCGCCCCGGCCACCACGGGCCTGCTGCACCTGGAGTTCGTTGGCCTTGGGGGCAACCTTGTCGAGGTTGGGGGTCACGTCGGCATCCACGCGCCCGAGAGCCCAATTGATGCCGCCGAGTAGGACAGACTGAAAGCCGGCGTTCGCCCACACATCCGGGCGGTGTCCCATGCTCGTGTAGAACACGCGGCCCTTGCCCTGCATGCGCGCCCACGTCGAGGGAAACGGCGGGCGGGCGTAATCATTGCCGCTCATGCCCGCAGTGTCCTGCACGAGGATGACATGGAGGTCGGCGGGGAAGTTTTTCATGGTGTACCATTCTTCCGTCGGACCGAAATCGGCCGGCAGGGCGGCGATGCCGGGGAACTTGGCATCGGCTATGATTTGCTTGCCGGGCTGCTCGCGGCCGTGCGCGATGAATTCGCCGCCGAGCATCTTGATGTAGGGGTCGGCGGCATCCCCGTTGGTCCCATTGGCGACATAATATCCCGCATTGCCGCTCCTCCCGTCCGGGAGCACGGAATGAAAGGTGTCGCTGGCGCTATGCATGGCGATGAAACCCTTGCCGCCGGCGACCGCCTTGAGCAGCGCCTCCTTGCCAGCGGGAGTCATGGCCGGCCCGCCGTCCGAGCCGACCCGGGTGAGGGCTCCCGCGCCGTCCTGACAGTAGAACATGTACGCGTCGAACCTCGCGAGATAGTCGTCGGAAAACAGGCTGCCGTCCTTCGACTCGGTGATCTCAAGGTTGTTCTTGGCGGCGAGTTCCCTCACCACTGGGAATGCGAAGCCACTCCCGGCCTTGATCGCGGCGTGCTCGTAGGAAACGGACTTGGTGAAGAACAGGATTTTTTTCAGGGGCAGCGGGGCGGAGGGAGCGGAGGGAGCGCTGTCGGCGGCGTGCGCGGAGGCGATAAGTGCGAGCAGCAGCAGGGAGAGGAGGCGGTGGGTTTTCATAGGGAAAGGATGGCGCAGGCGTTGAGCCTGTGCCGAGGGTGGAGGGGACAAACGGGCGTTTTACTTGGAAGCGGCGAGGGTTGGGGCGGGGGAGAAGAGTTGGACGTCGTCAACCGTCCAATTGGCGGGAGGAGGAGGGGCGGGCGGGCCACCGCCGCGGCCGACACCACGGGCGCCACGGGCTGGTGCCACCACCGCCGGGTTGGCAAGCGCCGCGAGCTGGGGCTTTTGCGCGTCCGTCAGGATGGCGTTGATGCGGTCAAGGGCGGCGGTGCGGGCGTCTGTTGCGCCGGTCTGTGCGGTGGTGAGCGCCGTCTGGCCTTGGTTGATGGCGGTGAGCAGCGGCGCAATCAGGGCGGCCTGCGTCTCCGTGAGGGTCAGGGCCGTCTGCAGATTTTCGATGGTGAGCGGGTTGAAGGGGGCCACAACGGTACCCGCGCCGGGGGCAGCGGGAAATCCGGCACCGCCCGGACCACCCCGGCCGGCCGCACCCCGGCCTGCTCCGCCACGGCCGGCGGCAGGCGGCGGCGCGGGCGGCTCGGTGTGGGTGATGCGGACAAATTGGGCCTTCGTGGGGGCGAAGCTGATGTCCACCAGCGCGCCCGTGCCCTGGCCGGTGGCGACGGGCTCGCCCCAAGTCTGGCCGTCGATGGAAAGCTCGACCTTGTAGGCACGGGTGTAGTTGTTGGGCGACTTGTCGCTGCTGAGGCGAATGTCGGACAGCGTCGCGGCCTCGGGCAGCTCGATCTGCAGCCAAGCGCCGGCGACAGGTGCGGTGGCGGTGAAACTCAGCTTCGCAGGGCCGGTAAGATCGGAGCGCTCCTCGGCAGCGGCAACAGCCACCCGGTTGGTGGTGAATATCCACGCCTCATGGTTCCCGACCGGCTGGGGCAGGCGCGTGCTGAGTTCCGGGAGCGTCCAGGCCGTCTTGCGCCCGGGATTGGCGGCGCGGACGCTGGCGACATCCTGGGCGGTGATGAGCGAGGCCTGGTTGCCGAAGCTGTTGCGCACATAAGAGATGACGGCGGCGATCCAATCGTCCTCGTTACCGCCCAACGGGAGCATCTGGCCCTCGTAGATCTTGCCGCCAACCGGGCCGCTGAGGCCGTGCAGGACGGCCAAGATGGGCCCGGCGCGTTGGCCGGTGGCGGTCGCGGAACCCGCGAGTGGCGGGGCTTGGGTGACGCCATCCTTGCCGGCCACGGGCGCGCCCTTGCCGTCGAGGCCGTGGCAGGCGAAGCAGAGCTGGAGGAAAATGGTCTGGCCCTTCTCGAGCTGCGCGCGCTGCACGGTGGTGAACTGCGGGCCGAACGGGCTGATGAGCGACGCCAGGAGCTGGGTGGCGACCTGCTTCACGCCTTCGGAAGAGCTGGTCAGCGAGGTCTGCGTGACGAGGGGCTGGAGCTCGGGGAGCTTGACCAGCTTCGCGGTCAGCATGGCTTGGATGACGACGTCGGGGTTCTTGTCCTTGGTTCGCGCGTTGATGTCGGCGCCGATCGCGGTCTGGCCGCCCTTGTAAAGGCTCTCGCTGGCGCGGATCGCGGCCACGCGTACGTGGGGGTCGGTGTCTTTGAGCTTTTCGCGCAAGAAAGTGGCATCAAGCGCGTCAAGGCCCTCGAGCGTCCAGATGGCATGGCTGCGGGCCAGGGGATTGGGCGAGGTGCGGGCGAGATTTTGGAGCGCGGGCACGACAGACTTGTCCTGGCTGATAATGAGCAGTTTCTGGGCGGTGTCGCGCCACCAGCCGTTGGGGTGGCTCAGATAGGCGACGAGCTGCGCGGGCGTCTCGTCGAGCATATGCGGCTGCGGGCCGGGCTTCATCCCGTCATAGACGAGGCGCCAGATGCGGCCGCCGTTGATCTTGTCGCCCAGGCCGTATTGGTCAATCTTGCCGCGGAGATAGGAGCCCGGGCGCGTCCAGTTGCCCTGCTGGATGATGCCGCGATACATGTCGGTGATGTAGATCGTGCCGTCGGGTGCGGTGACGAGGTTGACGGGACGGAAAAAGACATCGGTGGAGCGGATGAACTCGGACTTGTCGTAAGCGTTGCGGATGTGGGTGATGCCGTCGCTCACGTCGATCTTCGTGCGGCGGACCAGGCGGCCCACGGGCTCGCCGTAGAGCAGGTCGCCGACGAGGTCGGCCGGGAGGCGGTCGCCCCGGTAGATGTCAATGCCGGCGGCCGAGGTGGTGCGGTTGAGGGTGCCGTCTTCCGGACGCACATACCGCGTGCCAGCCTGCACGTCGCCAAGGCCGATGAGCGGGAAGACCTCCCGGTAGCCGGCCGTTGAGGGCATTTCCTCGTTGGGCGCTGTGTACGCGCCATAGACGACCGGCTGCTGGAAGTTGACCGGGCCAATGTCGCTGCCCGCCAGGGTGACCCAGGTCTTGCCGTTGTTGTCCTGGGCCAGGCCCCACTGGCCGCGGTTCGGGGCGGTGGGCTCTTGGATGACGCCTTTCGGCGTCCAGCGGATGCGCACGGCGTTATAGGTAGAGTAAATCCAGTTGTCCATTGACCAGACGAGGCCGCTGGGCTGGTGCTCAAGGTTGTTGTCGCGCGGCAGGTCGAACTTGTGGAACAGCGTTTTCTTGTCCGCCACCCCGTCATGGTCGGTGTCAGTGTATTCGTAGACGTCGCCGGTGAAGGTTTCCTGGATAAGGACGCTGTCCTTCAGGGGCAGGATCATCCGGGGCAGGACCATGTTGTCCACAAACACCGTGTGCTTGTCATAGACGCCGTCGCCCTTGGAGGACCAGTGGAGCGACACGCGGCTGATGGGTTCCTTCTCGCCGGTGGCGTCGGCGTCCTGCATGTAGGAGCGCATCTCGGCGACATACATGCGGCCATTGCCGTCGAACACGGTGACGACCGGCTCCCGGATGATCGGCTCGCTCACCAGCAGCTCCAGATGGTAGCCGGGAGGGAGATGCATGGTCGCCAGGCTCTCCTGCGGCGAGAGATAGGGCACATAGGGCGTGTCCGGCGGCAGGTCGGCGGGCGCAGGCGGGACGGGGCCGGTGGCGGGCGCGGGCGGGACGGGGCCGGTGGCGGGCG
>CAIQBC010000311.1 GCA_903869955.1 uncultured Opitutia bacterium
GCGGCTTCGACCTGGACTATGTGGTGCCCGAGCCGGCCACGGTGGCCTTGCTGACCGGTCTGGCCGCCCTGGGCCTCGCAGTGCTGCGCCGCCGCTCCGGCCGCAAGTCCGCCCGGTAAGCCCAAGCGGTCTGTCCGAATGGCGTTTCTCGGTGGAGGGGCGCAGTCTTGCTGCGCCCATGGGGTGGCGATTCCAAACGGGCGCAGCCAGACTGCGCCTCTACACCGCCTGAGTCCGAACTTCCGTTCGGGCCTCTTCCGCCCGACGAATAATCCTAACGAACGCAGTTGAAACCACGGATTTCACGGATGCTCACAGATTATAAATCAGAAATGCAATTTCGAGCTTTCACCGGGCAGGTGAATGAATTTGGCATGATAGAGATCCATTATGTTTTGTATCCGTGTTATTTGTGTAATCCGTGGTCAATCTGAACTGCGGAATTTAGGATGATTCTGGAGGACGTGGGCTGATGTGCACAGACGCCACCTCAGCCGTTGCCCTCACCCCACCGCCACCGCGAACGCCGTCGCCCGCCTCAGCCAGCAATCAGGTCATATTCGTGGGCTCCGCTCACGACGACACGGGCAAATTCTCCGACCGGCAGAGCTGCCGGCACCTGCACCCGGCCGTCAATGTCCGGGGCGTCCCCTTCACCCCGCGCAACCCCCGGGGCCTCGACCAGCACGCGCAGCCCGCGCCCGGCCTGTTCGCGGCTGATTTCGGCGGCGATGGATTTTTGCAGGGCCATCACGCGGTGCCAGCGGCGCTCCTTTTCCTTGGCTGGGACCTGGCCGGCCATTTTGGCGGCGCGGGTGCCGTCCTCCTGTGAGTAGCGGAAGACCCCCAGCCGTTCAAATCGCGTCTCGCGGACAAACTCGCACAACTCGTCCACGTCGGCCTCGGTTTCGCCGGGAAAGCCGACGATAAAGGTGGTGCGCAGCGCGATGCCGGGCACGCCTGCGCGGATGCGCGACACCAGTCCCCGGATGTGGGCCGAGGAGGTCTCGCGTTGCATGGCTGCCAGCATCCGGTCACTGATGTGCTGGAGCGGCATGTCCACGTAGCGCGCGACCTTGGGACAGGTGGCGATGGTGCGGATCAGCTCGTCGCTCCAATGGGCGGGGTGGGTGTAAAGCAGGCGGATCCAAAAATCCCCCGGGATGGCATTCAGCTCGCGCAGGAGGGTCGGCAGCGCCGGGCCGCGGGCGGAGTCTGCCGGGGTGCGCGGGCCGGGCCGCTCCGCCCAGGTGTCCATCCCAAAAAAAGTCGTGTCCTGCGAGATGAGGTTCAGCTCGCGCACGCCCTCGGCGACGAGCTGCCGCGCCTCGGCCACAACGCTCGCCACCGTGCGGCTGCGGTGCCGGCCACGGATCTGGGGGATGATGCAAAACGTGCAGGGGTGGTTGCAGCCCTCGGCAATCTTGACATAGGCGAGGTGCCGGGGCGTGAGCCGGAAGCGCGGGGTGTCAAAGTCGGGGATGAAGGCCGGGCGCGACGTGACAAAATTTTCCGGCGCGGCACCCGGGCCGCGTTCCTGCGCGAACAGCCCCGCGATGATCGGCGCGACGGTGGTGAGCTGGTCGAGGCCGATGAACGCGTCCACCTCCGGCAGCGCGCCGGGCAGATCTTTCGCGAACCGCTGTGCCATGCAGCCGGCGACGATCAGCTTCTGCCCGAGCAATTTTTTCAGGCCGCGGTGGCGGTGGGCCTCCAGGATATGGCTGATGCTTTCCTCTTTGGAGGAGTCAATGAAGGAGCAGGTGTTGACAATGACCACATCAGCCTGGGTGGCGTCGGGCACGACGGCCATGCCCGCCTGGTGCAGGTGGCCGACCATGATCTCGGAGTCAACGAGGTTCTTGGCGCAACCGAGGGA
>CAIQBC010000312.1 GCA_903869955.1 uncultured Opitutia bacterium
ATTCCAATCCGAGCCACGCGCTGATTTTCCCTTCGTAAGTTCCTAACCTACGCGCTCGTTCGGGCTCTTTCGGGATTTTTCGGCTGATTCTTAAACCCCACGGGAACCCTCATCAACGGGCAAATCTCAAACTGGCGGAGGAGGAGGGATTCGAACCCCCGGTGAGCTTGCGCCCACGTCTGATTTCAAGTCAGGTGCCTTAAACCACTCAGCCACTCCTCCAATGATAGGTTGCGGAAACAACGCTGGGGTTGCCAACGTCCTTGCAAGGAACACGCCCCTTATGCCGTCACCTGACCTCGGTTCGCAAGCAAAGACCGTGGCCCTGCCTCCCGAGTTGGCGTTAGGGTGAAACGTAGGGGGCGCAGACGTGCTGCGCCCTTCCGTGGCAGGCCATGCCCGCCGGGTCCGCTGCTCCGAGTTCCCGCTGGATACTGCTGGTGCTCGGTGGACATCCGCACATAGGCGGCGACCGGGATCAGGCCGTCGCCGGGTGCGGCGGCGGACGGATGGGGCGCGGAGGGCGGGGGCAATGACGGCCCGCCCATGCCCGCCGCGACCGCTGCGCGCGGGGCGGGATCAGCGGGTGGACTCTTCGGCGATGATGCGCAAAATTTCATGCCCGCGCAGCCTGGCCCGCCGCAGTTTTCTGGCCATCGAATCTTGTAACGCAACGCCGACCCCGCCGGGAAGGCGGGCGAGCAGGTCGGTTCCTAGAGTGAAAAACGTGTCAATCGTATCTTGTAACGCAACGAGCCGCATCGCCGAGAGACGGTATTGGATGAGACGGAATTGCGGGCGTTTGGCGCGCTGGGCGCGTTTGAGCCGCCGCCAGTATTTCGGCGTGGCCGCGCGCCAGTGGCGGACATGGGTGCAGTTTTCCGACCCGGTGAAATAGGGTTTGCCCTCGTGTTCGAGCTTCCACTTTTCCAGCCATTTGGCGTTGGCCATGACGCGGCTGGCCTTCGCACAGGCCGGGGCGGAGCAATATCGGTGGAGTTTGCCCACGCGGGGATCGACGGCGAACGGTTGTCCGCAATGCGCGCAGGCACGAAGAGGGCGAGATTTGGGTGAGTTCATCACCCCCGTCGCTGCTAAACGTGCGCCCTGCGACGGCGTCGGAGATCTGCTGCGCCCTCGGCAAGCGACCTGCGCCAGCTTAATCTCCCCAGATGGGTTGCGAACCGGAGGAGGCGAGGCTTGGACGCTCCTGAAGGTCTTTCAATTGTTCCGGGTCGGCCACCGGACGGTTCGCCTCTGACGAGGCTCCGCGACGTGCAGCCGAAGCCCGCGCCACCTCGCGCACCGCATCGTGAACGAATGCGAGCGCAAACCCCAGCGCCGTCCCGATGAGAAAGGGAAACGGGCTGAGCGTCATCACCGAGGCGGCAATACCGCCGGCGAGGAGAAAGCTGTAGACCGAATTCACGTGCCCGAGCATGACGAATCCTTCCGCCAGCTCAATGCCAATGTCGGGTCAGCGCGAACCTGCGACCTGCCGACAGGCTGCCTTGCATCCGCTCAGTCGCCGTCAAACGGCGGGCACGGCGGGCCGCTGAAAGCCCATTTGACGAACAGGCCCACGACCAATCCGATCAGCGCGAAGAAAAACAACCCCGTGATCATGCCTGCACGATGCCCCGGCCTCCCGACCTGCTCAAGCCAACATGGTCAATCCCTGCATACCCCCTGCACGGGCCTTGCACGCCCCATGCATACCCCTTGCCGGTGGTTTAAGCCCGGCTTAAGCCCTCCTTAAACCCTCGCTAACCGACCTCTTTTCCCGCCAGTTTTGCCCCAGACTCCCAAACCCATGCAACTCACTCCCAAACTCGGTGCAGTTTAGCCCCGCCGAAAAATGTCCGCGTTTCTTCTTTGCGCTTCTTGCCCCTTTTTGCGGCCATTCTCCCCATCATGCCCAAGCCGTCCCCGAACGAGGAAAAGCCGAAGAAGCTCGCGTCCTACACCACGAAGCTCGACGACGCGCAGATGGAAAAACTCCGCGCCATCTGCGAAGGGCGCGGCTGGATGCCGTTCGAGGTGGCCTATACGCGCTTCGCGTTCAAGGCCGACCACCTCAAGGTCAATGTCACCGCCTATGAAAGCGGCAAGGCGGTCATCGCCGGCAAGGGCACGGAGGAGTTTGTCACCATGACGCTCGAACCCGACGTAATCGGCGCGGCCCGGCTCGGCTACGACGAGGTGCTGCATCCCGACTGGTTTGAGGCCCACGCCGGCCTCGACGAGAGCGGCAAGGGCGACTTCTTTGGTCCGGTCGTGGCCGCGACGGTGATCGCCCAGAAGTCCATGATCGAGGCGTGGCGCGCGGCCGGCGTGCAGGACTCCAAGAAAATCGCTGAGAGCCAGATTATCAAATTGGACCAACTCATCCGCGGGACGCACGGCGCGGTGGTGAGAACCTGCCTGTGTGGGATGACGAAATACAACGAGCTGATGTCCCGCCCCGGCGCGAACCTCAACCGCCTGCTCGCCTGGCAGCATGCCACCGCGCTTGACCAAGCGCTCACCGAGAAGCGCGTGCCGTGGGGCCTGCTCGACCAGTTTACCAAGCAGCCGCTCGTGCAACGCGAGCTGGCGAAAAAGGGCGTGAAAGATTTCGACCTGCGGATGCGCACCAAGGCCGAGGAAGACCCGGTGGTCGCCGCCGCCTCCGTCGTGGCGCGGGCGGAGTTTGTACGGCAGATGCACACGCTCTCCAAAAAATTCGGCGCGAAGCTCCAGAAGGGCGCCGGCCCGCTGGTGAAAGCGCAGGCGCATGAGATCATCCAAAAATTCGGCGTGCGCGCGCTGGGTGATTTCGCCAAGCTGCATTTCCGCACCGCCTACGAGGTCGTGAAAGCCGCCGGCAAACTCGACGAGCTGCCGCTGCCCGAGCCGAAAGAGAAAACGGAATGGAATTAACTTTTGACCACGAATTTCACCGATAAGCACGGATCGAAAGGAACGCGCGGCCCGATGGCGGCATTTACCCAGGACCGCAACCGCCAAACGCCGTAAATCTTGAGCCGATGAAGATTATTTTTTCCCAGCGTGCCGCTACCATCCGTGACGCAGGGGAAGTCGCGTTCGGGATCCTAGTTTTTGCCATCCTAATTTTCGCTTTTGCCATTCTCGCCGGGGCGGTCACTGCGGCCGTTGCGCCCGTCGAATGGGGAAGGTCGGCATTTTGGATCGCCACGTTTACGTGGTGGTTCATGGGGATGATTCCGATTTTGATTCGCTACAAAAGGGCCACCTGCGGGTGGGACGGGGAGCGGCGTGGCACAAACATCTTGGTGTTGGTCGAGTTCATCACCGCAGTCACAAAAGCGCTCACGGATCTGGTCGCACGCACCCTGACCCTGCGGGACGACGGCAATATTTATGCCCTGATGCTTTTTCTGAGCGTGTTTGTGCTTTTGCTCGCCGGCAGCCACATAATTACCTACGCGCTACTACGCTATAAACCAAAGCGAAAGGAACTCGGTGTCTGGCTTTGCATCACAGTCACTTTTTTGGCCGAATATTTCTTGGCGTCATGACGATTGCCCGTGCGATGGCTGAATCTCTTCCGCCATGCCCAAGCGGCGGCAGCTCCGCGCCCTTGTGCTGAGGCAACGCTCAAGGCTTCGCCGCGAGCGCGGCACCGATCACCGAGGCGATGACCGC
>CAIQBC010000313.1 GCA_903869955.1 uncultured Opitutia bacterium
ATTTAGAAACAAATTTAATTCTGATTCTGAAATCGATGCATTCGTTGTATCTGTTGATATTCGACGCTCAACAGAATTGATGCTTAAGGCAAGAAATCCAAAATTATTCGCTAATTTTATTACGACATTATGCCGTGATATAGAGCAAATATTTAAAGCAAATGGGGCTGTTGTAGATAAATTTACAGGTGATGGGATGCTTTGTTTCTTTCCGTTATTTTTCTCAGGAAAAGATGCGGGATACTTTGCACTTAGGGCTTCTAAACACGCAAATGAGATTTTTATATCACGATACCGTTCTTTTCGCAATACATTTACTACTGTTTTGAATGATGTCGGTCTTGGTATAGGAATCGATTATGGTAAAGTTCATTTAGTTCAAATGGCCGGTGCATTGACTATTGTTGGTCAACCCGTAGTTTACGCTTGCAGAATGGGGGGAGCGCCGGCAGGTAAGATTTTGTTAAATCAGCCTGCTTATGAGCTCATAAAAAAAGATTATGGCAATTATACAACAATCACTGAGACATTGATTAGTATCAAACGGAAGGTGATGTCGTTGCATATGATGTCGAACTTAATCAAGGTAATTATGCCCCTCAAGATCCAGATTGGAAAATCAAGGCCGCTGGTGGAGATCAAAACTCTTAAGGAGTATATTTAGCGATATAGAACTTATTTATATAATATTAAAAATTTACCTTTTTGACTGCAGAAAAACTGTGTTCCTGCCGCAAGTGACCATAGACGCGCATCGCCAGCGCCCCGCCGTCCTTGTGACCGAGCCACCGGCTCACGGTCGGGATGTCCACGCCGGACTCAATGCAAGTCGTGGCAAAGAAGTGCCGGAAATCGTGATGTGAGAACGAGGGATAGCTTAGCCGGCGGCAGGCAGTATTCAGACAGGTCTTGGCCCGCGTGGTGGGACTGACGGGGTCTGACGGCTGGGGCTGACGCTCCTCGCGCAACCGCTCAAGCAACCCGCGCAGGGCGTCGGTCATGGGGACGGTGCGACTTTCGCCGTTCTTGGTGCCTACTTTGCCGCCTGTGACGGTCAAAGTGCCACCAGCAATGTCCACGTCGGCCCAAGTCAAGGCCACGGCCTCGGCAATGCGGCACCCTGAATAGGCCAGCAGCTCGACCAGGTCGGCACCGGGCCGGGCCTTCTGCTGGCTGTCCAGTCTGCCATCTGAAAGCCGGATGGCCTCGATCAGCTTGCGGAACTGCTCGCGCGTTGGCATCCTTGGTCTTGAAGGAACGGCGAAATTGCTTGTCACGCTTTTTGGCCGGCACTTAATGGCTCTCTTTCGGATCCAAACGCACAGCCATGGAGGCTTGGAACCCCGTAAAGCTAGTTCGGCGCGGTAGCCAAGTGGTAAGGCCGAGGTCTGCAAAACCTCTATGCGTCGGTTCAATTCCGACCCGCGCCTCCAGTTTTTACCTCTGAGGGAAAAATTTCGGGAGCTAGGTTGCCATTTGACATGGCAACCTAAGCATGTCCCTCGAAACATCCTTCACTGTCTCCCGGTTCCTTAACCGCAACGGCGTTACCTCATGGCGGGTGTCCGGCTTTATTGCCGGTGTCCGCATCCGTAAAAACTTCCCCTCCCGTGAGGAGGCTGCGGCTGAAAAATCCACCCTAGAGTTGCGCGCTGCCCAGGCCACGTCCGGCCAGCGCGCGGTCGCGACTTGTCTCACCTCTGACCAGCTTCGCGAGGCCGAAGCGGTTTTCCGTCGGATCGCCGCCGCACCCGCGCCCAAGACACTCTCATTCTATCTCGATTACGCGCTGTCCAACTACCACGCGCCGGAGCAAGATCGGGCGCTCGACGCGGCTGTAACCGAATACTTGGCGACCAAGGGGCAGGAGTGTGTCCGCAACCTGATCTCAGGTTCGCAACCGCGTGGACCACGTGGGCCCGTTGTGCGGGCGCCCGCCGGGATTCCACCTTGAAAACGGCGTGCGCGTGCTGGTGACGCGCGGCCCGGCCTTGATCGAAGGGCAGCCCGGCGATTGCCCGGTGATCACGGCGTTGATTGGCAATCTGCTCGGCCATGCCGCCGGTGACCCGCACGCGCCGACCCAATGCGCGCTGCTGTTCGGCTGGCTCAAGCTCGCCCGGCTGGCGCTGCGGAGCCCGGCTGAGCATCGGCCAGGCCAGGTGCTGTCGCTGATTGGCCCGCCCGATTGCGGCAAAACTCTGCTGCAATTCGCGATCTTCACGCCCGCGCTGGGTGGACGCTGCGCCGACCCCGGTTTGTATTTCACCGGGCAAACCACCTTCAACGCGGATCTGTGGGCAGCGGAACACCTCGCGCTGGGCGATATGGCGCTGAACGTGGAGCGCGGGCAGCGGAGCACGCTGCGGAACGAGCTGAAGCGCGCCACCGCCGAGGCCATTTATCCGCTGCACGGCAAAGGCCGGGACGGCCTGTCGTTCCGCCCAGTCTGGCGGATCACTTTCTCCGCCAACGATGACCCGGAGAGCGCATCCAAACATTGCCGTCAGGATTCGTTCAAGTGATTCGCTTGAAACTAATACTGTGGCAGACCCCGCTGATGACAAGCTGGCGCTTTGTATTTACAAGTTTTTGCATTCTATCCGTTTTAGGCACGTTGCCCACAGTGTCCGCTTACTTTTTCGGTATCCCCCGCCCCGCGTCTTGATTCCGTCTCTCGCCTCCTGTCTCCTGCCTCCCTCCGTCCACTTTCCTACTCGCTACCCGCTACTCAATGCTCGCTACTTTCCTCCGATGACCTCCGCCCAGCTCCGCTCGTCCTTCCTCGATTTCTTCGCCGCGCACGGCCACACGCTCGTGCCGTCGTCGTCGCTGCTGCCCGACTCCCCCGGCCTGCTCTTCACCAATGCGGGCATGAACCAGTTCGTGCCCATCTTCCTCGGCGACCGCGCGCCCGATGTCTCCACTTGGGCCGGCGCGAAACCGTCGAAAAATACCCGCGCCGCCGACACCCAGAAATGCATCCGCGCCGGCGGCAAGCACAACGACCTCGAGGACGTCGGCTTCGACACCTACCACCACACCCTCTTCGAGATGCTCGGCAACTGGTCCTTCGGCGACTATTTCAAGAAAGAGTCGCTCACCTGGGGTTGGGAGCTCCTCACCAAGGTCTGGGGCATCCCGCCGAAGCGACTCTTTGCCACCGTTTATGCGCCCAAGCCCGGCGACCCCTCCGAGTTCGACCACGAGGCCGCCGACATCTGGAAGGGCCTCTTCCTCGCCGCCGGCCTTGATCCCGCTGTCCACATCGTCCCCGGCAACCGCAAGGACAACTTCTGGCAGATGGGCGACACCGGCCCCTGCGGCCCCTGCTCCGAGATCCATTTCAACCTGCTTCCCTCCGACGACGAGACCGCCGGCCGCGCGCTCGTCAACTCCTCCAGCCCCCGCTGCATCGAGATCTGGAACCACGTTTTCATCCAGTTCAACGCCAACACCGACGGCACCTTCTCCCCGCTCGCCGCGAAGCATGTGGACACCGGCATGGGCTTCGAGCGCGTCGCCGGCATCCACGCCACGACCAACGGATTTAAGGATTTCACCAAGGATCCGTCGAACTACGCCGCCGACGTCTTCGCCCCGCTCCTCAAGAAAATTGCGGGGCTCATCGCCCACCATTGCCTTATCAAAGCAACTTACCAAGGCACAGTTCCTGATAGGCGTGACGGGCTAAACGACCAACAACAAATAGATGTCGCGTTCCGTGTGCTAGCCGACCACGCCCGCTGCGTGAGCTGCGCCATCGCCGACGGCATCCTCCCCGGCAACGAAGGCCGCAACTACGTCATCCGTCGCATCCTCCGTCGGGGAATTCTCTACGGGAAAAAACTCGGTCTCCCCGTCGGGTTCTTTGAGCAACTTGTCGCGCCCGTGGTCGAGTCGCTCGGCGATGTCTTCCCTGAGTTGCAGCAGCAGCAGAGCATCATTCAGCGTGTGATCCGCAGCGAAGAGGAAAGTTTTGGCCGAACCCTTGAGCGCGGTCTTTTGGTCTACCGGGACAAAATGATGGCGATAGCGGGAGCCGAAGCAGAACTTATTGTCGATTCAGTCGGCGCAATGCTGGCAAGTCAGGTCGGAGCGAACAACCGCATTAATCATGTTCGCTTGTTGATAAGCGCACTGCTTTTTAGAGACCTTGAGACAGTCAGGCACCATCATGGATATGGACCCTTTGCGCCCGCTGACGAAGCCCGCGTCAGAACCCAGTTGGATAAAATGCGCCAGCACATCCGTGTTCCCGGTGACGTAGCGTTTGAACTCTACGACACGTACGGCTTCCCGCTCGACATGACGCAGCTCCTCGCGTCGGAGCGCGGGCTCACTGTTGATGTCGCTGGCTTCGAAGCCGAGATGGAAAAGCAGCGCGAGCGCGGCCGGGCCGCGCAGAAAAAAGAAATCATCGTCGCCGCCACCGAAGGCGAGGCCACCAACCTTCAACCCACGAAATTCCTCGGCTACACGGGGACCCATGCGCACGCGACGCTACTGGAGGTCATCAAATCCAACAAGGACACGTTCCTCGTCTTCGACCAGACGCCCTTCTACGCGGAGATGGGCGGCCAAGCCGGCGACGCCGGCACCGCACACATCGCCGGCCAGCTCGTCTCCCTCACCGACTGCGTGAAAGACAAAGCTGGGCGACACCTGCACCGCGTCGCGCCAGACAATCCAAAATCCGAAACCCAAAATCCAAATTTCGCCGCCGGAGCCAAGACCGAACTCGCGGTTGATGTTTCTCGGCGGCGCGCCATCTCCCGCCACCACTCGGCCACGCACCTCCTCCACTGGGCACTTCGCAAAGTCCTTGGCACCCACGTCCGGCAGGCCGGCACCCACAAGACGCCCGAGCGGCTGCGTTTCGATTTCTCCCACTTCGAGGCCGTCACCCATGCGCAGCTGCTCGAGATCGAGCAGCTCGTCAACGGGCACGTCATTGATAACGCCAAGGTCGAGACCTACGAGACCGAGTTCGACAAAAAGCCCGAGGGCACCCTCGCGTTCTTCGGCGACAAATACGGCAAGATCGTCCGCGTCGTGGACATCGGCGGCTACAGCCGCGAACTCTGCGGCGGCACGCACGTCACCACCACGGGCGAGATCGGCCTCATTAAAATCGTCGCCGAGATGGCCATCGCTGCCGGCACGCGCCGCATCGAGGCCGTTGCCGGCCAGCCGGCGCTCGACTTCATCGCCCACCGCGAGGCCGCCCTCGCCGCCATCAACGCGAAGCTCAACGCCGGTCCGCACGATGTCACCGCCAAGCTCGACGTCCTCCTCGCGCAGCAAAAGGAGACCGAAAGGCAGTTGCGCGCCTTCCAGCAAAAAGCCCTCGCCGCCCTCGCGGAGGAGCTCGCCGCCAAGGCCACCGTCCGCGACGGCCTCAAGTTCGTCTCCGCCGTCGTGCCCGTCGAGACACCGGAAACCCTGCGCGAGCTCGGACCGCAAATCCTTGCGAAGATCGGCGAGGGGGTCGTGCAGCTCGGCGCGGCCTTCGGCGAAAAGACCAGCCTCGCCGTCTTCTGCTCACCCGCCGCGATCAAGACCGGCCACGCCGCCGGCAAAATCGTGCAGGCGCTGAGTTTGCAGCTCGGCGGCAAGGGCGGCGGCAAGCCCGACTTCGCCATGGGCGGCGGCAAGGACCCCGCCAAGCTCGCCGAGATCTTGAGATAGGGACGGCTCTCCGAGCCGTCCGCCCGCGCCATGATCGAATCCCTGCGCATTCGCGGCTACCGTTCGTTGCAGGTCGTGCAGGTTCCGCTCGGTCCGCTCACGGTGGTCACGGGTGGCAATGGCACCGGCAAATCCAACCTCTACCGCTGCCTGCAACTGCTGTCGCGCGCGGCGCACGGCGAGCTCGCCCGGGCGCTGGCGGAGGAGGGCGGCATGCCGTCGGTGCTCTGGTCGGGCGTGCGCCGGAGCACGAACCGGCGGCCGGCGCGCGTTCAATTCGCCGTGGAGGTGCAATCCGACACCTTTGGTTACGCGCTTACCTGCGGGCTGCCGCCGCCGGACGAGA
>CAIQBC010000314.1 GCA_903869955.1 uncultured Opitutia bacterium
CCAAGACCTACCTCAACATCGAGCGCAACGGCGGCCGGAAGAAAAAAGCGTGAGAAGGGCTTGCTCCCTCCGCGCCTTGCGGGCCGGCGCTGCCGCCCGTGTTCCCCTTCTCCCCGGCGTAACGAACGTCTCCCGCCCCAGCATTACGGTCTCGAAACGGCGAACCTTTCCGCCATGCTCGGGTCCCTCTCACTGATGTTTCGCCCGACCCGCAGCGCCTTCCGCCTTCTCCTCGCTTTGCTCGCCACGCTGGCCGCCTCGTCCGCCAGCGAGCTCCGCGCCGCCTCGCCAGGACGCGAGATCGCCGCCGGGCCGTTCACCGCCACCTGGAGCTCGCTGGTGAAATACGAATGCCCCGAATGGTTTCGCGACGCAAAATTGGGCATCTGGGCGCGCTGGGACGCGCAGTCCGTACCCGAGCAGGGCGACGACTACGCCCGCAGCCTTTACCTCCCCACCCTGCCCAACAAGCGGGCCAACCCCGCCTTTTCCTGGCACATTGACCATTTCGGGCACCCGTCGCAGTTCGGTTTCAAGGATATCCTGCCGCTCTGGCTGGCCGACCGGTGGGAGCCGGAAAAAATCCTCGCCCTCTGCCAGCGCGCGGGCGCCCGCTACTTCGTCGCCCTCGCCAACGACACCGACAACTTCGACTGCTTCGACTCGAAATACCAGCCGTGGAACTCCGTCGCCATGGGCCCAAAAAAGGACCTCGTGGCCGCCTGGGCCGCCGCCACGCGCGCCGCCGGACTGCGCTTCGGGGTGAGCGTCCACGCCGCCGCCGCGTGGACCTGGTTCGAGCCGGCGCAAGGCTATGACGCCACCGGTCCGTTCACCGGGCTCAGGTACGACGGACGTCTCACCGCCTCCGACAGCTACGGCAAATGGTGGCGCGGTCTCGACCCATCCGGCGACCTCTACGCCCAGTTTCACCGGCCCGGCGCGAAGCCCGACGCCGCCTACGTCACCAAATTTTTTCTCCGCACCAAGGAACTGATCGACCGTTACCATCCTGACTTGCTTTTCTTTGGCGACGACAACCTCCCCCTGGGCGAGGCCGGGCTCGGCCTTGCCGCGCATTTTTACAACTCCAGTCTCGCCGCCCACGACGGCCGCATGGACGCCGTGCTTGCCGCGCCCACCGGCAATGCCGCCCACCGCACCGCCTTCGTCGCCACGCACGAGCGCACTGTCAGCGCCACACCCCGGACCGAACCGTGGCAGACTGTCACCTCCATCGGCCAATGGCACTACAAGGCCGGCCAAAAATACCGCCCGGTCGCCGACCTCGTGCGGCAGCTCGTGGATGTCGTGAGCAAGAACGGCAACCTCCTCCTCAACGTCCCCCTGCGCGGCAGTGGCATCCCCGACCCCGACGAGGTGCGCCTGCTCGACGCGCTCACCGCCTGGATGACCGTCCACGGCGAGGGCATTTACGCCACGCGCCCATGGAAAATTTTTGGCGAAGGCCCGTCGCTCACCGCCCCTGCGCCCGACGACCTGCTCGCCGAGGCCAGGCTCAGCTTCACCGCGCAGGACATCCGCTTCACCCAGACCAAGGACGGGCGCGTGCTCTACGCGTTTCTCCTCGGCTGGCCGCAGGACGGCCGGCTCAGCATCAAGTCGCTCGCCAAGGCCGACGGCAAAACCGACCCGCTCGAAAAACAACTCGCCGGAATTTCGCTCCTCGGCTCAGCGGAAAAAATCACCTGGACGCGCGACGCCACCGGCCTGCACCTCATCCTCCCCGCCGTCGCCCCGAACGACAGCGCCTGCGCGCTAAAGCTCACGCTGGAATGAGCCAGCTCACTTTGTAGGTCGGGCCCTTGACACCCGCGCCGCCTCAGGAGCAGCGGGCTGCTACATTCCGCGCTTTTTTTCGCGCCTCTCGCACCTTTTTGCGCCCATGCTCCGGCCATGCCCCGTCTCCTCCACGTCCTCACCGGTCCGACCGCCGTCGGCAAGACCGAGCTGGCGTTGCGCTGGGCGGAAGCCAACGGCGCCGAGATCGTGTCGTGCGACGCACTGCTGTTTTACCGGGGCATGGATCTCGGCACCGCCAAGCCCACCGTCGCCGAGCGTGCCCGCGTGCCGCACCACCTGATTGACATCCACGACGTGACCGAACCGATGGATGTCGCGCGCTACGTCACGCTGGCGCGAGCGGCGGCCGAGGATATCGCGGCCCGCGGACACGCCATGCTGGTCGTTGGCGGCAGCGGATTCTACCTGAAAAGTTTTTTTGCCCCCGTGGCCGACGAAGTGTCCGTGCCTCCGGAACTGCGGGCCGGAGTCGCTGCGAAGCTCACGGCGGAGGGCCTCCCTGCGCTGGTGACGGAACTGCATGCGCTCAACCCCGCCGGTCTCGGCGCGCTCGACACCGCCAACCCGCGTCGCGTCACCCGCGCGCTGGAACGCTGCCGCGCGTCGGGCCAGACGCTCGCCGAACTGGCGGCGGAGTTTGCTCGTCAGCCCGCGCCATTTGCCGGCTGGGAGGTGCGCTGCACGCGCCTCGACCGCGTGCCCGCCGACCTCGACGCCCGCGTGGCCGCACGCACCGACGCAATGCTGCACGCCGGGCTGGTGGACGAGGTGCGGCGGCTGCGCGCAGCCAGACTGGAGCAAAACCCGAGCGCCGCGGGCGCCATAGGCTACCGCGAGACCCTTGCCATGCTCGACGGCATACTGCCGGAGACACAGCTCGCGGCCGAGATTGCCAAGAACACCCGCGCCCTCGTGAAGAAACAACGCACTTGGTTCCGCACCCAGCTTCCGCCGCACCGTGCGCTGGACGCCGCGACGGCGGAGGTGGCGAGCATATTTTAAGCATTTGCCACACCTAAACCCATTTGTCTGGCGGAAAACTCGTCGCGAACTTGGAATTGAGATTGGCATGCACAAGTGAATTTTCGTCCGCGCTCGAAACCACCTTGAGTGCCAAGGTGGGTTCGCAGTAGTGTCGGCACAATGCCCGAATCTGCTTTTTCCGAAGATCTCCGCGACGGGCCGCCTCCGTTCTGGCGGCGGCACGCTGACAGGCTCGCGGCCGGCTCGGTGTTTGTTTTCACGGTCGTGCTCACGGTGCTGTCGTTTCCACCGTTCCACACTCCGGAGTGCGCCTACGTCTTCGCCGCGCCCGTCGCGTTGTGGGCCTATCGGCGGCCGCGTTGGATAATCTTCGCCGGCACGGTGCTCGGCGCGCAAGCGGTAGCGTGGACGATTATCCTCGGCTGGCTGCACCACGTCACCTGGGCCGGGCTGCTGTTGCTGGGGCCGGTCATCGGCGCATGGGCCGGGTTGTGGTTTCTCGCGGCACGGTGGGCTATGCCCCGGCTACCGGGACGCTCGATGCCGGTTCGCGTGTTTGTGGTCTTCGCGCTGGCGGGGCTTTGGGCCATCAATGAATGGACGCGGACGTGGTTGCTCGGCGGGTTCCCGTGGCTGCCGCTTGCGGCGAGCCAGTGGCAGCGCGGGAGCATTTTGCAGGTGGCGGCCTTCACCGGCACGGGGGGCGTGTCGGCTGTGCTCGTCGCGATGAACCTCGGACTCGCAGCCTTCGCACACCGGCTGGCATTCGAAAACGCGCGCGGGCTGCCCGGGGCCAAGCCGGGGCCGTGGCACCGGCGAAGCCCGGAGTTTCTGGCGGCGCTGCTTTTGATCGTCGGGTGCTTCACCCTCTTCCTGCGCGAGGCAGTCAACCGCGCGCCGTTCGCCGTGCCGCTCGCCCGCGTGGCTTTCGTCCAGCCGGACATCCCGCAGGAGATCAAGTGGGACAGTTCCAAGACAACGGAGATTCTCTCCGTGCTCGACGACGTCACACGCCGCGCCGCCGCGACCCAGCCCGACCTCGTCCTCTGGCCAGAGGCGACCACCCCGTGGGCACTCAACGCCGACGCAATTCTGCGTGCGTGGACGGAGGAGCTCGCCCGCGACACAGGCCGCCCGCTCGTGCTCGGTTCCATTGCCATCTCACCGCACGCCGTCAGCGACGGCTCGCCGGGAAACGGCGACTGGTTCAACGCGTCCTTCGTCGTTGATCCCGCCACGGGCGTGCAGCCGGGACGGTATGAGAAACGGAAGCTCGTCCCGTTCGGCGAGTTTGTGCCGTTGCGCCCGCTGCTCGGCTGGCTCGGCAAGTTCGTGCCCATCGGCGACGACTTCGCGCGCGGCACCAGCGCCATCCCGCTCACCGTGCGGCTGCCGGGCCGCACGCTCGCGCTCGGCCCGCTGATTTGCTACGAGGACATTTTCCCCACGTTCGCCCGCGCGAATGTGCTCGCCGGGGCCGATGCGCTCCTCGTGCAGACCAACAACGGCTGGTTTGGCGAGGGGGCGGCGGCCTATCAGCACGCCGCCAACGCCGTGCTGCGCGCCGTCGAAACGCGCCGCCCCGTGCTGCGTGACGGCAACGCCGGCTGGAGCGGCTGGATCGACGAGTTTGGCAGTATCCGCGCCGTGCTCACGCGCGACCCGACGGGCCACGTGACCACCGACCCGACGATGGCAGCAAGCGGCACCGTTTATTTTCGCGGCACGGCGACGGTGGATGTCACCCGTGACTCACGCTGGATCGGACGGCAAAGTTTCTACACCTTGCACGGCGACTGGTTCGTCGCCGCCTGCGCGGCGCTGGCGCTGGCGGCCTTTTTCATTTTGCGTCGGCCGCATTCACCGTAGGGCCGGCGCTTGCCGCCGGGCCGGGTCTTGGCATGAAGCATCATCACCCCCGGGCCCCTCACCCTCGCCAGGTGAACGCATGACAGAGCGCGACGCCGGCGGCATCGGCCTCATCGGTCGCAAGCGGCCGGCCGTGGCCCAGCATCGCCATCACCGTGCGGGCCATCTGCTCCTTGCTCGCGCGACCCGCGCCGACGACGGCCTGCTTCACGCGCAGCGGCGGATACTCAAACACCTCCTTGCCCACCAACGCCGCCGCCGCAATGGCCGCGCCGCGCGCCGCGCCGAGGATCTGCGCGATCTGAAAATTTTGCACAAAAATCGTCTGCTCCAGCGCGACGTGCCGCACATCCGCGGCTGCGAGAAACCCGGTCACCGCCCGGTGGATTTCCCCAAGCGCAAACGCCATCGTCAGCTTTGCCGGCACGCGCACCGTCTGGCAGCGCAGCAGCACCGGGGTCCGCCCCGGGGCAAAATCCACCAGCGCCAGTCCGGTGCCGCGCAATGACGGGTCAATGCCAAGCACCACGCCCGCAAAGGCGAGCCGCGCCGGCCGCCCCAGCGCGAGGGTCGCACCCGCCCCCTCGGCCGAGGGCACGGTCCTGCCCTCCAGCTTCGCCTTCCACATTTGCCTGACGGTCATGCGCGCCATGTTTTGGTGGTTCACGAAACACCCGAACGCCACGAAATGGAATTCTGATTTGTGGGGTGCCGCACCGTCGGGCCACTGTCTGTCAGACAGACGCCCCTCAGGGCATTCCTCAAACTCCCGGTCCCCCACGCGCCAGGCTGCATTTTCATCGTGGCCCGCTGCGTAAGCGGCGGAACGCGGCGGGATCACCCCCACAGCAACTTCACGCCCGCCAGCGCGCCGAGCGCCAGCGTCACGTTCTCAAACGTCCGCTGGTTCAGCCGTGGCAGCAGCCAGCGCCCGCCCAGCGTGCCGGCAAACACGGCCGGCGCGAGCCACAGCGTGAAAGTAAAGCTCTCCGTGGTCAGCAGCCCGAGATTCACCATGAACGGCACCTTGAACAGGTTCACGGCGAGGAAAAACACCGCCGCCGTGCCGACGAACTCCAGCTTGGGCAGGCGCAGCGCCAGCAGATAGATGGCCATGATCGCGCCCGCCGCGTTGGCCACCAGCGTGGTGAAGCCCGCCAGCACGCCCACCACCGGCGCAAACCACACCCCCGGCGCCGCGTTGGCCGCACCCATGCGCCGCCGCGCCACCTGCAACGCCGTCAGCCCAAGCACCAGGCCGCCGATGAGCAGCTTCGCCTGCCGGTCGTTGATCTGCCCCATCGTCAGCCAGCCGAGCACGATGCCGCCTGCCGTCCACGGAAACATCCGCCGGATGTGCGCCCACGTCGCATGCCGCCCATAGGAGGCCGCGGCGACCACGTCGCCGAAGATGAGCAAGGGCAGCACAAACCCCGCCGACTTTTTCGCCGGCATGAGCAACGCGAACAACGCCGAGGCCAGCACGCCCAGCCCGCCAATGCCGGTCTTCGATACGCCGACGAACAGCGCCCCGATCACGGCAAGCACCAGCTCCCATGGAGAAAAATTCATCCGGCCGGTCCTCCTGCGGCAAACGTGCCCGCCGCCACCTGAAACATCTCCCATGCGCCGGGCTCCGCGTCGGGCGGCCTCGTACCCGTGGCGATGACCTGCCGTTCCCCGCCGAGCGCCGACCAGAACCGACGCCGCCGCTCCGGATCCAGCTCGCCCAGCATATCGTCGGCGAGCAGAATCGGCTCGACCCCCGAGCGGGCGCGGAAAAATGCCGCCTGCGCCAGCCGCAGCGCGAGCATGAGGCCGCGCTGCTGGCCCTCCGACCCGAAGTCGCGCGCGGCCCGGCCGTCGAGCGTCAGTTCCAAATCGTCGCGATGCGGCCCGGCGGCGGTCGCCCGCCACTGCCGGTCGCGGTCACGGTTTTTCGCAAACACCGCCGCCCACGCCACCGCATCGCCGGCCTCAAGGTCGGGCCTATGGCGCAGCGCGGGCGTCTCCGCCCCATCGGCGAGTTGCGCGTAGGCCGTCGCAAGGTGCGCGGCCAGCTCCGTCGCGCCCGCCGCGCGTTTCGCCGCGAGCGCGGCGGCGGCGGACGCGAGCGGCGGCTCAAACGCCGCCAGTTCATCATCGGGCCGGCCGAGCTTGAGCAGGCTGTTTCGCTCGGCCAGCGCCCGGTGATAGGCTTGCAGCGCGACGAGGTAGTCCGCGTCCATCGCGGCCAGCGTGAGGTCGAGCCAGCGGCGGCGCGGCGCCGGCGCGCCGCGCACGAGTTGCAGGTCCTGCGAGGAAAACACCACCGTCGGAAAACGCCCAAGATAGTCACCGAGCCGTGTCACGCGCTCGCCGTCGCATGCCACTTCCTTGCCGTCGGCCCGCAGCCGGATGACCACACGGGTCACGCCGAGCCGCTCGTGCTCCAGCTCGCACGCGATAGCCGCTTCCGCCTGCCCATGCGCGATGAGCAGGCGTGAGTCACCGGCGCGAAACGAGCGCAACGCGGTGACGAGGCCGGCCGCCTCAAGGAGGTTGGTCTTCCCCTGCCCGTTCGCGCCGGTGAAAAACTGGCGCGGCCCGTCGAATGCGAGCTCCGCGAACGCAATGTTGCGGAAATGCTGAAGCGTGATCCGGCGGAGGCGCATCAGGATTTCACCACGTTGGCGGCGGGCGACACCTCGGGCGCGGCGGTGGCAAACGCGGCGGCGAGCGCCGCCCAGCCGGCCCCCGTCGTGTCCCAGCCGGCGCTCACGCGGACCACGCGCTTCGCCTCGTCGGGCGCAAGGCCGAGCGCCGCAAGCACCGGCGACGGGCCGGCCTTCCCGGTCGCGCAAGCCGAGCCGGTGGAAACTTGGAAATCCTGTTTGTCCAACCGCGCGACCCAGCGGACGTTTTCACCGTGCGGCAGGAGCAGCGAAACTGTGTTCCAAAGCCGCTCGGCTTCGGCCGCGACCACCCTCGTGCCCGGCACTGCGGCGCAGATGGCGTGTTCGAACCCTTCCCGACCGCGCAGCCGCTCGGTCTCAAACAGGACCTTGGTCGTCTCCGCCTCGGTGAGCGCGGCGAGCAAGGCGGCAATACCAGGATAATTTTCCGTGCCGCCACGATGGCCGTGCTCCTGCGCGCCGCCAAGCTGGGCGTGAAAACCGTCCACGTCTGGTGCGATTTGCAAAAAACCGGCGCCCTTGGGCCCGCCAAACTTGTGCGCGGACCCGACGATCCAGCCGGCGGCACCGAGGCCGGAACCGGGCAGCTTGCCCAGCCATTGCGTGGCGTCACAGAGAAACGGCGCCCGCACGCGACGGCAGAACGCAGCGACCTGGGTCCACGGCTGGAGCACACCCGTCTCGTTGTTGGCCGCCATCACGGCGACTGCGGCGACATCACCGGCGGCGAGCAGGGCGGCGAGCTTTTCCAAAACCACGACGCCGTCGCGCGTGACCGCCAGCCAGGTGATGCGCGCTTCGCCAAAATGGGCCCGGACCGCCTCCAGCACACACGGGTGCTCGGTCGGGTTCACGCCAACCCGCGCGGCGGGCGGCAGCGTGGCGGCCCAGTATGCGAACACGGCGTTGACGCCCTCGGTCGCCCCCGAGTTGAACACGAGGCGCTTCGGCTCGCCGCCGAGCAGGATGGCGAGCCGCTCGCGGGCCGCATCGAGGCGGATTCGCACGCGCGCGGCGGCCCGTGTCGGGCTGGACGGATTGTGCCAGGCCTCGTCCTGCGCGCGCAGCCATGCCTCGCGCGCAATGGGCGCAAGCGGCGTGGTGGCGTTATGGTCGAAATATGGCATCCCACCAGCGTGCCACCCCGCGCACCGCTGGCAAGCCACGCTCATCATAGGGCCAGATGAGGGCACGGTTCGTGCCGATCAATTTTGCGCCTCCTGCACCTGTCGGTGGCACTGCTTCAGCCTGTTTTTGCCATGGCGTTCGCGTCAATTTCCCCCACCGTCGCGCCTTTTGAAAACCCGCATTATCTACAATCCCCGGTCCGGTTTTCTCGCCCGCCGGCCCGGCGTGCTCACGCTGGTGCGGGAGTTTGTCGCCACGCGCGGCCTCGACGCGACGGTCGTGCCGACCGAGCGGCGGCACCACGCGACCGAGCTCGCACATGCGGCCATCGCCGACGGCTGCGGCCTGGTCGTCGCCTTCGGCGGCGACGGCACGATGAACGAAATTGCGCAGGCGCTCCTCGGCACCGGGACCATCCTCGGCCTCCTCCCCTGCGGCTCGGGCAACGGCCTCGCCCGCCATCTCGGCATTCCGTTGCGCCCCGAAGCCGCGCTGGAGCTATTGCTGAGGGGCCATCCGCGCCTCATTGACGCGGGTTTTGCCGACGGTCGGCCGTTTTTTGTCGCCGCCGGCCTCGGTTTCGAGGGGGAGATGGCGCAACGTTTCAACCGCCTCGTGCATCGCGGCCTGCCGGGCTACATCCGGACCGGTGCGCTTGGCTGGTGGGGCTACGCGCCACAGGAGCACGTCATCACCCACGATGGCGCACGCCATACGATGCGCGCGCTCACGCTCGCGGTCGCCAACTGCAACCAATACGGCAACAACGCCCGCATCGCGCCGCGCGCGCAACTGGACGACGGCCTGCTCGACCTCGTCGCCGTCCCACCGGTCAGCCTGCTCAACGCCGCGCCGCTGCTGCTGCGGCTGTTTAATGGCACGCTCGACCGCCGGGCCGACGTGCTGCAACTGCGCGGCGCGTGCTTCACCGTCGAACTCCCCGCCCCCGGCCCCATGCACACCGACGGCGAATCGCACGACGCCGGTGCCCGCGTGGAGTTTACCGTCCGCCCGCGCTGCCTGCACGTGCTGGGGCCGCCCCTGTAGGGCCGCCGCTCGCATGCATGCCGCCCTAAGCCAGCGTCGCACGGTCGCGGCCGGCACGTTTCGCGGCGTAGAGCGCGGCGTCGGCGGCACGGATAAGGCCGGCCGCCTCGGTCGCGTGCGCGGGCAGCGCCGCCACGCCGGCGCTCACGGTGAGCGGCAACGCGGTGCCGTCGGGCAACGCGAGGGACTCGCGTCGCACGGCAGTGACGAGACGGTGCGCGGTCTCGAGCGCGGCGGATGGGGTGGTTTCCACCAGCAGCGCGGCGAACTCCTCGCCACCGAAGCGCGCCAGCCGGTCCACTGCGCGCAGCTCCGCTGCCAGCCGCGCAGCGGCGGCACACAGCACGGCGTCGCCCGCCGGGTGGCCATGTGTGTCGTTGACTTGCTTGAAATGATCGAGGTCGAGCAGCACGAGCGCGAGCGGCCGCGCGAACCGCCGGGCGCGCTCCACCTCCTCGGCGAGGAGCCGGTCGAACTCGCGGCGGTTGAGCAGGCCCGTGAGGCCGTCGCGCGTGGCGAGCCGGTGAAGCTGCTCCAGTGTGTCGCCCAGCTTGAGCGCGTAGCGCAGCGAGCGTTCGAGCGCGGCGGGGTTCAGCTCGCCCTTCACCAGGTAGTCGAGCGCGCCAGCGTTCATCGCCGCGGTGTCCACGTTCTCCGAGGTCTCGGCCGTGAGGAAAATGATGGGGGTGCGGCAGCCACGCGCGACGGCCTCGCGAATGAGTTCAAGTCCGTCGCGCGGGCCGAGCTGGTAGTCGAGCAGACAGGCCGCATGGCCGCCCGCCAGCAGTTGTGCGAGGCCATCCTCGTAGTTCGTCGCGTAATCGAGGGCGAACGGCTCTGTGCGAAACTGCTCGAACTGCGCCCGCGTCAATGCAAATTGCAGGCGGTCGTCGTCTATGAGCAGGATGCGGCGCATGGCGGTGGAGGAAAAAGCCGATCTGAAGGGCGAACGTCAGAATATGGGGAGGTCAGGCAGGATCGTAGGGCCACCGCTTGTCGGCGTGCCGGGTTTTCCAAATGGAAACGGCGCTGCCACAAGGGCCGGCCCTACATGGCGAGAGGTTGGCGGGCTGCATGGGTAAAAGTGATCCCGAGTTTCAGCCCCTCAATTTTTCCTCGCCGTGCCAGCGGCGAGATCCGCCCCCACGACCGCGAGGCGCGGCGCAATGGCGGCGCGGTCGGCAAGGTGGTCGCGGATGACGTTGACGAGTGCACTGCCGACCACGACGCCGTCGGCGTGCGCGGCGACGGCGGTAACGTGCGCACGCGTCGAGAGGCCGAAGCCGACGACCACGGGCAGCGCCGTGCAGGCCTTGATGCGTGCAACGGCGGCGGGGATGCCAGCGGCGACCTCGTTGCGCACGCCGGTCACACCCTCGCGTGAGACATAATAGAGAAAACCGGTCGTGGCGGCGGCGATCTTGGCGATGCGCGCGTCGGGCGTGGTCGGCGCAACGATGAAAACGGTTTTCAGCCCGTGCATGGCGCAGGCGGCAACAACCTCGCCAGCTTCCTCCGGGGGCAGGTCGAGTGTGAGCATCCCATCCACGCCGGCCTCGTGCGCCGCGCGGACGTAAGCGTCCACTCCGTTGGAGAAAACGAGGTTGTAGTAGGTGTAGAAAACGATGGGCGCGGCGGGAAATTCGGCGCGCACGCGGCGGGCCAGCTCAAACACGCGCGCCGCCGTCATGCCACCCGCCAGCGCCCGTTGCGCGGCGAGCTGGTTCGTAAGGCCATCGGCGAGCGGGTCGGAAAACGGCACACCGAGTTCAAGGATGTCGGTGCCGTTTTTCAGCAGCGCGCGGCAGGCGGCGAGCGACGTGTCGAAGTCCGGGTCGCCCGCGCACAGGTAGGCGACGAAGGCGGCGCGGTTTTCGGCGCGGGCGCGGGCAAAGGCATTGGCAAGGCGATCCATGAAGCGGAAAGTTGGCCGCAAAGAGACGTAAAAGACACAAAAATTTCGGCGGCTGCGTCGCTAGGCTCGTGTGGTCCGAGATGCTAAAACGGTCCGTTTCAAACCTCCGGCCTCTCCCGAAGCGGGCTACAGGGAGCTGGTGCCTGTATGTTTCGGGCTTGACCTCTGCACCAGCCCAGACCGAGGTGGCCGATCCTCAAAGGCAATGGCCAAGTTGGCTAAAACCTGTGATGCACACCCAATGACTAGAATCCTTGCATATGTCAGTTGTCTGGCGGCTCTCATGTGGCTTGTCGTCGGGCAGCTTCATTTGAGGGAGTCGTTGAGGACAACTTTGAGGGATGCATACTCTCTCATGGGCCGCGTAATTCCTGATCACACTGCAGACGCAGGCAAGGTTATGAACTCATACTATGAGAGCATTTATCGAAACCTGCCTTCCGTAATGTGGCCGGTCGGCATATTGATTGTCTGCTCAACCATTTTATTGAAGACGAGAACCACCCAAAAAACAGGGCGATCTGCTGGAAGCAACGTGACTCCGTCGCACACCTCCCATTAGCCCGCACTCACTCCAACTCGAAGTCCACCAGCACAGGGCGGTGATCGGAGAGGAAGGCACGGACGACTTCCCCGCGCGCGTGGCGGCAGCCGGGCGGCAGCATGATGAAGTCGAGCGCGCGGCCGGGCAGCGGCGAGGGGAACGTCCGCGCACCGTCCGCCGGATGCAGCACATAGTCCCCGTGCCCGTGCGTGCCCAGCTCGCGCAGCAGCGCGGCGGTGGCGTCGGCCCGCGCGGCGGAGTTGTTGAAGTCGCCGCAGACGATGGGAGGCACCGCCCAACCGGCCTCAAGGGCGCAACGCTTCTCGCGCAACCAGCGGACGAACTGGTTCGCCTGCCGGAAGCGATGCACGCGCGAGCGGTAGTGCAGATGCAGGTTGATCAGCGGCACGCGACGCCCCCCCACATCGAGCTCGGCAAAGAGAAACCCCTTCTCGCCCACCTGGCTTTTGCCAAAAGCGACGCTCTCGGCGGCCACGATCGGATGCTGCGAGAGCAGCGCGTTGCCGTAGCAGAGATTCAGCAGGCCCTCACGGCGGTTGTTGATGCCAAAGAGTCGCCTACGAACGTGACAGAGAGCGTCGCGTCTCCATCACCAACACGACAGAACGCATTCGTGTCACGGCATCTATCGAACGGTGCGGAAATCCGCCAGACCGCCGCTTTAAGCTGCATCCCTGCGGAGCGGAAGAAGAGGTTGACAGCCCGCCGCCGCAACCTGACCGTGACCGCCCTGCAATTTACGGCGGTCATAGCTCAGTTGGTTAGAGCACAAGATTGTGAATCTTGGGGTCGCGGGTTCGAGTCCCGTTGGCCGCCCCATTTTTGTTTCCCGTTACTTAGCAATATGTAACGGGTTTTTTATTGGCCGTTTTTGAGCCAAAATAAATCGCAAAGAAATTTCGGTGTCCAGTTAGTGTCCAGTTATTTTCGTCCTCCCCACCCTGTCTGCGGCCCACGCCGGCGAACCGTGCAAACGCGATTTTCGCCCTGATCGCAACCGTGCTCAGGCTGTGGCCACAGGCAGATTGCCGGGGGCCGGGGCTGTGGCCTCCAATTTCAGCCGTTCCCGGCGTTCGCGCAGCCGTTGGATTCGCTCGGTAATAGTCAAGGACTCCCACCCTTCCGGCGTGGCCGGCGTCACGTCAGCCGGGGCAGGCTTGCCACAGCCACGTTCAAGCAGGATTGAGCACGCCGGGATTGAGGCGCGGGGGTCTTCGCTGCGCGCCCAGTATTTCAGGCGTTCAACCGCCTCCGGGCAAAAGTCCTTGGCGAGCTTGCGAACGTCGGGGTGCAGTTCCGGCGTGCGGCCCTTGGGGTTTCCGCTCTGGCCGGGTTTCCATTTGGTCGGGGCCAAGGCAGCCAACTGCCGCCGTCGGGCGTCATCGCGCTGGCTGGTGTCGTCACATTCTAATGCAATGGCTTGAGGCATGGCCTAGTCGTGAAATTCAATGTTCGTTTGAAAAAGGCCAATTGGGAACCCTCTATGGGCATCATAGGGGCTGAAGGGTCGAGCCCAATCAAGTATCCTCCTGACACTTTTTGCACTGCCTGTATCCCATAGAATCCCGATAGATAAATGGTTTCTTGGTTAGGTTTTAGTCCCATTGAGGGATGAACCAAGGCTGTATTCAAACCAAGTATCCCGGTGAATTTTTTTGGCGCGCTCAGCTTGGGGCTTTCAATGGGGGCTGATGGGTAACTTGGCGCTTCCTCTCTCAGCACCCACGCCGGGCCATGAACATCTGAAATGTAGGTCGCAGTCTTGCTACGCCCATCCGAGCATCAGCGAGGTGAAACGGCCTGCGCGACCGCGAACCGCGTTGCCAAACATCCGCCGATCGCCTTGCCTCGCGCTGAACCGCACCGCGCCGTGTCTACCGCTCCCGTTTCTGATCCCAACCCCTCCGGGCCTGTTCTCGGCACCGCGCCCTCCTTCGTGCCTGCCGCCGCCGACCCACGCGCCGACCGCGCGTTGCACCGCGTGTTCGCCATTGTCGGTCTCACGGCCGATCCCGGCGAGGCGTTGCGTGCCATACTCGCCGCCGCCGTCGAGACGTTCGGCGCCGTCTCTGGTTCCATCGCGTTGCTCAACCCTGACAGCGGCCGGCTCGAAATCGAGGTGCAGCAAGGTTTGCCCGACGATGCCGACCCGGTCGCCCTCCGCCTCGGCCAAGGCGTGACCGGCTGGGTAGCATTTCACGGCCGCGCGCAGCTCGTGCCCGATGTCGCCGCCGATCCACGATACGTGCGCGTCCGTGCCGACGTGCGCAGCGAGCTGGCCGCGCCGCTCACCGAGCCCGGTGGCCAGGTGCTCGGCGTCATCAACCTCGACGGCGACCGTCTCGACGGCTTCACCCCGGCGGACCTTGCCCTCCTCATCCGCCTCGCCGACGCGGCCACCGCCGTCATGCGCTGCCTCTGGCAGCTCCGCCATCTCGGAGGCAAGGCCCGCCAGCTCGAGAGCCTCATTACCATCGGCCAGTCGCTCGTCACCAAGCTCGCGCCCCAAGAGCTGTTCGACACCATCGCGCGCGACGCCCGGCAAATTCTCAACGTCCGCGCCTGCGCCTGCTATCTTCACGACTCCACGCGCCGCACCGTCCGCCTCGCTGCGCTCGCCGCCGGCGCAAGCAACGCCACTCTCGCGCACGCCGAAATCCATCCCCCGAATGTTCCCTCTGATCTGCCGCTGGACTCCTGCCTGATCGCCACCGTAGTCCATACGCGAAAGCCCATTGAATTCGCCAACATCCAGTCGCCCGAGTTCACCGACGTGATTGACCTTCCGCGCGACCCCGTGCTCCGCTCGCTGCTCGCTGCGCCCATGCTCGACGGAGCGGAAGTCATCGGCGTGCTCGCCGTCTTCACCGATCACGTCCATCGTTTCAACAACGACGAGAAACGCCTCCTCGGTGCACTTGCCAGCCTTGGGGCCGTCGCCCTGCAAAACTCCCGGCTCTACGCCCGCGTGTTCCAGAGCGAGGCCTCGCTCCGCAAAAATGAGCAGCTCACCACCCTCGGTCTCCTCGCCGCCGAGATCGCGCACGAGATCCGAAATCCGCTCACCGTCATCAAGCTCCTCTTCGGCTACCTCGCGCTCGACTTTCCGGAGGGCGATCCGCGCCGTACTGATGTCCGTCTCATCGGCGAAAAGCTCGACCAGCTCGAGGCCATCGTGACCCGCGTCCTCTCGTTCGGCAAGGCCCCCTCGGACCTCCATTCCCGCTGGTCGGTCGCCGAGATCATTGATGACACCGCCGTGCTCATCCGCCTCAAGCTCGCGCAGGCCAAGGTGCGCCTCGACTTCACGCCGCCCGCAAGCCGGCTGCTCGTGGACGCACACAAAGCCCAGCTCCAGCAGGTCCTGCTCAACCTCCTCCTCAACTCGATGCAGGCGATGCCCGACGGCGGCACGATCACCCTCACCGCCGCCACCGAGGAGCACGACGGTGCGCCCCAAGTCATCATTGATGTCGCCGACACCGGCACCGGCATCCCCGAAAATATCCGCGACCGTATCTTCGACAGTTTCCTTTCGGGCCGCCCCGACGGCACGGGCCTCGGGCTCGCCATCGCCAAACGCATCCTCGCCAGCCACCACGGCGACATCGCGCTGCGGCACACCACCCCCGCCGGCTCAACGCTGCGCCTGCGCCTGCCATTGGCGAAAAACTGAAGAAATGGGGCCGCCGAAGCAAGGTTCCTCGTGCAGCTTTCGCGCGGCACCGCTTGAGGCCGCGATGAACATTATCTCTCCCCCGATGGCGCCGTCGCCGGCCCGCCGCCTCGGAGTTTCAGCAGTTGCCACGCCGGCGACCTCGTCCCTCGCCGCTGCGGCGTAAATTCAAACTGACCCACTACCCCCCGTTTTCGTCAGCTTGCGCTTTCCGCCCGCTTCCCGCACAGTCGCGCCTGCATGAACAAAGATGTCGTCCCCATCACCGTCAAAGGCGTGATGCCCACCGCCAACGGCTGCGCCGTGTTTCTCGGCCAAGACGACAAAACCTTTGTCATTTATGTGGACCACGCCGTCGGCAACGCCATCCAGATGACCCTCGCCGGCGTGAAAAAAGAGCGCCCGCTCACCCACGACCTCATCGGCCACCTCCTGCTCGGCCTCGGTGCGCAGCTTGAGCACGTCGTCATCAACGACGTGAGCGGCGGCACCTTTTTCGCCCGCATCCTCCTCCGCATGGAGAATGAGCTGGGCAAAAAAATCGTTGAAGTGGACGCACGCCCGAGCGACTCCATCGTGCTCGCACTCCAGCACCGACGCCCGCTCTTCGTCGCCCGCAAGGTCCTCGATTCCGTGGAGGACATGACAGAAATCCTTGAGCGCGTCCTCAAGCAGCAGGCCGACGAGGCCGCGAAATCCGAGGAAAACAAAGAGGACGAGCCCAAATCCGACGACGACGAAGAGGAAAAGCCCTGAGCCCACGCGTCGCTCGCGCCATGCTCCCCGCTCCTGCCCCCGTTCTCCCGCCCGGCCAGCAGCCCGGCCGGCCGCTCACAGCGCTCGCTCCGATGCAGGACGTGACCGACCTCGCCTTCATGCGCGTCATCGCGCACTACGGCGCGCCCGATTATTTTTTTACCGAATTCTTCCGCGTTCACGCCACCTCGCAGCCGGAGAAGCACATCCTCCGTTCCATTGACGAAAACACCACGGGCCGCCCCGTCTTCGCCCAGCTTATCGGCGAGGATCTCGGCCACCTCGCACGCACCGCCGCCGCGCTCCTCTCCCACAACGTCGCCGGCATTGATCTCAACCTCGGCTGCCCTGCGCCCAAGGTCTACAAGAAGAATGTCGGCGGCGGCCTGCTTCGCGACCCGGAGCGCGTCGGCGAAATTCTCGCCACGCTTCGCGCCGCCGTGCCCGGCCTCTTCACGGTAAAAATGCGCATCGGCTTCGACGACACCGCCCACTTCGATCGCCTCCTCGAGCTCGTCAACACCCACCACGTTGACCTCCTCAGTGTCCACGGCCGCACCGTGAAGGAGATGTATCGCAGCGAGGTCCACTACGATTTCATCGCCCGCGCCGTCGCCCACGTGCGCTGCCCCGTGCTCGCCAACGGCAACCTCACCTCCGCCGCCCGCGCCGCAGCCGTCCTCACCGAGACCCGCGCCGCCGGCGTGATGATCGGCCGACACGCCATCCGCAACCCATGGATTTTTCGCCAGTGTCGCGAGCAATTTGCGGCCGCTGGGAGGGAGCACCGCCCCCCTCCCTCCCCGAGAGAAGCCGATATTCAGCCCGCACCCACCCCGCCTTCCGCCCCCCTGATCTCCATTTTTCGCCCCACCCTGGCCGACGTGCGGGACTACATCCAGCGCCTCTACCGCGCCACGCAAACCCCTGAGCTCCCTGAGCGCGCCCATGTGAACAAGATGAAAAAATACCTGAACTTTGTCGGCCAGAGCGTGGACCCCGCCGGTGCATTCCTTCACGAGATGCGCCGCGCCGAGAGCGAGGCTGAGCTGTTCGCCATCTGCGACCGCCACCTGCTCGCCAACGGCGCAGCCGAACGTGAATTTTCTCCGGAGCCCTACCCTGGCGTCATCGCCCGCCCCAATTGCGAAACCCCGAACGTCCTCGCCGATGGCTGCTCGCTGGAAACCGTGACGGCCTGACTTTGAGCGGCAACGGCCCGCAGCTCACTCGTCCGACCAGCCAAGCAACTTCAGATTGAGGTCGATTTGAAGAGCGATGGACAGTTGTCGTGTAAACACACTGCCGATTGCCCTCCGTTAGCCACCGACGGCCGTATGGCGTCGCAGGCCGCGCACCCAAAGACCGCGATTGACGGCAAACAGGATCACCACCCAGCACAGCTCGATCCCGAGGCCCTGCATAGTGTCGGTCTGGCCGATACGGCCGGTGAAAATCGCCGCCGGAAAATACATCTGGTAGTAAAACGGAAGAAATTTTGCCGCCGCGAGCACGCCGGCGGGTAGCAGGTCGAGGGGGAACATCTGCCCGCCTAGCACCGCCTCGACCGCCATCGAGAGGATAACAAAACCTTGGATTTCCAAAAACCAAAACGTCAGCAGGCCAAAACAGTAGGCGATGCTAAACTGAATGAGCGCCGAGAGCGCCATCGCCGGCAGCCCGAGCGCCAGCCGCCAGCCCCAGTCCGCCGGAAAGGTGAGATAGGAATGCAGGAACGGCACCGCCACCGCCAATGGCACGAGCACGAGCGCACCGGACACGAGCCGTGCCGCCGCGAAGAGACTGAGACGGTAGCCGAAGTAGTTGATCGGCTTCAGCAGGAACTGGTTGATGAGACCGTTGCGGATGTCCTCGCTGATCTGGTAGTCCTCGTTGAACGCGCTGATGAAAAACTGGAGCACGAGCAGCGAGACGAAGTAGGTGATGGTCGGCCCGAAGCCGAAGCCACCGATACCCTCCGGGCCCGCGCCTTGGAAGGCCGCACTCCACAGGATGAAAATCGCCGCGAGGTGAAACAG
>CAIQBC010000315.1 GCA_903869955.1 uncultured Opitutia bacterium
ATGTCGGCGTCATCCTGCTCGTGGGCATCGTGAAGAAAAACGCCATCATGATGATTGATTTTGCGATCGCCCGGGAACGCGAACAGGGCGCGACCTTTTCACCTGAGCAGGCGATTTTCGAGGCGTGCGTCGTACGCTTTCGGCCGATCATGATGACCAGCTTTGCCGCGCTCGCCGGCGCTTTGCCGATCGCGCTCGGTCTCGGCACCGGCGCGGAGTCGCGCCGCCCGCTCGGGCACGCGGTGGTCGGGGGCCTGATGGTCTCGCAACTGCTCACCCTCTACATCACGCCGGTGATCTACGTCTATTTCAGCCACCTGACCACGCGCCATACCAAGATGGAAACCGATGCCCCCATGCTGGCCGGCGACGCCGTGCCGCTGGCGAAGTGAGGGGCAGCGCGTTTGTCACCAGTTGAGGGGCAAGCTTGCCCACCCTTGGCGTGCGGCCTGGCGAGGGCGGATGAAGATTGTTGAAACCACCGGGCAAGACAGGTGTCCTACCGGACAGCCAACCGGCTTCCGCCCATGAAAACCACCGCCCCGTTTCTCGCCCTGACGCTTGCGCTCGCCGCCGCACTGCCGGCGCGCGCGCAGCTTTTCCGCCCGCAGACCGTCAACGGTGCCATCCTCGGCGGCATCGCCGGGGCCATTATTGGCAACAACAGCGGTGACCACAACGGCGCGCGTGGCGCGCTGATCGGTGTGGCCGCCGGCGCGTTGCTCAGTTCGGCAGCGGCGGACGCCCCGGCGCCGGTCGCGGCCGCACCCTTGGCAAACTCCAACCCCGTGCTCGGCCCCGTGCTGCTCGGCGGCCTCACCGGCGCGATCATTGGCAACAACAGCGGCAGCCACAATCCGTGGCGTGGTGCGGCCATCGGCGCAGGCGCCGGCTATGTGCTCGGCCGCATCACGGAGCCCTACCCCACCTACCCCGTGCGACGCACCGTCGCCTACTCACCCTCACCGTTGGTCGTTTATACGCCTGCCCCCGCGCCCGTCCCGGCCGCCGCGACGCAACCGGTTACCATCATCAACAATTACTACAATGCCCCCGCCACGCCCATGAGCGCGGCCAACGCGATGTTTGGCCGCTGAAAAACCCCCTCCGCCTCGCATCCCCTTTTCCTTCCAGCCTGCCCAACCTGCCGTCCATGAAAACCCACCCGCGCAACCATCGCAATTACGTCCTCTACGCCAGCCTCGCCGCCGCCGCCTCGCTCGCCGGCTGTGCCAGCCAAGGCGTCCAAAATCCGTCCGGTGTGGCCGTCACCGAGCTGCGCCCCGACGAACACGGCACCGTCGTAGGAACCGGCATCGAGTCGCAAGACATCGTGGCCGTGACCGACAAGATGGCCCGCAGCATCCTCGCCATCCCCGAAATCGCCCGCGCCAGCGGCCTGCCGCGCATCGTACTCGACCCGGTCAAAAACGACACCCGCTTCGCGATCAACAAGGACATTTTTCTCACGCGCATCCGCACGCAGCTCACCGCAAAGGCCGCCGGCAAGGTGCGCTTTCTCGACCGCGAGATGATGGCCACGCTCGAGCGCGAGCAACGGCTCAAGCAGCAAGGCCTCGTCACGGCCTCCTCCGATCCGAACGTCGTGGAGTTTCGCGGCGCGGATTATTTTCTCACCGGCACGCTTCAAAGCCTCACCACCAAAACCACACAAGGCACAAGCGACTATGTGCTCTATGCCTTCCGTCTGACCGATGCGCGGACGAGCGAGATCGTCTGGGAGGACTCCGCTGAAATCAAGAAACAAGGCCTCGAGGACGCCGCCTACCGCTGAACGCGCGGCTGCCCCCCATCACCCTCCGACCATGAAACGCACCACCCTTACTGCCCTCCGGCCTCTGACCGCCGGCCTCTGGCTTCTGCCCGTCCTCTTTCTCGCCGGCTGCCAAACCTCCGGGCCCTATGCGCCGCAAAGCGACAAGCACCCCGGCGTCTCCGAGGCCAACGCGACGGTCGTGCTGATGGATCCCGCCGTCCAAGCCTCGGTCACGAGCGTCGGCGACCGCAAAGTCACGCTCCCCGACGGCCGGCTGCACGCCGAGGCCAATCTGAAAAACCGCGAGGGCCGCCGCATCGTCGTGCAGGTGCAGTGCGTGTTCAAGGACGAGCAAGGTTTCGCCACCGAGGGTGATCCGCCATGGGTGACTCTTCCGCTCAGCGAATACGCCACGGAGACGGTCTCGTTCGACTCGATGAACCCGAAGGCCAGCAAATACACCATCCGCGTCAAGCAAGTCCGCTGATCTCCCCGCCATGAAAACCTGCGTCCACCTCTCCGCCTTCCTCCTGCTGGCCGCGACCGCGTCGGCGCAGACCGCGCCAGCCACGGCCACGACCAAAAGCGATCTGCCGGTGACGGTCACCGTGACGGTCGCGCCTGGCGCGTCCGCACCGCGCGCCGCCTACGAGCAGCAGCTCTACACGCCCGCCACCACCACCATCATTGCACCCGACAAGGCACAGCAGGTCGTCGAAAATTTCCGCGCCGCCTACGCCAAACTCGGCAAACCGAGCCTGCTGCTCTACGTCAACCGCGAGCTCGTTGACACCACCTCCGGGCTCCGCGTCACGGCGCGCAAGGAGCACGTCGAGGGCGTGCAAGTCGAAACCAAGACCGCTTTCGAGGCCGACCCGGGGGCAGCGAACCGCGCCGGGGCTCCGGCAAAGGCGGACGCACCGCAAACCCAGGTCACCGTCATCACCGGTGGTTTCAGCGCCCCCGCGCCGGCCGCGCCTAAGCCCGGCGAAAGCACGCCCGGCAAGGGCACTGCGAGCACAACCACCACGCGCGTCACCGCCGACAACACCTACGCCGCCACCCCCAAGCCCGCGTCCGCGCTCGCCGACCGCCAGACCGTGCGCGACGTCGAACGCCTCTTCGGCCGCCCGCTCCGCGCCGGCGGCGGCGTCCTCGCCGACCAGCGCGCCGCGACCGACCTCATGGCCGACAAGCCGATGGACCACTTTACGGTCGCGACCGACGAGGCCGCGCGCAAAGACCGCGAGGCCCTCGCCCGCGTGGCCGACGTCGTCATCGAGGTGCTCATCTCCAGCCGCACGCTCACGGTGCCCGGCATTGCGAGCGACCAAGTCATCGCCGTGCCCGACATCACGGCGACGGCCATCCGCCTGAAGGACTCCGTCATCATCGGGCAGGCCAGCGCGAGCGACGTGCTCGGCAAAAAAACCCAGGCCGCCCACCTCGCCCGCCAGTTCGACGTGAATGACATCGCCGAGGCCACCGCCCTCGCGCTCATGGAGGACATCGCACTCACCGGCGGCAACTGAGCCGCAGACCGCACCGCTTTTTCCGCCGCGCCGTGGTTGCCTCCCGCGCGGCGTTTTCATTTCCTGCTTCCGCCCATGCTTCGCCTCCGCGTCCGCCGCTTTCTGCCTCCCGCCTGCGGGGCCGTCCCGCCACGCCAGAGCATGGCGGCGGCAGGAGCCTGGACGAAAGCGGCGCCTCCGCCCTCCGCCCTTTGGCTGCTGGCTTTTCTCTGTCTCCTGGCTGGCTGCATCAGCGTCCCGCCCGCACCCGTCGTTCAGCTCACCGGTGATCCGGTCGTGGACGGCAACGCCTTTCTCGCCGTCGCCCCACCCCGCGACCGTGTCCTCTGGGAATACCGGGTCGCCGCCGCCGCGCTGCGGCGCGGCCAGCCCGACGAGGCGCGGGCCAAGCTCGACTCAGCCCGCATCGCCAGCACGGGCGCGCTCGCCAGCGCCGGCCCCGGCACCGAGGCGGCGGCGGCGCGAGGCACGTTTCACGCCGAGTCCGAGAAGCCCTTCATCGGCGAGCCCTACGAGCGTGTCATGGCTGATTTTTACCGCGCCATTCTCTACTGGCGCGACGGCGAGCCCGACAACGCCCGTGCCCTCTGCCGCGACGGCGAGCTGATTGACAGCGACACCGTGGACAAAACCTACGCCGGCGACTGGGTGCTCCCCGACTGGCTCGACGGGTACGCCAGCGCCAAGCTCGGCGGCGACGGCACGGACGCGCTCGCCCGCGCCCGCAAAAACTCCGGGCATCCGCTGCCCGGTTACGACGTGTCGGCCAACGTCCTCGTCTTTGTCGAATACGGCCGTGGCCCGCGCAAAATCGCCGCCGGCGAATACGGCGAGCAGCTCAGGGTTCTCGCCCAACCGTCGCGCGCCGTCCGCGCCCGCCTCGAAGTCGCCGGGCAGACCGCCGAGCTGTCGCCGTGGGATGACGTCAGCTATCAGGCCACAACGCGGGGCGGCCGCGTGATGGACTACATCCTGGGCAACAAGGCCGTGTTCAAAAAGACCACCGACACCCTCGGCAACATTGCGCTCACCGGCGCAGTCGTCGCCGCCAGGACGAAAAAAAGCAAGGACGCCGAAAACACCGCCGTCGCGCTCGGCGTCGTAGGCCTGCTCGCCAAGCTCACCGCCGCCGCCACCACGCCTGCCGCCGACACGCGCGCGTGGGACAATCTCCCGCAATATCTCAGCCTCGCCACGCTGCGCCTCCCGCCCGGAGAACATGCGGCGACGCTCACGTTTCTCGATGCGGCCGGCCAGCCGCTCCCCCAGCGCACCCAGACGTTCACGATCGCCATCCCCCCGCCCGACGGTTCAACCGCCGCCGCCGTATCCGCCCCGCGCGACACCGTCGTCTTCCGCAGCGAAGTGCCGAACTGAGTGAAGGCAGGCCCGAGATGTAAATGTGGGCGGGGTGCCCTCACCCCGCCCACAACGAACAGCCTTTCCCGCCCCACCCACCCACAAAATCCCGCGCAGTTTGGTTGACGCCGACGGCCTTGCCCCGCTTTTCTCGCCTCAACCCCGGCTGGATGTGTCCGGCCCCCAAACTCCCATGAAAACCAGCGGCTTTCCGCCCTGCGTCTTTGCTTCCTGCCAGACGTGACGGGGCGAAGCTCGCAACAGTGACGGAACCCATGCCTTCAATCATCCTCACGCTAGCTCCTCTTCAAAATCAAATCGGTCGCGGTCTCAATCCGATCCTTTTACAGGAGGTAACTGAAGTCATGGAGGGCCGGAGCGCCAGTCTCAGATCTCTCTCCTTTTCCTCTGTTGCCTCCTATTAAAAATCCGTGTCCGTCGCGGTCTCAACCCGATCTATTTGGCCGGAAGCAGGAGCGCAGACCGCATCATCACTCATCATCTCAAGAACCCGCATGAAAGCCGCTGATTCAAAAAAATCCCTCTCCCCCGCCCAACGGGACTCACTGCTCGGGACGTTGCAGGCCCGGTTTGAGAAAAACATGGGCCGCCACACGGGCTTGGACTGGGCCAGAATAAAGACGAGACTGGAAGCCAAGGCCGAAAAGCTGTGGTCGCTCGGTGAAATGGAAAAAACCGGCGGCGAGCCGGATGTGGTGGGTCAGGACAAAAAGACGGGCGAATACGTCTTTTATGATTGTTCCGTACAAAGTCCCAAAGGTCGCGTCAGTTTTTGTTACGACCGGGAAGCGCTGGATGCGCGGAAGGAATTTAAACCAAAAAACAGTGTCATGGATCTGGCGGCGGCCATGGGCATCGAGCTGCTGACGGAAGAGGAATATTTCGCGTTACAGAAACTGGGCGAGTTCGACACAAAGACGTCGAGTTGGGTGAAGACGCCGGCGGATATCCGGGAACTCGGCGGCGCGCTCTACGGTGACCGCCGCTACGGCCGCGTCTTCGTGGGCCACAACGGCGCGCAGTCCTACTATGGGGCCC
>CAIQBC010000316.1 GCA_903869955.1 uncultured Opitutia bacterium
CCACCTTGCCCGCGCCCCCGCCGCCCGCCGGCCTGCGCGCGACGCTGCGGCATTACCAGGAGGAGGGTTTCCATTTTCTCGCGCACCTCGCGGCCAACGGCTTCGGCGGCATCCTCGCCGACGACATGGGCCTCGGCAAAACCGTGCAGGCGCTCGCCTGGCTCCTGCACCACGCCGAGACGATCCGCCGCGACCCCGCCCGCGCCGGCAAACCGCTCCGCGCGCTCGTCGTCTGCCCCAAGAGCGTCATGCACGGCTGGCAGACCGAGACGGAGCGCTTCGCCCCCACGCTCCCCACCATTATTTTCAACAGCGGATACACGTTGGAAAAAACGCCCCCCGGTCCGCCCGACGGCCCCGCCATCCTCGTCGCCAACTACACCCAGCTCCGCAACCACGCCGCGTGGTTCAAACACCACGCGTGGGACGCCGTCATCCTCGACGAGGCGCAGTTTATCAAAAATCCCCTGAGCCAGACCGCCGTCACCGCGCGCGCCATCCCGGCCGCGCACCGGCTCGCGCTCACCGGCACGCCCATCGAGAACCGCCTGCTCGATCTCTGGAGCCTCTTTGCCTTTGTGCAGCCGGGCCTGCTCGGCCCGCAGGCGGGCTTCCGCCGTCAGTTTCCCGACGACGACGCCACCTCCGCCTCGCGCCTGCGCCGCCGCGTCCACCATTTCATGCTCCGCCGCACCAAGTCCCAGGTCGCGCCCGAGCTGCCCCCACGCACCGAGGACGAGATCCTGGTGGATCTCGAGGGCGGGCAACGCCTCCTTTACGACGCCGAGCTTAAGCGCGCCCGCGCCCAGCTCCTTGGCGTCAATACCGACCGCGCGCTCGATGCCGTACGCTTCAACGTCCTCGCCAGCCTCCTGCGCCTGCGCCAGATCTGCTGCCACCCCGCATTGGTGGCCGACGCCCACCGCGAGCTCCCCAGCGCCAAGCTCGACGCGCTCCTCGAGCGCCTGGAGGAGCTGCGCGACGAAGGCCAGCAGGTGCTCGTGTTCAGCCAGTTCGTGGAGCTGCTGAAGCTCATCCAGGCCCGCCTCGCCACCGCCGGCATCGCGCACCTCATGCTCACCGGCCAGACGGAGAACCGCGCCGAGCTCGTGGAAAAATTTCAGACCGACCGCACCCAGACCGTCTTTCTCCTCTCGCTCAAGGCTGCCGGCTTCGGTCTCAACCTCACCGCCGCGAGCTACGTCATCCTCTGCGACCCGTGGTGGAACCCCGCGGTGGAGGCGCAGGCGATTGACCGCACGCACCGCATCGGCCAGACGCAGCCCGTGGTGGCGTATCGCCTCGTCGCCGCCGACACCGTGGAGCAAAAAATCCGCGCGATGCAGCGCGAGAAATCAGCCCTCGCGGCGGCGGTGGTGCAGGAGGAAAGCCTCGCGAGCGTCCTCGACCTCGACAGTTTGCGGAAAATTCTGGAGTGAGGCCGCAGCCCGCCGGCGGACCGCAGCTATTTTGAACCAAAAATTCAAATGCGCCACGCCTCAGGCCGGGCTACCATCGTGATGGCGGATTGAACTCTGCGGCGGAGCGTGCCATCCCTCTGCGGCATGGACTGGAACATCGTCCTTTTTTGGAATGCGGTGCTCATCGCCGGGCTTGCGCTCGCGCGGATGCTGCGCGGGCCGGCGCGGGCGTGGGACTGGGTGGCGGTCTGTGCCGTCACGCTGGGCGTCACCGTGGCGGGCTGGTGGCTGTTTCCCGGCTGGGCGGGTTACGTCGGCGGCGCGCTGGTCGCGGTTTTCCTCATCGCGCCGGGGTTGGTGCGGTGGCACATTCAGGCGCGCATTCAGTCCGAGCGATGGACGGCGGCGCGGCGGCTGGCGCAGGTGGCGCGGTGGCTGCACCCGGCCGGCGTGCAATGGCACGAGTCGGCGTTGCTGCGCGGCTATGAGGCGGCGGGCCGGGGTGACCGCGCGCTGGCGTTGGAAATTTTCGGGCGTTACGCGGCGTTGCCCGGCCGGCTGGGCCTTGCGGTGCGGACGCAGGTGTGGCGGCTGCGGCACGAGTGGGAGCAAATCGTGGCGGCGCTGGGAGACGAGACGGCCCGCGCAGGCAACACACCCGACCAGATCAGTCTGCGGGGTGTTTATCTGCGCGCGCTCGGCGAGACGGGCCGGCTCGACGAGCTGGTCGCCGCCTACCGGAGCCACCAGCACCTGCTCGACCGGCCCGGCTATGAGATGCTGCGCTCGCAATCCCGGCTCATCCTCCTGTCGTTCACCGGCGAGCGGGCGGGGCTGGAAACGCTGCTCGCCTCGCTGCCGCACCCGCCCCGCGCGGAGACGCGGGAGTTTTTGCTCGGCACGGCGGAACTGGTGGCGGGCGAGGCGGACGAGGCGCGGGCGCGGCTGGAGCCGTTGACGCGCTCGGCCAACGCGATCACGGCCGAGGCGGCGAGGTGGCGGCTGGAGGGCGGGCTGGCCGGGCGCGCGGCTCTGCTGCCACCGGAAACGCGGGCCTATCTCGCCTCGGTCATCGCGGAGGCTGGGCACGAGACGCGGCTCTCGCAGGGCAACGGGGCGGCCGGGCGGCGCGCGCCGGTGGCGACGTATGCGTTGCTCGCGCTGAATCTGCTGATGTATGCCGCCGAGCTGGCGATGAGCGGAGGTTTCGAGCTCAGCGGGGAGACGTTTGACCGCCTCGGGGCAGTGGTGACGGAAGACTTCGGTCGGGGCGATACCTGGCGGCTGCTGGCGGCGAATTTTTTGCACGCGGGCACGGCGCACCTGGCCTTCAACATGCTGGCGCTCGTGCTCCTCGGCCGCTTCGTGGAGCGGATGTGCGGGGCAGGGCGGCTGCTCCTGATTTACCTCGTTTCCGGCGTGGGCGCGCTGGGCGGGGTCGTGCTGTTCGCGCGGCTCGGCTGGATCGAGGATGGCGTGGTCGTCGGCGCGAGCGGCGCGATCTTGGGCCTGGTCGGCGCGCACGGCGCGATTTTTTGGCGGGAGTATCGGACGCATGGCGCGCGCGTCGCCGGCCGGCAATTGCGCGCCGTGATCTCGATCGTGGTCATTCAGGTGCTGTTTGACCGAGTCGTGCCGCACGTCAGCGGTACCGCCCATCTGACCGGGCTGGGAATCGGGTTTGTCACCACCGCGCTGTTGCTGCGCCTGCGCCGGGAGCCGGCACTGGCGTAGGCAAAATATTACCTGTCACCGGTTCGCGTGGTTTGGTGCCGCCCGGTCAGCGGTGGCAGAAGCTCATTCGGCGAGCTTGATTTTGTAGTGCGGGAGCGAACTGGCTTCGAGGCGGGCGAGGTCGGCTTCCGCCTGGCGGAGAGATACGCGGGCCTGCAGCTCGGAGATGCGGGCATTGTTGGCGTCGGCCTGAAAATTTTGCACATCCCGGAAGGTGGCCAGCCCGGCGTCGTAGCGCGCCTTTTCCTGATCGTATTGGCGCTGGCTCAGACTGCTGGCGAGCGCGGCGATGGCGACGCTTTCGCGGCCGGTCTGGACGGCGCGGACGGCGGTGCGCACCTGCGCGAGGAGACTCTGGTCGAGCTGCTCGTAGCGCGCCTGCTCGCTGTCGAGGCTGGCGACGGACTGGCGGTAGCGGGCGTTCTCGGCCCGCAGGCCCCATGGGAGGGTAAGGTTGAGGCCGAGCGACCAGCTCTCGCCACGGCCGGTGAGGAGCTGGCTGGTGGCGTCGCCGTAGTTGTTCTCGCGGCTGCTGAGGCCGAGGCTGCCGCCGAGGTCGAGCTGCGGGTGGCGGGCGTTGTCGGCGGTGAGCACGTCGAGCCGGAGCTGGCCGAGGGAAATGGCTGCGGCCAGGAGATCGGGCTGGCTGCTGCGGGCCAGCGCGTAGGAGCCGGCGAGGGTGACTTGGGCGGCGGAATCATCCCCCAGGCTCACGGGGCCGATGGGCGCGTCGAAGTTGAAGCGGCTGATGAGCTGCAGCAGCGCATCCTCGCGGTCGTGCACGCTCTGCTCGGCGGAGATGACGGTGAGGCGGGCGTTGGCGACGCCGACCTCGGCCTGGAGCACATCGAGGTCAATCGCGACGCCGGCGGCGCGGCGGGCGCGGTTCTCATCCAGGAGCCGCAGCGCAACCTCCAGGGCGAACTGGCGCACGCCGAGCTGCTCGCGGGCGAAGACGAGCGCGTAGTAGGCGAACTCGACGTCGTGGACGATGCTGAGCACGGACGACTTGAAGTTGGCGCCAGCCAGCTTCACGCCGAGGCGGGCGCGGTCCTGCGCGGCACGGTTGACGGCGACGCCCGCGCCTTGCAGCAGCGGCTGGCGGACGTTGAGCGAGAGCACGCCGCCGTATGGGTTGGTGCTGAACGCGCTTACGCTGCGATCCACGCCAGCGCTGACGCCAAACGTCGCACCGGAGGAAATTTTTTGCGAAACGCCCACGCGGGGCGACAACGAGTCGGCCTGCGAGCCGGGGGTAACGGCACCGAGTGCGGCGGCGCGCGAGCCGGCGACGGTGGAGCTGGCGGTGAGGGTGGGGTTGTAGGCGGCGTCGGCGATGATGACCGAGTCGTTGGCGCTTTGCACGGAGAGACGCTGGATCTGGAGGTCGAAATTTTTGTCGAGCGCGCGGGCGACGGCCTCTTCCAGGGTGAAAGGAGGCACGGCCGAGGACACCGCCTGGGCGATGGTGCTGGTGATGGCGGCCGAGGTCGTGGGCTGGCCGGCGGGGGAGGGGGGGGGCGCGGGTGCGTCAGCGCCTCGTACGGGCGCGAAGACGAGCATGAGGGCGGCGAGGAGCGGGAGGAGGGAAACGCGGCGGGTCATCAAGGGAAAGGGGACGGGTGGAGCGGCTTATTGTTTCTCAAACTCGCCGCCGCCGGCGACACGTTTGAACACCGTGAAGCCGGCCGACTTTGCGGCGGAGACGGAGAGCGGGGCGAGGAGCTTGGGCTGGTGCATGGCCACGACGGCGGCACGGGTGACCTGCTGGCCGCAGGTCGGGCAGGCCGTGAGCGCGGCGTCGGTTGCGCTCTGGCGGTGGTCGAAGCCGTCGCCACAGAGTTTGCAGGGGGCCTGCGCCGGGAGGTAGCGGTAAAACGGCATGGCGCGCGGGCGGCGTCAGTCGGCGGCACGACCGAGGCGTGAAAGGATGGCGGGGAAAATCATGACAAAGGGCGCGAACGTAGGCCAGGCGCGGAAGGTGTCAATGGCGGGCTGGAAACGCAGTTGGAGGGTTTTGACCCGCATCAGGACTGCAGCCTTTTGCCCGAGACGTGGCGGCGCTTGACAAGCACGGACGGATGAGCTGGCCTCGTGACGATGTTTCGTCGTTTCCAGGTCGCCGCCGTCCTGCTCGCGTGGCTGCTCGCCACGGGCAGCCAGTGGGATTTGGTCCAGGTTGCCGGCTGGGCGCGCATGATTGTCTCCTACTCGCGCACGAGGCCGCTCGCCGAAGCCGTGCGGCTGACGTTCACGCCAGGCAACGAGTGCGAGGTGTGCGACGCGGTGAGCGCCGCCAAGCAGCAGCCGGACAACCCCGCCACGCCGGCGGCGAATTTCCCGGGCAAAGTCCTGCTCATTTTCCAACCGGCCCCGATATTCGTCCTGAATATGCCGGAGTTTTTACCGCAGCCGCCTGGCGGCAGGATCATGCTGGGCGCGTCACGCGCCAGCCCGCCGGTTCCGCCACCACGCGCGGTCTGAGGTTTTTTGATTACGGTCTGGCCGGTGGTGCGGGGGTGCTCTTCCTGCCCACCGGACCAGCCTTGGAGGCGCGGCGACCTCGTCGCGCATCACCCGTGCCGGGGTCGGCACGCTCCTGTTCCCCGCCCGCCATGCCGTTCCGGCCCATGCGCGCATTTCTCCCACCCTTCTTTTGCGTTTTTTCTCATGTTCCCGGTTAATTTTTCCTCATCCGTTTGCTTTTTTATCCGCCGCCCGCTTTTCACGCTGGCGCTTGCACTGATCCCGGCCACCAGCCCGGCCTGCTCGATCTGTGGCTGCTCGCTCAGCTCCGACTGGGCAGGGCAGGGCTTCAGCGATACGCCCGGCCTGCTCGCCAGTGTGCGCTTCGAGTATATCAGCCAGTCGAGCCTCCGCCACGGCACAGATGGAGTGGACACTGCCGCGCTGGCGTTCCCCAACGCCGCCGAGATCCAGCTCAGCACCCTCAGCCGCAACACGACCCTCGACCTCGGCTACAGCAGCGGCTCTGCATGGGGCCTGTCGCTGGCGGTGCCATTTTCCGACCGCGACCACCGCACGATCGCCGCCGGCGACACCGCCGCCTCCACCTCGCATGTCAGCGGCGTGGGCGACGTGCGGGTCGGTGTGCGTTACGAGTTTGCGTCGCCCGGCCGCACGCGCGGCGTGGCGGTGTCGCTCGGTCTCAAGCTGCCGACGGGCGGCTTCGGCCAAAATTTCGCCGGCGGTCCGCAGGCCGGTACGGCGCTCGACCGCGGGCTCCAGCTCGGCACCGGCACGACCGACCTCCTCGTGAGCGTCACCGCCTACACGCGGCCGGGCCTCTACTGGGGCTGGTTCGCGCAGGCGCAGCTCACCCAACCGCTCAATGCGCGCGACGGTTTCCGTCCGTCGTCCGGCCTTGGGGTCAGCGTCGGCGTCCGCCGCCTCACGTCTGGCTGGCTCACCCCGCAGCTCCAGGCCAACGCCCGCTGGGACGGACGCGAGGCCGGCATCAACAGCGACGCCGCCAACAGCGGCGGCACGTCCATGTATCTCAGTCCCGGTGTGACGGCGGAGCTCGGCGGGAAGGCGACCGCCTTCGCGTTTGTGCAACTGCCTGTTTTCCAGCGCGTAAATGGGCTCCAACTCCAGCCGCGCTGGTTGCTCTCCACCGGCCTGGCTTGGAAGTTCTGACCTCGCGCTCGGCGGGCGGCTCGCGCGGGTGGGATGATGGCCAACATTTGCTTCCGTCCGTCGCCGGCACACCCTAGCCTGAGCCGATTCTTCCGTCCTCCCTTGTTCCCATGACCTCCTCCCTTCCTCTCGCCCTCCTCATGGGCCGCTCGCCGCTGGAGCTGTTTGATCGCGGTGGCGTCATGATGTGGCCGATCCTGTTTGTCTCGTTCGTCGCCGTCACCGTCGTCGTTGAGCGCGTCATTTTTCTTGTCCGGGAAAAAGCGACCCGCGACCCCGGCCTGGTGGAAAAGATGCTCGACCACGTCGGCCGCGGCGACCCCGCCGGTGCCGTGCGTTTGGGCGGGACCAGCCGCGATCTCGTCGCCCGAGTGCTCGCCTCCGCGCTTACGCATCACGGCCCTGCGCTTGCCGGCGCCTTGCTGCGCGCCGCCAACCGTGAGCTCGCTCGTTACCAGCAGGGCCTCGCCGTGCTCGACACCTGTATCACCGCCGCCCCGCTGCTCGGCCTGCTCGGCACCGTCACCGGCATGATGAACACCTTTGGCGCGCTCGGCACCGGCGACATTGCCGCCAACGCGGGCCAGATTACGGGCGGCGTCGGCGAGGCGCTCATCGCCACCTGGTGTGGCCTCGGTATCGCCATCCTCTGCCTCTTCCCCTACAACGTCCTTAACACCCGCCTCGACGAGGCCCGTCACGACCTCTCCGACGCCGCCAGCGCGCTCGAGGTCCTGCTCAAGCAGGCCCCGGCTACCGCTCCTCTTTCCTGATTCATTTCATCCGCCGCCGCGCCCCGCCGTCATGCCGCTCCTCCCCGCAGATTTCACCGCCGGCCCGCGCCGCCGCCGCGCGCGCATCGAGATCATCCCGTTGATTGACGTGATTTTTTTTCTGCTGGCGACCTTCGTGCTTTTTACCCTCTCGCTCAACAAATCCGGCGGCCTCGCCGTCGCCCTGCCCAGTGCCGCCACGGGCGAGCCGCGCGACCCGGCCGGTGCGCGCACCATCACCCTCACCGCCGAAGGCACGCTTGCCTGGGACAAGGAACCCGTCACCCGCGACCAGTTCATCGCCCGCCTCCAGGCCTACAAACAGACCGCGCCCAATCCGCGTATCCTGCTCAACGGCGATGCGGGCGCCTTTTTTACGCAGGCTCGCGACGTCATTGACGAGATCCGCGATGTCGGCATCGGCAAGATCCTCGTCGAGACGCGGGTTCCACCTGTCAGGGGTGCGGAAGCGCGGGCCGCCTCCGGCGTCGTCCCTCCCGGCTCGCTCCGCTGACCATGCCGCTTCTTCCCGCCAGCTTCACCGCCGCCCCTGCCCGCCGCCGCGCGCGCATCGAGATCATCCCGTTGATTGATGTGATTTTTTTTCTGCTGGCGACCTTCGTGCTTTTTACCCTCTCGCTCAACCGCCTCCAGTCCGTCCCTGTCGGCCTGCCGCAGGCGCGGCCCGCCGCCCGTCTTGATCCCGACGACCAGACCGTCGTGCTCCAGGTTTCCGGTGCCGGCACCGCCTACTGGAACCGCGAGCCCATCGCGCTTGCCGACCTCCCCGCGCGGGTCGCCGCCTACCAGGCCGCCACCCCCGCTCCGCGCATCCTCGTCTCCGGCGACACCGCCGCCCACTGGGGCGACACCGTCCGTGCCCTCGACGAAATCCGCGCGGCCGGCATCACCCAGGTTTCCATTGAAACTCTCCCCCGTCCCACCGGTCGGTAGGTTGCCGGCCATCTTAACCTCCCCTCCGCTACCCGCACTTCAGCCCTTAGCCATTTCTTAGCCATGCGTCGCGACCTCGTCATCGCCCTTTTCGTTTCGCTGCTGCTGCACGCCGGGCTGGCGCTCGGCTTCAATTCCAAGCCGGTGCTCACTGCCGTGTCCGAGCCGGTGCCCACGGTCGAAATTATCCTCGTTCCGCCCATCGAGCCCGACGAGCCTTTGCCCTTGGCTGAAGCCTCTGCCCAATCGGCCGACGCACCCAGCCGCGCACCTGCGCCGCTGATGCAGGCCGACCCGCCCTCGGTCGCGCTCGATGCGCCTTTTCCCCTGCCCATCCAGCTGCCGCCTCTCGCCGACCTCGGCCGGCCAGTCGGTCGCATCACCATTCCAATCGGCCGACCCGGTTCCGGCAACACCGGCTCGGGTAATGGCAGCGGTTTCGGCAATATTTTTGATCTCTCTGAACTCGATCAAAATCCCGTTCCCCTTATTGAGGGGCGGCTGGCCCCGCTCAATCCGACCTCGGGCGAAAGTATTTTTGGCGAAGTCGAGATTGGCTTTATCATCGACGCCGCCGGCAATCCGCACGACGCCTACGTCATCCGCTCGGATCATCGCGAGTTGGAGGCCTCGGCGCTCGCCCAAGTGCTCGGCTCCAAATTTATCCCCGGCAAGAAAACCGGTCTCGCCGTCAGCACCCGCGCCACCCGCGTAGTCCAGCGCACCCCCTGACCATGCGTCGCCTGGGTTGCATTCTCCTCCTTTTGTTCGCCTCCGGCCTGCCACCCGCCATACGTGCGGCCGCACCGTCTGAGCCTTCCCGGGAAATTTCCGGAAAAATCTCCGTGCGGCTCGGCGAGCTGCGTGATTTCACCGATGCCAAAAACTATCCCGCCGCGCTCAGCCTGACCGACGACCTCCTCGCCCTGGCTGCTCCCGACAGTTACGACGCGTTTGTCCTCTCCCAAGTCCGGGCGCAGATATTTCTCACCCAAGGCCGCCCCGCCGATGCGCTCCCGCCGCTTGAAGCCTCGCTCCGCCTTGCCGACACGCATCCCTTCCTCGACGCCCGCCCCCGGCTCGACCTCGTCTATCTTGTTGCGCAAGTCGCCGCGCAGCTTGCCACGGTCGCCCCGGATGCCGCCACGCAGCGCGCTCGCTTCGACCAGGCCGGTGTCCTTATCCGCCGGTGGCTCGTCGAGGCCCCTCTGGCCGCGCCGGGGCTGCGGGGCGAAGGCGGGACCGTCCTCGCCGACGCGCATCTTTTCGCTGCCTCCGTCCTCTACAACGGCGCCCTCGCCGCCACGCCCCCCAACCCGGCGCAATTCACCGCCGCCCTCACTGAGGCCGGGCAGGGCCTTGCGCTCACGGTTCACCCGGGCGAGCAGTTCTACGTCCTCATGCTTGCCTCGCTCCAGCAGCTCGGCGACCTCGCGCGAGTCGCTGAGCTGCTTGAGCTGCTCGTCTCGCAGCACCCCGCCAACGCCTCCTACTGGCAGCAGCTCGCCGCGACCTATCTCCACCTCGCCGCCGAAGCCCAGGACGCCCGCGCCATCCGTCGTGAGCAACTCCGCTCGCTCCTCGCACTCGAGCGCGCGCAAGGGCATGGTTTCCTGAAGGCACCCGCCGACCAATACAATCTCGCCGGCCTCTACTTCAACCTCGGCCAGCCCGGCCAGACCATCGCGCTCCTTGAGCCCGGTCTCGCCGCCGGCCTGCTCGCGCCCGACCGCCGCGCCTGGGAACTGCTCGTCCGCGCCTGCCAGCAGTCGCACCAGGATGCGCGCGCCCTCGCCGCGCTTGAAAAAGCCGTCGCGCGTTTCCCGGCCGACACCGCTTTTCAGCTTGCTCTCACGCGTCTCCGCGAAGCCCTCGCGTCCGCGCCTCCTGTTGCGCCATGAAACCTGCCGCCAATTTTCCCGGCCGGAGCCGGGCGTCCTCGTCGCGTTCCGTTCTGCCGTTTCCCCGTTCGTGCCCCGGCCCCATTTTTATCTTCTGTCATCCTGATCCGCATCCATCCGTGTCCTCCGCGGTTAAAATCCCCGCCACATGAAACTCTACATCATTCTGCCACTCGCCGCCCTGCTCGCCTTCGCCGGCTACCGTTGGTCTGCCGTGGCCGTGCTCCGGCAGGCCGACGCCGACCGCCAGGCCGCGCACGTCGCCGCGCACGCGGCCACACTCAAGGCCGAGCACGACGCGCAGCAGCAGGCCCTGGCTGCCACGTTCGCCGCGCAGGAGCAGCGCAAACAGGAACGCGCCGACCAGGCCGCCCGCGATCTCGCCGACCAAGCCGCCCGCCAGGCTGCGCTCGACCACCTTGATGCCGCCCGCCGCCGCGCCGCCGACCTCGCGCGCCAGCTTGACCGTCTCAAGGAGGACCTTGCCACCGAGGGGAAAGCGGTCGCTGGTTTGGAAACCGCCAAAACCGAAGCCCTCGCGGAACAGTCCTCCCTCCGCGACCTCGCCACGCCCGCCGGTGCCAACCTGAAAAACCTCTCGGCCCTCGTCGAAAAACTCGCCGCCGCCGCGCCGCCCGCCCCGGCTCTTCCCGTCGCCCGTTGAGCCTGCTCATTTCGCGTCCTTCTTTCCTGCCATCCACCGCTGTCTCAGCCCTTCGGTTTTTCAATTCACCGTCTTTTCCGATGAACCGGCTCTACCTCATCATCCCCGTCATCCTTTTGCTCCTCTCCGGCGGCATTTATTTTCAGCATGCCCAGAATGCGTCCGCCCAAGCCGCATTCGCCGCCACCTCTGCCGCCACCGCCCGCCAAAACGAAGCCGCCGCCCAACACGCGCTGGAGCTCACGGCCAAGGCCGATGCCGAGCAACGCCTCGCCACTCTCCGGGCCGAAGAGAAAAAACAGGCGGACGACAAACGGGCAAAGTGGGATGCCGACACCGCCCGGCTCCTTGCCGACACCACCGCCGCTGCGTTCAAGGCCGCCACGCTCGCCACCGAGGCCGCCCAGTTGGAAACTCAGCTCGCCGTGATTCGTGCCACCAAGGATCGCCTCGGCCGCGAGCTTTTCGATTTGGAAAAATCCAACGAGCTCGCCCGCCTGGCCAAGCGTACCACCGAATTGGAAACCCAGTTGGAAATCCAGCGCCTCACCGCAATGCTGGCCCGCACCGCCACCGCCCCACCCGCCACGCCCTGACTCACCGAAACCAGCCGGCATGAAAGCTTGCAGTAACAATTGCGATTCGCCTTACGTCGATCCCTTCTTGTCTAATCCGTCCACATCGAGGGCGCAACAACATGGAAGAGCTTCTCCGATTTTTTCAATAGAACCTCGAATCCTCGTTCGGTGATGAAGCTTTCGCCAGGTTCCACATCCAAAAATACCGTATCGAAGTCCTTGCGATTTATGATGGCCACATAAAGTCCGGATACTCCGGATGGTTTGGTTCCCTTTCTGTCAAATAGATCTAATTCACCGGTTTTACGATCGAATAGACCAAAGAAATAAGCAGGGTAAGTTGAGCTACCATCAAAATCTTCGAATCTCATTTCGACATAAATAAGGCCTTCTTTTTTAAGCATCCTGGCCATGCCTGCTGTTAAGGTTGCGTCAAACTCAGCGTGTGGCATTCCGGGTAAATCCTTGTAGCTGGGATTGACCTCAATTTTGTAATCAGTCATAGTTGGACAATATGTCGCCCGTAAGAACTCTTCGATTAACACGAAGCTAGCAACACGGCCTCTGCGCGGGGCCTCCAACTTGGCCATCAATCCGCTATCCGGCGCGTTTAGACAGCCAGATAATACCGTACAGGCAAACAGCAAAAAATAAAGAGGTGGTTTCATATTTGCTCGTTTCATCCTAAAGTTTCTGCGGGCCTGAAATCTATCAGCCGCTTCACGCGGTCCACGCGGAAGACCTCGACGTCTAGCCGCCCGTTGAGGGCGAAGCGGCGCTTTGATTTGCGGCCGAGAAGCGAGCCGTGGCCGGATTCGCTGAACAGCGTCGGCTCCTCCAACGCCGACGCGGGCACGAAGCCGAAGGCCATGGACTCGATCAGCTCGACGAAGAAGCCGTGCGGGCGCACGTCGGTGATGACGGCGAGGAAGCGCGTCTTCTTTTTCTTCGTCAGCTCGCGTTCGAAAAACTCCAGCAGCTTAATTTTCTGCGACTCGCGTTCGGCCTCGCTGCTGTTGATCTCAGTCAGGCTCAGGTGCTCGCCGAGCGCGCCGATGCGCGCCAGGTCGTAGCCGGGCGTCCGGCCCTCGTGCTTTGCAAGATGATGTTCGAGCACGCGGTGGACGACGAGATCGGAGTAGCGGCGAATGGGCGAGGTGAAGTGGGTGTAGTCGCGCTTGTGCAAGCCGAAGTGCCCGTCGGCCGTGCCCCGGTAGCAGGCTTTTTTCAGGCTGCGGAGGAGCTGGGTACGCAAGGTGTGGCCCTGCGGGTGCTCCTTGAGCGTGGCGAGCAGGCGCACAATCTCAGCGCGCTGCGTGAGGCTTCCCGTCTGGATGGCGAACGTGCCAAGCAGTTCGCGCAGCTCGGCGAGCTTGTCTTCGTCGGGCTCGTCGTGGACGCGGTAGAGCGAGGGCAGGCGGGCGGTGCGGGTGAGGTGCGCGACGGCCTCGTTGGCGGCGAGCATGAACTCCTCGATGAGCTGGTGGCTTTCGTCGTTGGTAATTTTTTCGAGGCGGTCGGCGTAGCCTTCGGCGTCCACGTAGATTTTCGTCTCGGGCATGTCGAGATCGAGGCTGCCGTGCGCCATGCGGTCGCGGCGGAGCTGGCTGGCAATCGCCCAAAGCTGGCGGATCCAGCCCTGCAATTCCACCAGCTCCAGGTCGGTGAGCGAGTTGAGCGCGCGGCCGGTCGAGCCGGTCTGGTGTTTGGCGGGGAGCGGGAGCGCGCGGATTTTGGCCAGGTCGTGCTCGGTGAGCAGCGCGTAGGCCTGCTTGTAGGTGAGCCGCTTGCGCGAGCGGATGATGGTGTTGGCGAAGGAGGTGCTTTTGAGCCGGCCGGCTTTGTCGAAGACGAGAAAGGCGGCCTTGGTGAGGCGGTCCTGCGCCTCGACGAGCGAGCACAGGCCGTTGGAAAGTTTTTCGGGCAGCATTGGCACGACCGTGCCGACGAGGTAGGTCGAGTTGCCACGCCGTTGCGCCTCGCGGTCGAGCGCGGTGCCCGTCTTCACATAGGCCGACACATCGGCGATGTGGACGCCCACGCGCACATCGCCGCCGTCGAGCGTCTCCAGCGAGAGCGCGTCGTCGAAGTCCTTCGCGTCGTCAGGATCAATCGTAAAGGTCGGAATCTCCCGGTAGTCCAGCCGGCCCGCCGCCTCGCGCGGGCGCACCTGGTCGGGCAGCGAGGCGACCTCATGCTCGACCTCGGCGGGGAAGCGCGGGTCGAGGGAAAATTTGCGATAGACCCCCAGCAGTTCGGCGCGCGGCTCCCATGACCGGCCGAGGCGTTCGGTCAGCTCGCCTTCGATGGGGCGGTTGCGTTCCGTCCATTCGTGCAGGCGTGCGACGACCTTGTCGCCCGCGATGGGCGGTGGCCGGAGGCCGCTCACCCCGGGGTCGCTGACGGCGACGGGGTAAATAAATCTCGGGTCATCGGCCACCACCTGCCAGCCGGAGCGGTCGTGGTGCAGGGTGCCGACGATTTCCGCGCGCCCGCGCTCCACGACGGCGGTGACGGCGCCGGTCTGCTCATGGCCGCGTTTGTCGCGGCGGCGGGTGAGGCCGGGGTTGACGCGGATTTCCACGCGGTCGCCGGGCAGCGCGACTCCGGTGTCCTCGGGCGGGATCTGGATCGCGTCGGCCTTGGGCTGGCCGGTCACGGCGTCGGCGACCACGAAGCCCCAGCCGCCGGCGCGAAACTGAATTTTGCCCGTGAGCAGCTGGCGGTTGTCGTCCCGCGGTGCGCGGTGCGCGGGTGGGTTGCGGCCGGACCTGGCGGCGGAACGGGCGGGCGGCTCGTTTTTGACGTTCGGGGTGCCTGCGCGATTTCGCGAGTCCCCGCGGCTTCCGCCCCGGGCTGCGGGGCTGCCGTGGCCAGCTTGGAAAATGGGCCGTTCGAGGCGGGCCGGTGTGGGCTTCGCGTGGCGGGCGGTGGCTGGGCCGGTCGCTGCGCCACCGGCCAGCGCGACGCGGTCCCCGTGGACGGGGGCCAGCTCGCCGCGTGAAAGCAGCAGGCGCAGCTCATGCGCAAACTGGGCGCGTTCCTTCTTGTTGAGCCCGAGCGCGCGCGCGAGGGCAGTGGCGTTGGCCGGGCGGTAATTCGGCTGGCGAAGATGGGCGAGGAGACGGTCGCGAAATTTCATTGGGAATTTTTTCGGGGAGGTGGCGCGCGCCGGCCCCAACGCGTGGGGCGTCCTGGGGACCGGTCGCTCCACCCTGGAGCGGGCCGCTTTTTGCGGCTGGCAAAAGGCAACCCGCGCGTTTAGCCCTGCGCGATGAAAATCGTCCACGTCGCCAGCGAAATCTTTCCCTACCTCAAGACCGGCGGGCTGGCGGACGCCGTGGGTGCGCTCGCGGGCGCGCTGGCCGACGCCGGTCACGAGGTTTCCGTTTTCATGCCCGGCTACCGCGCGGCGGTCGAGCATCCGCTGGCGGGCGCGGCGGAACGCCGGCTGCAGCTGCGGGTCGAGATGGGCGACATGTTCATGAGCGGCGACGTGCGCGCGTTTTCCCCGCGCCAGAATCTCACCGTCTATTTTGTGTGCCGCGAGGAGTTCTTCGACCGCCGCCACCCCTACGGCACGCCGGAGCGCGACTACGAGGACAACCACCATCGGTTTATTTTTTTCTGCAAGGGCGTCGTCGAGACACTGCGCCTTGCCGAGCTGCGCGCCGACATCGTCCACGCGCATGACTGGCAGGCCGCGCTGCTGCCGCTCCTGCTGCGCCACGCCGAGCAGCGCCACGGTGCGACGCTGGCGATGAAGACCGTGTTCACCGTCCACAATCTTGCGTTCCAAGGCGTGTTTCCCATGCGCTCGTTCTACCGTACCAATCTGCCCGGCGAGCTGACGGGCATTGATGGCCTCGAATTTTACGGCCAGCTCAACATGATGAAGGGTGGGCTGCTCTTCGCTGACCGGGTCACGACGGTCAGCCCGCGCTACGCGGCGGAAATCCAGACCTCCGAGTTTGGCTGCGGTCTCGACGGCGTCGTGCAGACGCGCGCCGGCGACATCGTTGGCCTGCTCAACGGCCTTGACCCCGCCATCTGGAACCCGGCCCGCGACGCCTACCTGCCCGCGCGCTACACCGCCGCCGACCTCGCGGGCAAGGCCGCGTGCCGCGCCGAACTGCTGCGCCGCCACGGCCTCGACCCCGGCTTCGCCGGGCCGGTGTTCGGCATGGTGTGCCGTGTCACCGAGCAGAAGGGCGTGGACCTTGTGCTGGCCAACGCCGATTTTTTCCGCACCGCCCGCGTGCGCTTCATCCTGCTTGGCACCGGCGATCCGCGTCTTCTCGCGGCCCTGCGCGAGCTGGCGGCCGGCGCGCCCGACCGCGTTGCCGTCGCTGTGCGGCAGGACGAGTCCATGAGCCACCTCGTCGAGGCGGGCAGCGATTTTTTCCTGATGCCCTCGAAGTTCGAGCCGTGCGGCCTGAACCAAATGTATTCGCAGGCCTACGGCACGATCCCGCTCGTGAGCCGCGTCGGCGGTCTGGCCGACACCGTGACCGATCTCGACGAAAATCCGTCTCAGGGCACGGGCCTGATGTTCCCGCCGACCGCCGAGGGCTTGCGCGACGGCCTCGAACGCGCCCTCCGCCTCCACGCCGAGCCCGCCCGCCTCGCCGCGGCGCAGGCCCGCGGGATGAAAAAAGATTTCAGTTGGACCACTGCCGCGAAAGCCTACGAACGCCTCTACGAGGAGGCGGTGTGACTCGGGAAATCCGATGACGAGACCCGCCGCATATTTCTTCGCGGGATTTTTTGCCCTATTCGTTGGGTCTATCCTTATCCCTACGACCGGTTCGGCGGTGCCGTATTTTACCGGTTATTTTGCAACTGTGGCTGGTAGCGTGTTGCTCGGTTTGTTTTTACGAAAATCCCCTGCGTGATGGCTTGGTTGGCTGTTGCTCGCGTTTGCCCCGTTTGTGGGGGTTTTGGTGTCGGTTGTTCTCTCCGACGACATTCTCCAGTCGAAGTAGGATATTGCCGGGCGCGTTCCATGGTTGCCAAGGCCGGCAAAAGGCGAAAGCGTGACCCCTTTAACACCCGTTATGCTCAAGAAATTACTGGCGAAGCTGCGCGCGACGATTGCGCCCGCTTCCGCTCCCGCTCCGAAATCCGCCACGCCCCCCGGCGGTTCGCCCGTTTCCCACGATCAGACGCATCCCACGCTCCGCCGCGCCGACGCGCGCTCCGAGCGCGGCCACGGGCCGCGACCGCAGGGGTCGGGGCGTTCGTCTGAGCCGCGTCCGTCTCGCGAGCCGCGTGCGCGCCATGACGGTGGTTCGTCCGGCCACGGGCCGGGCGGTGAGCCCGGTCCGCGGGGTGAGCACACTTCGCGCGATGGCCACGGCCGGCGTGACGGGCACGACCACGACCGCCCGCGCGAAGGCGGGCGTGGCGGCGAACGTAGCGGTGGTGGCGGACGCAGCGGATTTTCCGGCGGCAGCGGCCAGGGCAGCGGCTTTGGAGGCGGGCGGGGCGGCCCGCTCGGTTCGCGCGGTGGCGCGCGGCCCGGCCCGCGCGAGCGGCCGGTGATTGACAAAACGTTCGACCACCCGCGCACCGCCGACATCAAGCCAGCCGTGCCGGTGGACATCCCGAAGATGGACACCGCGTTCACCGCGCTCGGCCTGAGCGACGCGCTCGCGTTTGGCGTGCAGGAGATGGGCTATGTCACCCCCACCCCGATTCAGGCGCAGGCGATTCCCGTCGTGCTGCGCGGCGGCGATGTGATTGGCTCGGCGCAGACCGGCACGGGCAAGACCGCCGCGTTCGCGCTGCCGATCATCCAGCGGCTCCACGAGCATGGGCCGCTGCGCTGCCTCATCCTCGAGCCGACGCGCGAGCTCGCGCTGCAGGTCGAGGAGGCGTTCCAAAAATTTGCCAAGTTCACCGATCTGCGCGTGACCATCGTCTATGGCGGCGTTGGCTACGGGAAGCAGGAGGACGACCTGCGGCGCGGCATGGACATCCTCGCCGCCACGCCGGGCCGGCTGCTCGACCATCTCGAGCGCGGCAACTGCTCGCTCAAGGACATTGACATCCTCGTGCTCGACGAGGTGGACCGGATGCTCGACATGGGCTTCCTGCCCGATGTGAAACGCATCGTGCAAAAGACCCCCGCTACGCGCCAGACGCTGTTCTTTACCGCCACGCTGCCGCCCGAGCTCGCCTCGCTCGCCGCGTGGGCGCTGAAGGATCCGGTGAAGGTCGAGATTGGCCGCGTGCGTTCGCCGGCGGAGACGGTGTCGCACGCGTTTTACCCGGTTGTCGCGTCGCAAAAATTCGACCTGCTGCAGCTGCTGCTGGAGAAGACCGAGTTCAAGAGCGTGCTGATTTTCTCCCGCACCCGCATGGGCGCGGACCGCATTGCGCAAAAGCTGGAGCGCAGCGGCCACACCGTCGGCGTGATGCACTCCGACCGCAACCAGCGTGAGCGCATCGAGGCGCTCGCCGGGTTCAAGAGCGGCAAATACGAGGTGCTCTGCGCGACCGACATCGCCGCGCGCGGCCTCGACATCGCGGGCATCTCGCACGTCATCAACTACGACGTGCCGGAGAACGCCGAGGACTATGTCCACCGCATCGGCCGCACCGGCCGCGCCAACAACACCGGCGACGCCTTCACGCTGGTGACCGAGGACGATGTGCGCGACGCGCGCAGCATCGAGCGCTACATGGGCGTCGCGGTGGAGCGCAAAAAAATCGAGGGCTTTCCCTATATCTATTCGGCGCTGTTCGACGAGAAGGCGCTGGCCGAGGTCACCGCCGCAGCGGTGAAGCCGACCAGCCGCCTGACCCGCGGGATGCGACGCTGATTTTTCCGAACCCATCGCGGAAACACATCGGAGTGGAAACGCAAAAAGCAACGGATTGATTCCGCGTTTCCGCCCTTTCGCGCTTCCGCGATCAAATTAATTCTCTGCTCCGTGTTTCCCGTCCTCAAACGCACGTTCCGCCAGTTGCGCCTCGCCGTCAGGGGCTCCGCGCCCGCAGACCGCTTTTTCGCGCGGGCGCGCGGCGTCATCCATGTGGGGGCCAATACCGGGCAGGAGCGCGACCTCTACTGGCGCCACCGGCTGCCAGTGCTCTGGGTCGAGCCGATCCCCGAGGTGTTTGCGATGTTGCAACAGCATCTCGTCGGCTACCCCGGCCAGCGCGCGGTGCAGCGCCTCGTGACGCATGAGGATGGCGCGCAGTGCCAGTTCAACGTGGCGAGCAACAATGGCGCGTCCTCATCCATCCTGCCGTTGCACCAGCACAAGGACATCTGGCCGGGCGTCAGCTATACCCGCGTGCTCACCCTGACCAGCGTCACCCTGCCCACGCTGCTGCGCGAGGAGGGCGTGGACGCCGGCCGCTATGACACCCTGGTCCTGGATACGCAGGGCAGCGAGCTGCTGGTGCTGCGTGGGGCGGAGCCGCTGCTCGGCGGGCTGCGCTTCATCAAGGCCGAGGCACCGGATTTTGAGTCGTACAAGGGCTGCTGTCTGCTGGCGGACCTGGATGCGTTTTTAAGCGCCCGCGGTTTCCGCGAATTGTCGAAGACCAACTTCGCCGCCTCAGACACCGGGAAAAAATATTACGACGTGGTGTATGAGCGGTCGGGCGCGACGTCGGCCTGAAACAAACGTCCATTGAGAGTTGGCGTCAGCGTCCGAGCTTGGTTGTCCGCCGAGTTTCGGAGCGCTGCCCGAACCGGCGGCTGATTTTCTTGAGACGTTGGTATTGCCCGGCGTGTGTGCGCGGCGGGACGCGTTTTTCTGCGGGAAATTTCGAGCGGAATCACGGGCGCCGGGTGCGCTGGCGCGGAACCACGCGTGCCGTCCGTGCGGGCTGGAACTTGAAAGTAACCTAATCGTTCTACGAAGTTTTCATCAAAGTCGTTTGATTGGCACATTGAGGGCGCATCGTGCGTGCGTCCCGGTTGCTCATGTCGCTGGCGGAAATCTTCGCACACTTGACCAAGCCGGTAGCGGCCACCACACCGGCGAAGTATGTTGCGAAAGGGATGGCGAGAAAGTGGACGATGCATGAGCAGCGGCAAGCGGAGCTCGCAGCAAAATCTAAGGTTCCGTTGGCAGAATCGGCGTTGGAATCGCGGGAGGAGTTGCGCCAGCACAAGCCGTCGAAGCGGGAGCAACTGGCTTTGGCCAAGGAGCGACGTTGGGCGGCGTGGCGCGCGTGGAAGGAAGCAGTCCAAGTGAAGCAAATCACCAAATTAGCACCGCAAAATCCAAACCAGAAAATCCCACCATGAGCATCCCAGCTGATTTCGTCGGCCCGCACGCCAAGGAGAAGCGCAAGACCGACAAATACATGCCGGTCGAGGCAGCCCTCGGTCATGGCGGCACCATGCAGCCGCATGCGCCCGGCGTTGGCAATTCTGTTGTCTCCCATTCACTGCGAGCCGCAACGCCCCCGAACGCGCAACACGCCCGCTCCCGGCGGCACGCACCTGTCAGCCAGTGCGCCGGGCGCAACGGCTGCCAGTCCCGCGCCACCGTCCCGCCGCCGGCGAGAGCTACGCCGGCCTCGTGCTGCGGCGCGACGCGCCCACGCTCGCCCTTACCACGCCCGACGGCACACGCATCACCTCTGACGGCACCAGCACCGCGGCCGACGGCTCGGCCATCACCGCCGACGGCAGCCGCGTCATGGCCGACGGCACGCGCTACGCGCCCGACGGCTCGGTGGTGCTGGACAGCAATCCCGGCGCGAGCGGCCCCTTCATCCCGCCGAACGCCACGCCCACCACCGCGCAGGCGCTCCTCGCCGCCGGGTGGAAATACCGGCCGACCGGAACCCCGTGACCGCGTGCGTGTGACGATCGCGTGAGCGCGTCACATGCAAGTCACCGCGATGTGATGCGCCGTTCACACGAACGCCGCGAATCTGTCACGAGCAGGGGATAATCTGGCGGAGAAAGGCACATCGGCCAAGACGCGCGGGCTAGTGTTCGCGCGCCGGGGTCCAGTGCCGCTCCACCATGAAACTTTCCGCCTTCGCCCTCCTCCCGCTCATCGCCGTTCTCGCGGTTCCGACGTTTGCTGCCGAGACCGCAGACCCCACTGCGGCCTCCACGTCCGCACCGCTCGGCCGCCGAATGCGGACGGACATCGCCAACGCGCCTGCCGCGCCCGTGTCAGCCGTGGCGCGCGCCGCCGCCGCGCCCTTGCCTGCGTTGCCGCCGCTGCCCGAGGGCGTGACCGAGCTGCGCTTCGAGGATTTTTTCCAGACGCCCGTCGGCCCGCGCGGGCTGGAGCTCACCGCGAAGCTCAAGGCGCTGGACGGCAAACGCGTCCGCATCGTCGGCCACATGGTCGCCGAGCAGATCAGTGACGACGAGGGCAACATCAGCGGCCTGCCGGGCGACGCCGTGCGCAACGGTATCACCACTGTGGCCGGCCGGTTCCTGCTCGCGGCCACGCCGCAGACCACCAACTACGCGCACTACGGCCTCAGCGAGGATCTCCCGCCGCAGTTAGTTTATGTGACTGTGCCCGAGCGCGCCGACGCGCCGGTGCCGTTCAAGGCCGGACCGCTGCTGCTCATGGGCGTCCTCAGCGTGGGCCCGAAGTCCGAGCGCGACGACCGCATCTCCGTCGTGCGGATCAAGCTCGACCCGTCGCCCGCCGCGCCCGCCACCGCCCCTTTGCCTGTGCAGTCCGTTCAGTCCAACAACAACAAATAAACCGTCCGCTCCATGAAAACCATGTCCTGCCTGCTTGTCCGCTGCGGCCTCGCCACCGCCGCTCTCCTCGCCGGAGCCTCCGCGCTCTCGGCTGCCCCCGTCGTCTATCGCCTCACGCCGCCGAGCACGCTGTTCAGCTTTAACGACGCGCTGCCGCCGATCATCGCGCGCTTTTTGCCCGGCCAGTTTTTTGACCTGCAATGCACCGTCTCTCCCGACGCGGGCCAGACCATCGCAGGCGTCCAGTTCCTTGTGGACAATGTCGCCGTCACCGGCTCGGTCGCCAGCACCCCCGCCACGGTGAGCACGATCACCAACGTCGTCGGCAGCGTCGCCATCAATATCGCCACGCCGGCCAACACACAGGTTTTCACCCTGCGCCACTACGCGACCAACACTGCCGGCGTCCACACGCTCAAGGTGGTTGTCACGCAGAGCGACGCGCAGACCGTGAACGCCTCGGGAAACTTCGAGATCCAGGCCATCAACACCGTCGGCCGCCGCGCAAAGAACATCATCATCCTCATCGGCGACGGCATGGGCTCCTCGCACCGCACCGCCGCGCGCATCATGGGCAAGGGTGTCCAGATGGGCAAGGCTGTGGACAAGCTCGCGATGGACAAATTTCCTGTCACCGGGATGGTCGAGACCTCCTCGCTCAACTCCATCGTCACCGACTCCGCCCCTGGCGCGTCGTGCTACTCGACCGGCAACAAGGGCAACAACAACCAGCTGAACGTGTTTCCCGACGACACCACGACCACGTTCGACAACCCCCGCGTCGAGACCATCGGCGAATACCTCGCCCGCACCGGCGGCAAGTCCCTCGGCATCATCACGACCGCCGACGTGTTTGACGCCACGCCCGCCGCCTTCGGCCCGCACACCTCCGCCCGCGCCAACGGCACCGGCATTTGCGACCAATACCTCGACGAGATCGTGCCGTTCGCCAACCTCAAGGTGCTCATGGGCGGTGGCCGGAAATGGTTCCTCCCCAGCACCACCGTCGGCTCGGCCCGCACCAGCGGCTCCGACTCCGTGCTCCCCGCCGAGCTGGCGACCGCCTGGGGACGCCCCGTGGGCGCGCTCGACGTGAACCGTGATCTCCTCGGCGACTTCCAGACCGCCGGCTTCACCTACGCGCCCGACCGCACCTCGCTCAACGGCATCGCCAATAGCACCGACAAGCTCCTCGGCCTTTTCACGTTCAGCAACATGAACGTCGCGAAGGACAAGATTGACGGTCGCCGCAACAACTCGGTCAGCACCCTCAGCAACACCGTCGTCGGCGCCTATGGTTTCCCTGACCAGCCGATGCTCGACGAGATGGCTGACAAGGCCCTCCAAGTCCTCAGCAAGAACCTCAACGGCTTCGTCCTCATGATCGAAGGCGCCTCCATTGACAAGCAGGCGCACAACATGGACACCGAGCGCATGATCGAGGACACCATCGAGTTCGACAACGCCGTCGAGCGCTGCCGCCAGTTCCAAATCGCGAACCCCGACACCCTCGTCATCATCACCGCCGACCACGAGTGCGCCGGCGTTGCCATCATCGGCGCCTCCACCGTGACCAACGCCAACCTCCTCACGAAGACCAGCTCCAACATCCGGGCCGTCGTTGGCACTTTCGATCTCGCGGGCTTTCCGCAATACCCGCTCAGCGGCGACGGCTATCCCACAACCACCGACCCGGACTTCAAGATGCTCATCGGCTACGCCGCCAACGCCGACCGCAACGAGGACTGGCTCACCAACCCGCTACCCCTGCGCGACAGCCAGCAGCCCACCTCCGGCACCCCCTACGGTTCCATCGTCAGCCTGCTGCCCAACCTCCCCACCAACCGCGACACGACCAACGGCTTTGTCGTCACCGGCCAGGTGAACGACACCACCGCCGCCCACACCGCCGGCGACATCCCGCTCTCCGCGCTCGGCCGCGGCTCGGTGCTCTTCACCGGCTACATGGACAACACCGACGTGTTTTTCAAAATGATGCAGGCCACCCTTGGCGGCTCCAACTGAGCGCAGCGCGCTCACGTCCCAACCTTCACTGGAGACCATCGCCATGAATAAATCCCTCGCCTCGCTCCTCGCCGTCGCCGCTTTTGCGGCGGCGGCCGGGAGCGCCCTCGCCGGCGGCCCTCCGCCGAACACTTTCAGCCTCGCGTTCAACTTCGACTCCTTGCCCTCCGGCTCCCTCGCGAGCCTGTTCAGCACCAGTCAGGTCTCGTTTCACAACGCGAAGTTCACGCCCACGCTCGACGGCTTCGGCGATCCCATCGTCGGCACCGACCACTGGCAAATTGACACCGCCAGCGACACGGCCTTCCCGCTGCTCGTGCAGAATCCCAACCTGTTCGGCCGCGGCAACGCCCCGTCGCCTGCCAATGCCCTCAACGGTCTCGACCAAGAAATTCTCGTCCAGTTCGACCACCCCTACCTCCTCACGTCGTTTTCGGTCACGCTGGACAACGACACCTTCGGCCTGTCCACCGCGCAGATCAGCTTCGTCACCGGCACCAGCACGGTGCTGAGTGTCGGCGCGGATCAGACCGTAGCCGGCTTCGTCGTCAACCAAGGCCCGCTCGCCACTCCCATCAGCGGCATCGTGCTCCCGGGCGGTGCCTTTTACGACAACATCGCCGTCGCCGCCACTGTCCCCGAACCCTCGACCTGGTCCGCCCTCGCTGGCGTGGCCGCGCTCGGCCTCGCCGCCCTGCGCCGCCGTCGCGCCTCAGCCTTCTGACCAGGCGCACTCGTGCTGGCCGGAGAATCTGCGGCGGTTTCTCACCGCCGCAGATTTTTTGTGCGTGTCGCCGTGGGCGCTCCGGTGCCGAGGGCCGCGCGCTGCACATATGCGCTTGGCTCGGCTGCGGTTTCAGCAAACACCCTCACCCTCACCGCCGGGTGAGACCCATGGTGCCCTTCGATCGCCTGTTTGAAAGTCAGGCGACTTTCCGTTGTCGCCAGATCGCGAGAGCCAACGCGCACGCACCGGCCATCAGCGCTGTGGTGCTAGGCTCGGGAATCGCGGCGACGGAATAACTGATGGTGAGCGCCGGCTTGCCGGTCGTCGCCTCGCGCGTTGAGAAGCGGATTGCGGCGCCCGTCGTCACCTCGTCCTCCGCGACCAAAATCCAGCCAAAATTCCCGGCCGTGCCGTTGACCCACGCCTGCACGTCCGCCGCCAGTCCTGCCGAGGAGAACACCGCGGTGCCCGAGCTGCCCGTGATGAAGTCAAACGCGCTCACCGCGCCTGCAAAGTCCCCGCCCGACGTCGCCCACGCGGAGTCCGGCGTGTTGAGGAATCGAAAGTTCCACGTCGCGTCGCCGGTGGTCGCGAGCGCCCCGCCGCCCTGACCCCGGCCCGCTGAGGACAGTCCCTGTCCCCAGTCGGCGAGCAGCCGGTGCAAGTCCACCGTGTTGGTGTGGCTTGCGTTGGGCGTGTTGATCGTGATCGTGAGGCTGGCCGAGTCCACCGTCGCGCCCACCGGGATCGCCGCCAGGTCAAACGCGACCAGCCCGCGCAACGTGTCGCCATGCCCGCTGCGCCCCGCGAAAAAATCCACGCCCGCGCCGTTGCTCTTGTCGCCCGGCCCGTAGAGCGTGTTGTCTTTGGTCGGCGTGAGCACGACGGTCGCGGCGGAGGCACGGGCCGCGAGCAGGGCGGTTGCGGTGGCGAGGATCGCCTTTCGGGCGAGGTGGCGGCGAAAATTTTTCATCGGAAACGCTCAGTCCACCCGCCGCACACTGGCCGCCTGCCCCACGCGCCGCCGGATGAGCAGCCGCCGTCCGCCATCGTCGCGGTCGGACAGCAGCACGTCGTCCGCCAGCCCGGCCCATGGGTCGGTCGCCGCGAGCACGAGGCCGGCATCGGCCAGCGACGTCGCGTCGGCGAACGCTGTCGTCGCGTCCGTGAACGGCTCCGCCAACGCGGGAGTTTCCGCCGGGGCGGGGGCGAGCGCCGGCGGGCGGGCGTCGCGGTTCCGCGCCGCCAAGGCCGGGACGTTGCCTTCGTCGCGCGGCGCGGCCGGCGGCGGCACGCCGAACCGCGCGAGCACGAGCCGCCGTCCGGCGTAGGCGTCGCCGAAAAATTCCGGCTCCATGTCCGCCGCCGCCAGCGTGGCCGCGAGCGCCTCGGTCACGTCGGGAATCTCTTCCCCCGAGGGGGTGGCAGGCGCGTCGCCCAGCACCGTGTCGGAGAGCGCGAGTGTGTAGGCGCGGCCGCGATAGGTGAGGCGCAGCGTGTTTTCCTCCGGGTCGAAATCGCGCACCACCGTGTCCGTTTCGCCCGGCGCGCCGTCGGCGGGCACCCATAAGCTTTGGCCGGTCGTGCGGTCAAAAATCCCCACCAGCGTGCGCCCGCCTGACTCCAGCACTCCGCGAAACTCCAGTGTGCCTGACACACCGGTCACCTCGGCCGCTGCGCGCGGCGCGAATGGCGAGTGTATCATCAGTTCGTCCAGCGAGTCGGCGCGCATCCCCGAGGCGGCGGGCAAAACCGCGCCGAACAGGCAGAGGAAAGTGAGGCCGGTTGTTTTCATGGCTTCGGGCGCACGGCCAATCCGAAGGTGGCTGGCCCGTCGCCGGTTGTCGCCGGCTCGCGTGGATCGGCCAGTGTGGCGCGCAGCAGGGAGCGCAGCCGGCGGACGGACACGCGGAGCCGGAAGGTCCGTCGCAATGTGCCGCGGTTGGCGGGGTGGTGGGCAAAGTCTTCGGCGTCGCTGGCAAAGTCCCTGAGATGGCGGAGCCGGCCCGCCGCGCGCACCAGATCCAGGTCGGCGGCAAAATAATCGCTGTCGAAGTGGCGGATGAGCGCGGCGAAAAAACGCGTGTGCGGATAGAGCGCGCGGCGCAGAACGGCGGGCGCAAAAATCTCGGGCGCGAAACCGTGGCGCGTGCAGTAGAGTTCGGCGAAGGTGAGGCGGGCCATATGGCGGCGAGTGCATGCGCGTCCGGCGGGGGCGGCGAGTATATTGTGTTCTGCGGGGCGGGGGGAGCGCAGATTTTACCTGCCCGACACGCGGCCGACACTGGCCCGTTACTCGCCGGCTCGCTCAGGCCTCCGCCAGCTCGGGCGCGGGCGTTGTATCGTCGGGGATGTCGGCCGTGGTGTCCTCGTCCTCCGGCAGCGGATGCGCGCGCACGAAGTCGGTGAAATGCACCAGCTCGAACCGGCCGTCCCAGTGCTCGACGATGGCGGTGAGCGACTCGACCCAGTCGCCGCTGTTGAGGTAGTGGACATCGCCGATCATCTTGTCGGCGGCGGTGTGGATGTGGCCGCAGATGACGCCGGCGCAGCCGCGCTCGTGCGCAAGGCGCGTGATGTGGCCCTCGAATTTCGAGACGTGGTTCACCGCGCCCTTCACGCGGGCCTTGATGGCCTTGCTGAGCGACCAGTATTCCTTGCCGCGCCACGCGCGCCAGTGGTTGTAGGCGCGGTTGAGGTTGAGCAGCATCTGGTAGCCCCAGTCGCCGAGGTGCGCGAGGAAGACGAAATTGCGCGTGACGGTGTCGAACACGTCGCCGTGCAGCACCAGATAGCGGCGGCCGTCAGGCGTCTCGTGCAGGTGCTCCTCGACGATGGAGAGGTTCTCGAAGTCGAGCGGGAGCACCTTGCCGAGCACGTCGTCGTGGTTGCCGCGCAGGTAGATCACCTGCGTGTCGCGTTTTTCCATGTGTTTGAGGACGACGCGGACGAAACGCGTGTGGGCGTTGTGCCACTTGCCGCCGCGCACGAGCTGCCAGCCGTCAATGATGTCGCCGTTGAGGATGAGCTTCTCGCAGCGGACGTGGCGGAGAAAATGCGTGACCTCGCCGACCTTGCTGTCGGCGGTGCCGAGGTGCACGTCGGAGAGGATGACGGTGCGGACGCGGAGCTTTGGGCGGGCCAGCAGCCAACCATCAAACCAATCAACCAACCATCCCACCAGCGCCCTGCGCTGCATTCGTGAAACATCCGCACCATGAACATCGCACTCAAAAACCGCCTCACATCGCTCGCTTCGGCGATCGTGCTGCTCTGCGCGCCCGCGCTGCGGGCGCAGACGCAGAGCTTCCTTGTTGATATCAACACCACGGGCTTGAACACCCAGGACAGCGCCAATGCGCCGTTTTACTTGGACTTCCAGCTGAATTACGGGATGTGCCCGGCAATCCGCTTCATCAGGACGGACTGAAGCTCGTGGTGCTGGATCAGCCGCGGTTTACGGATCACGGTTACGCCTTTGTGACGGGCCAGGCCTACAATGCCGCCAGTGATCTTCCCGGCCAGCCGGAGGAGTTCCCGGTCGCCGGTCCAGCCGACGACCGCCGGACCGAACCGCCGGTTCCCGTCAAAAACGGTTTCTCCGGTCCGGCCAAATTCGTGTTCGTGACGGAGGACGGTTGCATCAACGCGTGGAGCAGCCACACGGCGGTCGCCATGCGCACCGCGCCCATCATCATTGATTATTCCAAGACGGCCCATTTTCCCAACGCCGCCAACTGCGTCTTCACCGGGGTGGCCCTGACAAACAACGCCTTCAACACGGACGCGTATGCCAAGGCGGGAGGCAATCATCTCTTTGCCGCCGACAGCCTCGGTGACGCCAACGCCCTTTACTTCACGGCGGGCCCGATCGGCGAGGAAGGCGGCCTGTTCGGGCGGCTGAATGTCAACGGCAGTCCGATGGCCAGGCCTTGATGGGGACGAACCGTTCGGGCGATCCGGGAAAAGCGCGTTGAGTCCAGCGCACCCGTCCGGCTCATTCCCCGCTGTTCACAAACTGGAAGGCCAGCGCCGCCACCGCCGCGCCCGCGAAGTCGGACGCGAGATAAAGGATGCACTGCTTCGCCGACTCCAACCCCATCGTGGCTAGGCCGAGGCCCACCGCCGGGTTGAAGGCCCCGCCCGACACCCCCCCGACCGCCACGGCGCCGGTCATCACCGTCATGCCGATGGCGAGGCCGTAAAACGAGTTGCCCGCCGTGCCTTTCGCCGTCGCGGCGTTGAGCACGACCCAGGCGAGCGCGAACGTGAACAGGAACTCCACGATGGCCGACGGGACCGTGCCGTGCAGCGCCGGCTTGGCCTGACCATTGAAGAGATATGTCACCAGCAGCCCCGCCACGAGCCCGGCGGCAAACTGCGCGACCCACTAGGGCGTGACATCCTTCGCATCGCATTTGCCGCGCAGATAGACCACGAGCGTGACTGCCGGATTGAAATGTCCGCCGGATACGTGGCCGCCCGCATAGACCATCACCATGAGCGCCGCGCCGATGGCGAGCGGGAAGAGCGGCGAGCCGGAGCGCACTGCCATGCCGACGGTGAACACGAGGAAAAACGTGCCGATGAACTCAACGAGATATTTTTTCATGGAAGAAACGTGCCGAGGTTGGAAGGTAAGATGAACCTGCGGGCGACAGTTGGCCGCCGGCCGGGCGAAAAGACAATGCGATTCCAACCGCCGCCCCGGCCGGGCGGGGGTGGAAGCTGGGGGAGGGGGAGTTTCCGCGCGGCGGCAGGGGTGACTTGCAAGGTGGCGTGGGCGCCGGGAACGGCAGCCCGGGTATCGGGTGCCGCCATGGCGTGCGCCCCACGCCACGCTTGCGCTCCGGGAGAGGTTGCAAGACAAGCTCGCAATCACCCGCACCACCCCCAACCTCGCCTGCCATGTTCGGCCCTTTCGCCTCCGTCGAGAAAAAGACCCGCGCCAACGCCGCCAACTGGCTGGAGCTTGCGCAAAAAATCTGGCACGTCCGCCGCGACGTGCTGGCCCGGCCGCTGCTGCAGGAGCTGGAGACCAACACCGCCGCGCTCCACGCGTTGCTCCGCGAGCGCGCCGAGCACGAGAAACTGAAGTCCGGCATTGCCGCACTGGAGGACACGCTCCGCCGCGCGGGCGGCGCGCACTACCCCAAGTCGGAGCTGGTCGAGTGGGTTGAGTTTCTGCTCGTCGCCGCCATCGTCATCATCGGCGTCCGCACCTATTTCGTGCAGCCGTTCCAGATTCCGACGAACTCGATGTGGCCCAGCTATTATGGGATGACGCCCCTCGTTTATCCCACGCCCGCTTCCGAGCCCGGCCCGGCAAAAACCGCGCTGCGCTTCGTTACGGCCGGCGCGCGGCCGCGCCGCGTGGATGCACCGGTTGCCGGCGAGATCATCATCCCGTTTGATGGCAACGATTGGGAGCCGGGGCTGGGCCAGCACGGCCAGGCGCATTATCATTTTGTACCCGGCCGTTCCTGGCTGGTGTTTCCCACGACTTTCCGGGTACAGACGCTGATTGTCGGCCAGCAGGCGGTCAGTGTGCGCGTGCCGCTCGACTTCGACTTCGACTGGGTCGTGTATGCGGCCTTTTTCTCCGATGGCGGCAGCTACAGCCCTGGTGCCCTCGCGGCTGCGGTGGAGCGCAAGCGCGCCACCGGGCAGGTCGAGCGCGGCATGCTGGATGGCAAGCCGGTGCGGCTGGTTCACACCGGCCGCACGGTGCAGGCCGGCGAGCGCGTACTCTCGTTCGACATCCTGGCGGGCGACATGCTGATGGTGGACCGCTTCAGCTACCACTTTGTGCGGCCCAGCGTGGGCGACGGCTTCGTGTTTCGCACGGGCGGGATCAAGGGCATCATGAAGCCGGACGAGTATGGCAACCTGCCCGTCGAGAGCTATTACATCAAACGCCTGGTCGGCACGCCCGGCGACCGGCTGGAGCTGCGCGAGCCGGTGCTGTATCGCAACGGCGCGCCCATCACGGGCGCGGCCTCCTTCGACAAGGAGGCACGGCAGGCCGAGAATTATCCGGGCTACCGCAACGGCAGCAGCCAGCTTTACCTGACGAGGCCCGGCGACAGCTACGAGGTTCAGGCCGGCCAGTATTTCGCGATGGGGGACAATTCGCCCAACAGTTCGGACAGCCGCTTTTGGGGTCCCGTGCCGGCCGACGCGGTCATCGGCCGCCCGCTTTTCATCTACTACCCCTTCGCCCGCTGGTTCCCGTGAGACTGCCAAGCCGGCAATGGCGAGCTGCAGCGCACCCGCGCCACTAACTGAGGAATAAATCTGTTATTATTGGGGGATAATCTTCTATGTTGAAATGGGGCCTACTGTGGTGTTTTGACGAAATAGCTTTCAAGTGAGAACACCTCGTTTTCAGCCGCAACGTCGCCAATTTCGATTTTTTCTAACAAACGACGCGCTTGTGTGGGGCTGACCTGTGGGACGTCCTCTTGATGGAAACCCGAAGATGCTCATGACTTACAGCAACCTCAATTGCTTTTCTAAAAAAGTTGAGGAAATCGCGAGGGCGGAGGAATGTCCTTGAAATAATATAATTAAAAGAATTTCCGCCAAAAACATGAGGATTAACAACGCGTGGCCAAATTTCGTCGAAGGCACCTGTGAGCTCGGGTGCTGCGGCTGTAAGCCGTTTTGAAATTAATTGCTTCAAGAGTGCTTCGTCGCTCCAGTCTAAATTAGCGACGGAGAGCGTATTAAAGAACTTTTATTGTGGTTTTGTTTTATTGGCTTTTCCATTAAGGACGGTGAACGCTACGCCTACCAAGTGTTGTATAACATTACCAAGCTCATCTATGAGTTACATCAACGAGTTTGAAGTTGAACTTCGCACGAAGCCCAAGACGCCCTCACTCAAACCCTACCTTTATCGCGGCTTGTTCCACTGCGGCGAGTGCGGCTGCCTCATCACCACCGAGACGCAGAAGGGCCACAACTACCTTCGTTGCACCAAGCGCGTGACGGCCTGCACGCAAAAATATGCGCGCGAGGAGTCCATCACCGCGCAGGTTGACCGCACCATCGCCAAGGTGACGTTGGAGGCAGCCATCGCCGACCAAATGGTCGCCGAGCTTGAGCAGGAGCGCACGGCGGCAGCGGCCAGCCAGCAAGCCGCCGTGACCAAGCTCAAAGCCGACCTCGCCGCGTGCGACAAGCAGGCCGACCTTTTGCTCGATATGCGCCTGTCCGAGCAGATCGGCGAGACCGAGTATGTTTCCAAGAAACACACTCTGGTCAACCGGAAGGCCGAAATCCGGGGCAAATTGGAGGCGTTTGAAACCAACCGCCTCAATCGGTTCGAACCGGCCATCCGGTTCGTTTTGGAGGCCAAACACGGGGCAAATCTGCTCGCCGAGGGAAATCCCGAGCACAAGAGGGATTTCCTCAAAAAAACCGGTTCGAACTTTTTTGTGGCGGGGCAAGCGTTGACCGTGACCTTCCTAACCCATTGGCAACTCGTGGCGGATTTCAATTCCGTCCTCACTTCACCCCTCGCGCGTCAGCGCGAAAACTGCGAAAATCAAAAGTGGCGGTGCTTGTTGTCCAAGGTTCGAACTTTCTTCGCTGAAAATCCCGCAGCGTAACCCCTCCCCACACCCCTCCGAGCAAGGACGGAGGCAAGATCCCGACTGGCGCGACTTTTTGAGTCCGCACCAACTTTTTTCAGGGACATTTGCCCTAAAATCCA
>CAIQBC010000317.1 GCA_903869955.1 uncultured Opitutia bacterium
CGCCGCCGATCTCTGGCCGCGGTTGGGACGCGTGCGTCGGATTGCCTTTGACAAGACGGGCACGCTGACCTTGGAAACGCCGATCCTGAAAAATCCTGCCGCGCTGGCTGCGCTCGACGCCGAGGCCCGCGCCGCCCTGTGCACGCTCGTGCAAGACAGCGCGCACCCGGTCAGCCGCTGTCTCCACGAGGCCTTGCTCGCCTCCGGCCCGGGTTTGCCGCTCGATGGCGAAATCCGGGAAACGGTCGGTTCCGGCATCGAGCTTGGCGTATGGTCGCTGGGCCGCGCCGGCTGGCGCGACTCCGGGCCGGCGGACGCGGCGAACGTTTTCGCCCGCAGCGGACAGGTGCTCGCACGTTTCCGGCTGGCCGACACCGCGCGGCCGGACGCCGGTGCCGAGTTGGCGGCGCTCGGCGCGCGGGGACTTGCCCTCACGATTCTCAGCGGTGACTGTCCGGAAAAAGTCGCCGCACTCGCGCGCGACCTCGGCCTCGCCGAGGCGGCCGCGGTGGGCGGGCTTACGCCTCAGGCCAAGGCCGCCTGGATCGAAGCCCATGGTAAGGACAGCACGCTCATGCTTGGTGACGGGGCCAACGACAGCCTTGCATTTGACACCGCGCTCTGCCGGGGTACGCCAGTGATCTCTCGCGGGTTACTTGCGGGAAAGGCGGATTTCTATTACCTTGGCCGCGGCATCGCCGGCATCCGCGCGCTTTTCGAGGTCAACACCTCGCGGCGCCGCACCCAAGGGTGGTTGCTGGTATTTATGGTTGCATACAATCTCCTGGCCGTCGGTCTCTCCGTCGTCGGGGTGATGCACCCGCTGCTCGCCGCGATCCTGATGCCGCTCAGCTCGCTCGCCACCATCGTGCTTGTCGGCTGGGGGATGAGGGCGGTGTATGTAAGATGACAATGAGCAGCGTTGATCGGCCGACGAAGCGGGCGGGGTGGCCGGCCATTCCATGGTTGCAAGTGTGCTTGCGTCAGGAAAGAAAGCGCCATGGCCGCAGTGAAAACGCCAGTCTGGCGCAGCCGTGCGCTCGTCGAGCAAGTGAAACGCTCGCAGATATACCGCGACTACGAGGCGGCGTTTCGCGACACGACCGGACTGCCGCTCAATTTGCGGCCCATCGAGGCCTTTGACCTGCCGAACCGAGGCGACACGAAGGAGAGCCCGTTCTGCGCGCTCATGGCCCAGAGCAACCGCTCGTGCGCTGCCTGCCTCCAAATGCAGAAGAAGATCGAGGAACAGGCGCAACTCGCGCCCAAGACACTGAAATGCTTTGCGGGCCTGTGCGATTCCGCCGTGCCGGTGCGGGTGGGCGAGGACCTGGTCGCGTTTTTGCAGACCGGGCAAATTTTGCTGCATAAGCCGACGAAGGAGCAGTTCACGAAGACGACACGCCAGCTCATGAAATGGGGCACGGAGGTGGATCTAAAGAAGCTGGAGGAGGCGTATTTTCAGACGCGCGTCATCACCCGGCGGCAATACGAGTCCATCCTGCGGCTGCTCACGATTTTCGCCCAGCACCTCGCGGGTCTGAGTAACCAACTCGTCGTGCGGCAGGCCAACATCGAGTCGCCCGCGATGGCGAAGGCCCGCGTGTTCATTGCCGAGCATCAGGCCGACGAGCTTGCGCTCGGCGACGTTGCGGCGGCGGTCAACATGAGCGCGTTCTATTTTTGCAAGACTTTCAAGAAGGCGACCGGGCTGACCTTCACCGACTACCTCGCCCGCGTACGGGTGGAGAAAGTGAAGAATCTGTTGCTCAATCCGCACAAGCGCGTGAGCGAGGCAGGGTTCGAGGCGGGCTTCCAGTCTCTTTCGCAGTTCAACCGCGTGTTTCGCCGGCTTGCTGGCGAGCCGCCCTCGGTCTATCGCGAGCGGCTGCATGGCGCCGGAGAAAACTGAACACCCCGTCCGGCAAAATCTTTGGTCAGAGGGTATAATCCTAAACTGGGCATTTGATTCCACCTGCGGCGAGCGCGTGGCGGACGGTGGCTTTTATTTGTAGGGGCACAGCAAGGCTGGCCCCGATAAGACGGCGGAAGGCCGGGCGGTCCGTACCGGGTTACTTCGCCTGCTCAATTGGCAGCTCGTGCAAGTTGAGTTCGGGATTTTTTTCGATGAAATAACGCATCGTCCAATCGTTGGGGAAAAAGACCACGGGCTGATCGAATTTGTCGGTGCCGAAGCTGACGCCACTGGCGACGATGAGCGACGACGCGTTCGCCAAAGCAGGGTGCGGCTCCAGCCAGCGGAGGAGCTGGAAGGGGGCGGGTGCAAGCCGCGACTCGGCGTTGTATTCGCTCTGGAGCCGCCATTGCACAACCTCGAATTGCAGCGGGCCGACGGCGGCGAGCAGCGTCGCGCCGGGCGGGGCGTTTTTGGCGGTGAACGACTGCACGACGCCTTCCTGCAGGAGTTGCCCAAGGCCAGCGCGGTATTTTTTGGCGTCGGCCGAACTGGGGTTGGAGAGGTAGGCGAAGACCTCCGGTGGGAAGCGCGGGATCTCGTCAAAGACGATGGCGCGGTCCTCGGTGAGCGTGTCGCCGATGCCGAAGCTGTCGTGGCCGACGAGCCCGATCACATCGCCTGGCCACGCCTCGTCCACGGTCTCGCGTTCGCGGCCGAAGAGCTTGTGTGAGGAGGAGAGGCGCACGGTGCGACCGGTCTGGACGTGGAGGACATTCATGTCGCGGGTGAACTGGCCCGAGCACACGCGCAGGAACGCGATGCGGTCGCGGTGGCGCGGATCCATGTTGGCCTGGATCTTGAAAATAAAACCCGAAAACATCGGGGAATCGACGGGGACGATCCCATGCTCGCTTTTGGCTTTTGGATTTAGGATTGAGCCGGATTGCGATGGATCGGCGATGCCCTCGTCGTCGGCGGAAAGAGACGGAGGTGGCGTGTCGCCAAGGCGGAGAGAAACGGGAGACCTGCTCCGCCGTGGCTGCGGCGGGACGCTGTCTTTCAGGAAACCGTCGAGCAAAAGCTGGATGCCGAAATTATTCACGGCGCTGCCGAAATACACCGGCGTCTGCTGGCCGGCCTGCACCGCGGCGAGGTCGAAGGGGTGGCCCGCACCATCAAGCATGGCGAGCTGCTCCTTTACCTCGCGGTAAGTGTCGTCGTCAAGCTTGGCGCGGACGGCGGGGTCGTCGAGCGAGGCGACGCTTACGGGAGCCTGAAATTTGCCGCCCGGCACGCGCTCGAACAGATGCACCTCGCGGGTGCGGCGGTCGAAGACACCTTTGAACGCCGGGCCGTTGCCCAGTGGCCAAATGACCGGCGAGGACTGGAGGCCAAGCACATTTTCCAGCTCGTCGAGGAGTTCGATCGGGCTGCGGGTGGGCCGGTCGCACTTGTTCATGAACGTAAAGATCGGCACGCCGCGCCGGCGGCAGACCTCGAAGAGCTTGCGGGTTTGCGTCTCGACGCCCTTGGCGGCGTCAATGACCATGAGCGCGGCGTCCACGGCAGTGAGCACGCGGTAGGTGTCTTCGGAGAAATCCTTGTGGCCGGGCGTGTCGAGCAGGTTGACCGCACAGCCGGCGTAGTCGAACTGGAGGACGGTTGAGCTGATGGAGATGCCGCGCTGCTTCTCCAGCTCCATCCAGTCGGAGGTGGTGGCGCGCTGGTTTTTACGGTCCTTCACCGCCCCGGCGAGATGGATGGCGTTACCGTAGAGGAGAAATTTCTCTGTGAGGGTGGTTTTGCCCGCGTCGGGGTGCGAGATGATCGCGAAGGTGCGACGGCGGGCGATTTCGGCGGCGGGGGACATGAAGGAGTGAGCGAGTGAAAGGGAGGAGGGCAAAAGGGGAAGACGCAATTTGGGCTTCTCTGTGCGCGAGGCGGCGCGATGATGCGGGCCATGCCGTCCATGCCCGCCGCCTTGAAACTCAAGCCCAACGCCGCCAGCGCGCGCGTCCTGCGCGGGCACCCGTGGGTGTTTGCCAACGAGGTGGAGGCGCTGCTGCCGGCCGAGCACGACGGCGAAGTTGTCGAATGCCGTGACCGCACGGGGCGGTTGCTCGGCAGCGGCATCTACAACTCGAAGTCGCAAATTGTCTGGCGGCGGCTGGGCCGGGAGCGGATCACGCTCGATGCGGCCTGGCTGCGGGCGGCGCTGGCGCGCGCCATCGCGCGGCGAGAACAGCAGGAGAAAAGCAAGGAAGGGGAACCGATGTATCGGCGGCTGGTCTGGAGCGAGTCGGATGACCTGCCGGGCGTCGTGGTGGACCAATTTGGCGACGCGCTGGTGCTGCAGGTGCAAACACTCGCGATGGACAAGCGCACCCCCTTGCTCCTCGAACTGCTCACGGAGCTGCTCGCGCCGGCTGAGATCATCGTCCGCAACGATGCCAACATCCGCCGGCTCGAGGGGGCTGCCGCTGGAAGTACACACCCGTTCGGGCAAAATCTGGGAGCCGCGCTGGGCGAACATCGGCGGACTCGACCACTGGCTGGACCTGGCGGGCGGGCAGAAGACGGGGTTTTACCTCGATCAGCGCGAGCAGCACGCGACGGTGGCGAAACATTGCGCGGGGAAACGTGTGCTCGATGCATTTTGCAACCAAGGCTGCTTTGCCCTGCACGCGGCGCGCGCTGGCGCGGCGGAGGTGCTCGGCCTCGACAGCGCGGCGGACGCCATCCTGGCGGCACGGCGCAACGCCGAGCGCAACGGGCTGAAGGCCGCCTTCGAAGTGGCCAATGTGTTTGACCGTTTCAACGAGCCGGCGAACGCGCGCGATCGTCCATGGGACGTGATCGTGCTCGATCCACCGCCGTTTGCGAAATCGAAGAGCGCGCTGGAAGGGGCGTTGCGCGGCTACAAGGAGATCAACCTGCGCGCGATGCAGCGGCTGGCGCCCGGCGGCGTGCTCGCGACCTACACCTGCTCGCACCACATGGGCGACACGGAGCTGCGCGGCGTGCTCGCCGAGGCGGCGACCGACGCGAAGCGCAGGGTGCAGGTGATCGCGTTCTGCCACCAACCCGCCGACCACCCCGTGCTCGTGACGATGCCCGAAAGCGAATATCTGCGCGGCTACATCTTGCGCGTGGAGTGAGGGACTGGCCCGCGAGGGCGCTCAGTTCGATTTCGGCGATATTGAGCCAGCTGCCGTGTTTGGGTGTGTAATGGAGCTCAAGCCGATCAGCCAGGCGGCGTGCCTCGGCCGGGGGAAAGGTTTCATAGAGTGAGGCGATGGCGTGGGTGTTGAGGTTGTCCATGACCAGGCGCACCTTGATCGCGTTGGGGTAACGCTCGTCGAGCATAGCCTTGATGAAGCGAGCCCAGTCTTGCCGGGTGCGGCGCGCGGTCACCTCGACATGGCGGCGGCCGGCCAGCGGTTCGACCTCCACAAACAGCGTGGCGACGCCGTGGCGCACGTATTCGTGGTCGACGATCTGCGCACGGCCGGGGGCGGCGGGGATCGGCACCCGGACCTCACCGACCAACTGCTTGCTCGACTCGTCCATGCAGACGACCGGAAAGCGGGGATCATGCGCCAGACAATAGACCGCCAGCACGTCCTCCATCGCGGCGACAAACACCGCGTCTCCGTCCGGAGGGATCTTCCAGTATTTGCTCAGATGAGGACGCAGTTCGTTTTTTTTAGCGACCGCTGCACGGTCATGGTCGAGATCTGGTTCACGATCTTCAGCTCGACGAGCTTGTCGGCCAGCAACCGCACCGTCCAGCGTCGGTAGCCGGCTGGCGCCCGCGAGCAGGCCAGCGCGGTGAGGCGCGCGTCAAACCCGCCGTCAAAGAGGGTCTCCCGCAGTTTACGGTGCGGCTTGCGCGCCAGCGCCGCCTCCACCCCCTCCTCCACAAACCGCTGCTTGAGGTGCTCGATCGTCCGGGACGTGATCCCCAGCGCCGTCGCCACGTCGGCCACCTTCCAGGGCTCACCCCACTCGCCCGCATCGCACAACAACAACGCACGGGCGTGGATAAACTTTGCTGCCGTGGATTTGCCGTTACGCGTCAGCTCGGTGAGCTGCGCTCGTTCTTCCTGGGTCAGGGTGACTTTATATCGGTTGGCCATCCCGGAGCACAGCCCGGAATGCGGTTCAGAGCAATACGAAATAATACGAGTTACGTGATACTAG
>CAIQBC010000318.1 GCA_903869955.1 uncultured Opitutia bacterium
CGTTTTTGCAGAGCCCGCTCAGCGCGGACTACGAAATCCTGCGCGAGTTTCTGCCTGCGCTCGGCCCGGACTTTCTCCCGGAGGGCGGCACGAATTATCGCGCGCTGATCGACACGTCCATCGCGGCGTTCGGCACGAGCAACGCCGCCGATCGCTTCCTCATCATCCTCAGCGACGGCGAGGCGGACAGCGACGACTGGCGCGTGCGTCTCGACGCCGTCAAGGCCAAGGGCATCCGCGTCCTCGGCCTTGGCATCGGCACCGCCGAGGGCGCGATGATTCCCGACGGCGCGGGTGCGTTTGTGAAGGACGAGCGCGGCGCGGTCGTCCTGTCGAAACTCGACAGCTCCACCCTGCGTGCGCTTGCCGACGCAACCGGGGGTGCCTACGCCGACGCCAGCAGCTGGGTGGACCTCGCCCAGCTCCTGCAAACCACCGTGGAGCGAGGCCAGCGCGGCGAATTCCACGAGGCCAGCCGCGTGCGCCTCGCCGAGCGCTTCCAATGGGTGCTCGCCCCAGCGCTGCTGTTGCTCGCCTGGAGCTTCTGGCGCGAGTTTCCCATCTGTCCGCGGCCGCGCACGCTTGCGCTGCGCGCGGGCGCAGGCACGGAGCGCGGAGAAAGGAAGATGAAGGACGGAGATCACCGGCCGGCCATCGCCACCCTCTCCTTGTTTGCCCTGCTCCTTGCCCCCTGCTCCCCGCTCCCGGTTCCCGCCCGCGCCGTCGAGCGCACCGACCTGACACCCGTCACAAAGCTCGCGCAAACCGTCGGCCAGCTTTCCACCGCCGCCGCGCCCGCCGCGCGCGACTGGGCCGGCCTCGCCAACGAAACGCTCTCGTGGGGCGATGAGCTCCAATCCGCGCAAAAGCCCGTCCCCGAGGGCCCCGTGCACGACGCCCTCACCGCAGTCACCGCCGGCGCGAAGCTCGACGCCAAGGCTGCCGACTGGCCCGCGCTCCGCGCCGGCTTGGAAAAATTTCTCCAAAAGCCCGACGAGCAAAAACAGCCGTCGCCCGACCAAAAGGACCAGCCGCAGCAAAATCAGCCACCGGACAAAAAAGACCAAGGCCAGTCCAAGGACCAGAGCCAGCCGAAAGACCAGAATCAGTCCAAGGATTCGTCGCCGTCGCAGTCATCGCCGCAAAACCAGCCGTCGGACCAGCAAAACTCACCTGGCTCGCCGCCGGCTGGCCAAGACCCGCAATCGCAGCCCGGCGGAAAGCCGGCCGACGACCCCTCAAAGCCCGCCGGCCAGCCTTCGCCGCACCCCGGCGGGCAAGCCTTTGGCGACCTGAATGAAAATGACAAAAATTCTTTGCCCGCGCCGAAGCCGGACGAGGGCCAGCCCGGAGAGATGCAACAAGTCGGCGGCCCGCCCACGCCGACCGCCACCGCCGCGCCCACCGATCCCGCGCTCGTCGTGCCGTTGCAAAAGCTCGACCAGTTGCGCAACGCCGACTCCCCCGTCCGTCTCTACCAGCTCATGCAACAGTCCGACCACCCGTCCACCGCCGCCCCCGCCGCCAAAAAACACAACTGGTGATGACCGCCATGCGCCGCCTTCTTTTTTGTTTTATCCTTCTCCTCCCTGCCGCCGACCTCCGGGCGCAAAGCGTCCGCTGGGATCCGCCCGGCGGCACGCTCGCCGCCAGCCAGGTCGTTCAGCTCGGCCTCGTCTTCGACCAGTACGAGCCGTCCGCCGAAGTCGCACTGCCCAAAATCCCCGGGCTTGAGTTCGGCGCTCCCGGCCGGGCCGAGGCCAGCTCCATCCGCTTTGACAATGGCCGCGCCACCACCACCCGCACCATCACTCTCACCTACCCCATGCGCGCCGCCGCCGGCCTGTCGGCGGTCGAGATTCCCGCGTTTGACGTGGACACCAAGCAGGGCCGGCAGCGCGTCCCTGCCGCCAGCTTCACGGTCGGCCCGGCCACCGTCGGCGGCAATGGCGCCAGTAACGTCTCCGGCGGCGGCAGCGTCCCGCTCGACTCGGTCGCGCAGTCACGTTTCACCACACCGCGCACCGTGTGGGCCGGCGAGGTTTTCCCACTCGTCTATTCGCTCGATATCCTGGAGCGCTATTACTACCAGCTTGGCAGCAACCCCGACTGGAAGCCGGCCCCGCTCCTGATCGAGGAGGACTGGGCCAAGACCACCAATCCCGCACAGGCCCGGGCCACGCGTGGCGGCGAGTCCCACCTTGTCACCACCTACCAGACCCGCGCCTACACCAAGTCGCCGGGCGATCTCACGCTCAACCCCGCCACCCAACTCGCCGTCCTCCAGACCGGTGTGCAAAATTTCGGCCTGTTCGCGCAACGCACCGTGGACCGCTATGCCATCACCACCGCACCCGCCACGCTCACCGTCCGGCCATTGCCCGTGCCCGCGCCGGCGGAGTTCACGGGCGCGGTCGGCGATTTCACCTTCGAAGCCAATGTCGTCCCCGCCACCGCCGCGGTCGGCGAGCCAGTCACCTGGACGCTCACCCTCTCCGGGACCGGCAACTGGCCCGACCTCACCGCGCTCCCGCCGCGCAACGTCTCGCGCGATTTCCGCATCGTCGCCCCGCCGGCCAAGCATACGCCGGCCGAGGGCAAGCTGTTCGAAGCCACGCTCGCCCAAGACATCGTCCTCATCCCCACGAAGCCCGGCACTTACACCCTCCCTCCGGTGACCTTCGCCTGCTTCGATCCCGGGACCGGTGCCTACAAAACGCTCACCACCAAAAAATTTACGGTCACTGTGACCGGCCCCGCGAGCGCCCCTGACAACAGCGGAAAAGCGGAGCCCGGAAGCACGGGCCAGGAGACCGGTAAGCCAGCCGCCGCGCTGGCGGTCTCCACCCCGCCGCCTACGGGCCTGCTACGTGACCCGCTGCCGCCCGCAACGCCCGCGGCCACGCCGCTCACCACGCTCACCTTTGTTTTCTGGCTGCTGCCACCCATCCTCGGCCTCCTTTGCCTCTGGTTTGCGCTCGCCCTGCGCCGCGCGCACACGACCGACCCGCTCCGCCCACAACGCGCCGCCCGCCAGCGGCTCGCCACCCTTCTTTCGGAGCTCGCGACCGCCGACCGCGAACAAACCGAAGCCTTGCTCCGCGCGTGGCGGCTCGACACCGCCGCGCTCTTCGGCCTCACCACGGCCGAACCCACCGCCACGGCGCTGACCAATGGCAACACGACGTCCCCGTTAAACACCACCGACGACTGGCAGGCCCTCTGGGCCGACACGGATCGCGCGCTTTTCGGCGAGAAAAAATCGCTCCCCGCCGACTGGCTACCCCGGGCCGAAGCCGCCCTCGAAGCCAGGCGCATCCCAGGCTTTAGTCCCTTCCGCCTTTTCCTTCCGCGCAATTTTTTCCCCGCCGCCGTGCTCGTGCTGGTTTTCTTTTCCCCCTTCTCCCCGTTCCCTCCCCCCGCGCGTGCCGCCGACCCTGCCTCCACCTCTGAAACCCAAAACTCAAAACCTAGAGCTCAAGCCCTCACCGCCGGCGCAGCCGCCTACGCCGCCGCCGATTTTCCCACCGCCGAAAAATCCTGGCGTGCCGTGCTCGCCACTGCGCAGACCGACTGGGCCGCCCATTACAACCTTGCCCTCGCACTTGCCCAGCAAAGCCGCTGGCCCGAGTCTGCGGGTCACGCGCTCGCCGCCTTCGTGCAGCAGCCGCAAAACCCCGCGATCCGCTGGCACCTCGACCTCGCGCTCAAAAATGCCGGCTTCACTCCCGACTCTGCCCGCCCCTTCCTCGCCGCCGGCCCTGTCGCCGAGCTCGCCACCCGCGCCTCGCCCACACAATGGCAGCGCCTCGCGGTGCTCGCCGCGTTCCTCGCCGCCGCAGCGTTTGTACTCCTCCTCCTGCGCGCTTATGGCGCGCGTATCCGCTGGCTCAAGCCGGCGGTGTGGACGGTGCTCCTCGCCGCCCTGCTGCTTGCCGTCGCCGCAACCCTCAGCCTGCGTCTCTACGGCCCGCTGGCCGACGGCCGTGCGGTGCTCGTCTGGCACGCGGGCGTGCTCCGCTCGATTCCGACCGAGGCCGACACCGGACAAAAAACCACCCCGCTCGCCGCCGGCCTCGTCGCCGTGGCCGACAAAAATTTCCTCGAGGGCCGCTGGGTCCGTCTCGTCTTCCCCAACGGTCAGACCGGCTGGGTCCGGCCAGCGGAACTGGTTAGCCTGTGGTAGCTCAGACGTTCAACGCTTCACCGGTTCCGTCGTCCAATCCCAAGTCGGCAAGGTGCCTCCGTCGCGCAGAATCAAACCATTCGGATTCGTCGGATGCAGGCCGTCCTGCCCGGTCGCGCGGACGGCGATACCCACGATACCGAGATCGGCGAGGTCGCGTACTTCATCGGGCGAGGACTTGCCGTCGCCGTTCGCGTCGAACCACACCCGAATGCCCGCCAGCTCCGCACCAGTATGCACGCCATCGCCGTTGTCATCGAGCGCCGCCAGCGCGTCGTAGCCATTGGCGCGGAACAGTTGAAACGTGTAGCCACCGAAAAGCTGCTGCCCGGATGTGATCTCACCGCTGCGCGCGGGATCCCACACGAGCAACGCCGTGTCGGGACGCACCCACGCCCACCGTTCCGCCGGACCGTAGCCGCGCAAGTCGAAGTCAACGGTCGTTTCCGGCGCGAGCAGATCGGCGAGCCGCCCCGCCGGGTGCTGGGCAAAGACGATGGGCGTGATCGGCCCCATCGGGATGCTGCTTATTTTCGTCAAGCCGGCCTTCACCTCGGCCAGCGCAGCCTTCAGCTCTGCCAGTGGCTTGGGCTGGGCCGCCTCCTTTTCGGCCAACCGAAGAAAGGCGTTGCCAGCCTCGTAACTCACCAGCCCGGGCAGACCGCTCAACGGTTGCCGCTGAAGTTTAGCATCGTCGGCAAACGCGAGCCGGTACGCCACCAGATAGGTGGCCCGCGCCTGGGTGCGATCAAGCTCCTTGAGCCCGGTGAGCGGCGCGGCGGGCTTCGCGTGATCTTTCCAGTCGGCGATCTGCTCCAGCAGGCTGGCAAGGCCGAGCTGGTAAAGTGCGTTGGCCGGCTCTTTTTTCAACAGGTCGTGGAAACCCGTCAGCGCAGCGGTTGCATGCGCGGCGAGCTCCTTTTCGCCCAGCTCATCGGTGTGGACAGGGCCGATCATCCAGTTGTCGGGAATGACAGGCTTGCCGGTGTCGTCGGCCTCGCTGATGGCGGGAACGCTGGCGCTGGCGCGCGCAAACGCGAGATAGTGGATGCGCGCGACGATGTAGCGCGCCTCGGCCGAGTCGGCGTGTGCGGCAAGGTAAGTCTCCGCGTTCTTGAGCAATCGCTCTACCGGCGCAGGGCTGGGTCCCCGGAACTTGGCCTGGGCTGAAACCGCCAACAGTCCGACGGCAACGGGGAGAATGCAGAGGAAACGCATCTTCATCATGGGGTCTGTGAGGAATGCTGCCGAATGCGGCGCCCATCGCAATAATTTCTCGCCGTCGGCCCATCCGTGTCCATCCGTGTAATTCGTGGTTTCCAAATCCCGCTACCTTGGGCGCCTCGCGCCGTCGCCGACCGGGCTGCTGCACCTCGGCCATGCACGGACGTTCTGGGTCGCCGCCCAGCGCGCCCGGGCCGCCCACGGCACGCTGCTGCTGCGCAACGATGACCTCGATGCCGTCCGCTTCCGGCTCGATTTCGTGGACGCGATGATCGAGGACCTGCGCTGGCTCGGGCTGACGTGGCAGGAGCCGATGGTCGTGCAAAGCACCCGCCGGTCGCTCTACCGCACTGCGTTGGAAAAGCTCCATGCCGCCGGGCTTATTTTCCCCTGCGCACGCTCACGCCGCGACGTGCTCGACGCCGCGAGCGCGCCGCATGAATCCGCTGCCCCGGCCGATGTCCACGACGAGCCGGTTTATCCTGCGCAGTTCCGCCCGCCGCCCGATGAGCCGCTGCCATCACTCGGCGATAAAATCTCAGTGAACTGGCGCTTCCGCGTGCCGCTTGGCGAGACGGTTGCGTTCACCGACGGTCGCGCCGGCCCGCAGTCGGCGGTCGCGGGCCGCGATTTCGGCGACTTCCTCGTCTGGCGCAGGGACGACACTCCCAGCTACCAGCTCGCCTGCGCCGTGGACGACGCAGAGATGGGCATCACCGAGGTTGTGCGCGGCGATGACCTCATCCGCTCCACCTTCCGCCAAATCCTGATTCTGCGCGCACTCGGCGCGGAGCCGCCGGCCTACTATCATTGCCCGCTGATGCTTGATGAGCACGGCACCCGCCTCGCCAAGCGTCACGACGCCCTAAGTCTTCGCACCCTCCGCGAGCAGGGAAGAACGGCGGAGGAAGTAATTCGGAAATTTAATTCAGAAGCTATAAAGCCATGAGATGGAATGAGACATTGGTTCCTCCAATTTCAGCCTTCCCGGTTTCTTGGCTTCTGAATTAGCCTCACCCCATGCCTTCGAAGATCGGTGTCCTCAACATCTCCGACCGTGCCAGTGCTGGCGTTTATGCCGACACGCCCGGGCAAGCCTGCGTCGCGCTGCTGCGCGAATGGCTCGTGATGCCGTTCGATCTCGACTACAAAATCGTCCCCGACGAGCGCACCGTCATCGAGGCCGAGCTGCGCCGCATGGCCGACGAGGCCGGCTGCTGCCTCGTC
>CAIQBC010000319.1 GCA_903869955.1 uncultured Opitutia bacterium
GTGGCTATGGGACGGGCCGTCCAGCCACCTATTTTGCCTTGCACCGGACGGGGTTTTTCATGCCACCGCCATTGCTGGCGGCGCGGTGGGCTCTTACCCCACCTTTTCACCCTTGCCGCCCGGTTGCCCGGACGGCGGTCTATTTTCTGTGACACTGTCCGTCGCCGCGCCTTGAAACGCGGCGCCCGCACTTGCCGTGAAGCTCGTGCGGCATCCTGCCCTGTGGTGTCCGGACTTTCCTCTCCAACGGTTCGACGGGCGCGGCATTACCCGCGCCTTGGGATCAAAGAACGTAGGAGCGACGACCAGGCCCCAAAACCAAGGGCAACGCTGCACATGGGCGCGACCGGGCGCAAGCGCGATACAGCACGACATTTTCTAAGCGCAAAGACGCAAAAGGACCAAGAAACGCAGCGAAAATACGGTCTTTTGATTCCGACCTTCGCCTCTTTGTGTCTTTGCGCTTAATCCGATGCTGCTCCGCCGTTCAGACCGCCTCCCACCATACGATCCGGCCACACTGGTCGCAGGTGGCGAGCTTGTCGCCTTTGCGCGCGGCGGCGTCGGACTCGCTGGAAACCTTCAGGTGGCAGCCGCCGCACTTGCCGTCGTGAATCGGCGCACACACCGGCCGGGTGCGCGTGGCGACGCGGTCGTAAAGTTTCAAGGCCGGCGCGTCGAGAGGCGCGCGGGCCTCGGCCAACGCGGCCAGCGCGGCGGTCAGCTCGGCGCGGAGGGCCGTCTCGAGCTCGCGCAGCACCCGGATGCGCGTCTCGTGGCCAGTGACACTGGCCTTCAACCCGGCCTCGGCGGCGGCGAATTTTTTCTTCGCCTCATCAATGGAAAACATCACCTCCAGCTCACGCTCCTCAAAGTCGCCGATTTCCTTGGTGGCGTTCTCGATCTCGTGGCCGAGCGCCTGAAACTCGTCGTTCTTCCGCACCTGCGACTGCTGCGTGCGATATTTGGCCAGCTTGCCCTCGGCGGCACCGATGTCGGTCTCCAGCGATTTTTTTTTGACCTCCAGCCCCTGCACCTCGGCGCGGGCCGTTTCGTGGGCGGTTTTTTCGGCAGCGATCTTTTTCTCGACAGATGCGACCTCGACGGGCACCGCCGCAAGCTGCGCCTCCAGATTCAGCCGCCGCTGGTCGCGGTCTTGGAGGATGAGCAATTTTTCGAGGGCGGGGTGGCGCATGGCAGGCCTCGGTGATGCCGCCGCCGCGATGAAATGCAACACCGGGCCGCATCACAATTCTACCGTGTGGTTGGTTCGCTCGCCGAAACCAAGTTAAACGCGGGGACGCGAAGGGGCGAGAAATCAGGCCAGCCTCCCCAGTTTCACGCGCCCGGCTGCTTATCGGCCCCAAACAGGAGGCGCAACGACAATCGCTCGAAAAACCGGAAATTTTACCGCTTTTTGGGCCAGAAATGGGTTGTTTGCCCGGCTGTTTTTGGCGAGATTTCTGGCCTCAATTTCCATCACGTTTTTCCCTTCATGTCCGACGCCCCTGACCCGCAAATTCCCGACCAGATTCCGCCCGCCGCCGAATCCTATGACGCCTCCAAACTGAGCTCGCTCAAGGGGCTTGAGGCTGTCCGCAAAAAGCCCGGCATGTACATCGGCGGTACCGACGAGCGCGCGTTGCACCATTGCGTTTCCGAGGTGCTCGACAACTCCGTGGACGAACATCTCGCCGGGCATTGCACGCGCATCGAGGTCACCATCCATGTGGACGGCTCCATCAGCATCCGCGACAATGGCCGCGGCATCCCAGTGGACATCAACAAGGACAGCGGCCTGCCGGGCGTCGAGCTGGTGCTGACCACGCTCCACTCCGGCGGCAAATACGGCCAAGGCGGTTACAAGTTCTCCGGCGGCACGCATGGCGTCGGGGCAAAGTGCGTCAATGCCGTCTCCGAATGGTTTGAGGTCGAAGTCTCACGCGACAACAAGGTCCACCACATGACCTTCGAGCGCGGCAAAGTGACGAAAAAGCTCGAGGTGATCGGCAAGGCCAAGGCCACCGGCACGCTCATCACGTTCAAGCCGGATGCGGAGATTTTCCGTGAGACAACGGAGTTCAAGGCGGACCGCATCGGCCAGCGCCTGCGCGAGCTGGCGTTTCTCAACTCCGGCCTCGAAATCGTCTTTCTCGACGAACGCCCCGCCGGCACGAAGCCCGAGACGTTCTATTACAAGAACGGCGTCGAGGAGTTTGTCCGTCAGCTCAACACGAACAAGGCCGTGCTGCACCCCAAGGTCATCGCGTTCAAGAAGGAGACGTCGCTCGTGAACGACGGCAAAGCCATCGAGGTCCACTGCGAAGTCGTGCTCCAATACAACGACGGCTTCAACGACCAAGTGCTATGCTACACCAACACCATCCACAACCCCGACGGCGGCACGCACCTCTCCGGCTTCCGCAGCGCGCTCACCCGCGCGATCAACCAGTTTTCCAAAGCCAACAACCTCCTCAAGGAGAAGGACCCGCAGATCACCGGCGATGACGTACGCGAGGGCCTCACCGCCGTCATCTCGGTCAAGCACAGCGACCCCAAGTTCGAGTCGCAGACAAAGGTAAAGCTCCTCTCCCCCGAGGTCGAGAGCGTGGTCGGTTCCGTCTGCTACGAGGGGCTGATGTTTTATTTCGACGCCAACCCCGGCGTCGCCAAGCGCGTCGTGGACAAAGGCCTCATGGCCGCCCGCGCCCGCGAGGCCGCGCGCAAGGCCCGCGAGACCATCCGCAAGGGTGCACTTTCCGGTGGCGGCCTGCCCGGCAAGCTCGCCGACTGCTCCGAACGCGACCCCGCGCTCACCGAACTCTACATCGTCGAGGGCGACTCCGCGGGCGGCTCGGCCAAGCAGGGCCGCGACCGGCGGTTCCAAGCCATCCTGCCGCTGCGCGGCAAGCTCATCAATTCGGAGAA
>CAIQBC010000320.1 GCA_903869955.1 uncultured Opitutia bacterium
ACCACGGGAAGGCGGCGGCGGTGGCGGCGAGTTGGTGCAGCATGGCGCGGGGCCATTGGACCTTCGGCTGCTGGTAAAGTCAAACGCGCGTATGACCGGGCATCCGCCAATCCAGCGATTTTCTTGTATAGCGGCTAAAATCTCAACAAGACTCATCGGCTGAAAGAACCAAAATGGGCACAAAAAAGCCGGGCGCTGTTGCCAGCGCCCGGCCGAATTTTTGCCAAGTTTTGATCAGATGTTCAGTCTGCTCAGAACGTGAACACGCCCTGCAGGCCGTAATACATGTCGCTGGCCTTTTTCGCCTGGGAGAAGTGCGAGACCTCGCCGCGGACGGTGAAGTGGTCGTTGACCTTGTAGGCCGGGGCAAACGTGTATTGCGTGCCATTGACGGACGCACCACCGATATGCACGTCATAACCGACGCGGACAGCAGCGGAGATCTCCTTGCTCCACTTGTAATTCACCGTGGCGAGCCACTGCGAACCGTATTTGCCGGAGTCAGCCGCGTTCGTCGAGTAGACGTATTCGAGCGCGCCGGTCAGGTCGGAGCTGATGTCGTAGCTGGCCCAGACGTCATACAGTGAGATGGCCTTCTTGGTGGAGTCGGTGGTCGCCCCGAGCTTGCTGCTCTTGCCCTGATGGCCGTAGGCGGCGAAGAGCGTGAGATCCTTCGAGGGGTTGTAGGTAAAGGAAAGGTCAACGGCCTTCGTGTCCTTCAGCTCGGAGTCAGCATCCTGAATGGCAAAGGTGTTGCCAAGGGTGTTGTAGAGCGAGTCGAGCACAGCGACGTTGGCGGACCAGTCCTTGTCCTTGTAGTCAAGGCGCACGCCAATGTTGTCATTGGCCGGCACGAGGCTGGCAACACCGTTGCCGTAGGTGATCGCGTTCATCTTGGGCGCGTTGAAGTCCTCGTAGCCAAACGGGCCGTAGAACTTGCCGGCCGTTACGGCCCAGCCAGAGTCCAAGTTCACCGTGACGTAAGCGTCAAGGATGCCGATTTCGTTCGGGGCGAGGTTCGGGACGTAGTAGAGGCTGACATTGCCCGTGACCTTGTCGAACTTGGCACCAAAGTCGATGCGGGCGGCATCGCCGTTGCTCAAGAACTGACCGGTGGTCGCGCCTGCGCCCTTGAAGAGGGAGTCGTTCGAGACCGCTTTGTTCGCTTTCTCATACTGGTATGAGCCGACAACATAACCACTGATGGTAACATTGTTCATGCTCATCTGAGCCGAGGCCGTCGAGACGAGCGCCAGCAAGGACGCCGCCAGAACGGTGATTTTGGATGTGTTCATGATAGTTTGGTTTGGTTTAGGTTTGGCTTTCAGACCTCAGAAGAAGCCTGAAAACTTGGGCGAGTGTCCAAAACGCGATTAGCGATGCAAGCCTTGTTTTAGTTTTTTCCGCCATATATTTGCGTTTGTTTTGACCTTCCTCGTCCCTTTGCCACGCCACTTTGCGGCGACCAACCGGTCAGCCGCCGCAAGCTCGATGGCGGCCAGGCCATCCGGCATCACCCAACATAGCTCCGCGTGCTCAGCTGGTATCGGCGGCAGGCTGCCGGGCACGAGCCGTGCCATGAACGGGATCAGTTCCACCAACACCGCCCCCGCGCCGTAATCATGACGGCAGCGCGGCAATGCGCGGCCGACAACTACCGTGCAGCCCAACTCCTCTCGGATTTCACGGACGAGCGCAGCCTTGTGCGTCTCGCCCGGCTCGACCTTGCCGCCGGGAAACTCCCACTGGCCGCCAAGGTGCTTGTGGACCGGTCGCCGGGCCACGAGCACCCGCCCCACCTCATCCTCGATGAGGGCACAGACGACCGGCAACGGAACGCGGGCAGGTGCGCCGACCGGCTGGCAGGCGGCGCTCACCGGATTTCGACCAGCTCGAGTTCAAACACCAGCGACGTGCGCGGCGCGATGTCCGGCAGGCTGCCTTCCTCGCCATAGGCGAGCCACCAGGGGACAATGACCGTACGCCGTTCGCCCTTTTTCATGGTGAGCAACGCCTCGTCCCAACCCCTGAGCCGGCTCGTACCGACGACGAACTGCAACGGCCCGCCACGCGGGCGCGAGCTGTCGAACAAGGTCCCGTCGGACAGCCGCCGGCCCTCGTAATGGATCGCCACCGTCTGGCCGGGGCGTGGCACCGGGCCGTCGCCAGGCGCACGCACAATCTGGCGCAGGCCGGACTTGTTGACCCGCGCGCCGGGAAATTTTTCCCTGATGATCCGCTCTTCCTCGGCGGTGAGCTCATGCACCTCCGGGTCGAGCGTCTCACGCATGGCGGCACTCATGGGCCGGCCGGGATTTTTGCGCATGAGCATTTGCGAGCGCACGACGAGCGCGAGCGTGAGCAACCCCGCGCCGAGCAGCAGCAGGTAAAAAAAACTGCGGAGAGGAGCCTTGGCCATGACAGGCAGGCGTGACACCCAACGGGACAAAACGCAACCCCGCCGCGCACGGGTGCCGGCGCGAAACACATTTGCCAACCGGTGAAAGCCCGTTCTGCTGGCGGCTGTGCCTGCCGCCGCGCCAACTTCTGATCTTGCGAACGTCGCTGACGCCGCGACCACACCGTCTGCGGTCGAGGTGCGCGGCCTCGTCAAGCGCTACGGCGAAGTCGAGGCGTTGCGCGGGATTGACCTCACGGTGAACACCGGCGAGCGGTTCGCGCTGCTGGGCCCGAACGGTGCCGGCAAGACCACCCTATTTTCCATTCTCGCCACGTTGCGTACGCCGACCGCCGGCAGCGCGCGGGTACTTGGTCGCGATGTTGTCACCGAGCGCGACGCGGTGCGGCGCGAGCTGGGCATCGTCTTCCAGGAGCCAGCCATCGAACAGAGGCTCAGCGGACGCGACAACCTGCTGCTCATGGGCCTGCTCTACGGGCTGCCGACCGCGGCAGCGCGGCGGCGCGCAGACGAGATTCTCACGCAGCTGGGACTGGCCGAGTCGGCCGGGCGGCCGGCGAAAAACCTCTCGGGCGGGCAGCGGCGCAAACTCGAACTCGCGCGCGCGCTCGTGACTGATCCAAAGATTTTGTTCCTCGACGAGGCCACGCTCGGGCTCGACGTGGACGCGCGACGCGGTTTCTGGAGCCATGTGCGCGGGCTGGCGGCGACGGGGCGCACGGTATTTTTTACGACGCACTACATGGAAGAGGCCGAGGTGGCCGACCGCATCGCCCTGATTGACGCCGGCCGCATTGTCGCGCTCGACACGCCTCGCGCGCTCAAGGCCCGGCTCGGCGGCGGCGTCATCCGGCTGAAAACCGACGACGACGCGCAGGCGCGCACGTGGCTCACCGGGCGCGGCTTTGCCACCGACGCAGACGCGGCGGAGCTGATGCTCGTCCACGCCGACCCGGCGGCGGTGCTGCCGGAGCTATTGCGTCATCTGCCCGTGAAAGTTTTGCGGGCCGAGGTGCATGAGCCGAGCTTGGATGACGTTTTTCTGAAACTCACGGGACGCGGCTTTGGCAGTGAACATGCCTCCGCGCCGCCGGGCGGCGGTCGCGGCGGACCAAACGGGAGGGGCCGGCCATGATGCTGCGGGGCATTTACGCGGTTGTCGTGCTCGACATGAAACGGTTCTGGCTCGACCGCGCGCGGCTCATCGCCGGGCTGGCGCAGCCGCTGCTCTATCTCTTCGTGCTCGGCGCAGGCATCGGGTCGAGCATGGGCGGCAGCATGGGCGGAGGCAGCTACAAGCCGTTTATTTTCCCCGGCGTGCTGGGGCTGTCGCAGCTTTTTACCGCAACCTTTGCGGCCATCACCATCGTGTTCGACCGGCAGATCGGTTTTTTCAAAGCGGTGCTCGTCTCGCCGGTGCCTCGTCCGGCCATTGCGCTCGGCAAGATTGCAGCGGGCGCGTTGCAGGCGTATTTACAGGGACTGGTGGTGCTGCCGTTCGCGTGGCTTGCCGGCGTGCCGCTCGGCCTTGGGCCGACCCTCGCGCTGCTCGGCGCCATGGCGCTGGCGTCGGTGACGTTTTCCGCGATGGGTGTGGCCGTGGCGGCGCGGTTCACCTCAACGACGGTGTTTCCCATTGTGAGCAACGCGGTGTTGCTGCCGATGTTTTTTCTCTCGGGCGCACTGTATCCGTTGATGACTGCGCCGCGCTGGATGCAGCTCGCCGCGCACCTCGACCCGGTGGCCTACGCAGTGGACCTGATGCGCGGCGCCCTGCTGGGACGGTTTTTCTTCAACCCGTGGCTTTCGCTCGGCGCCTTGACCGCCATCATCGCGCTGCTGACGTGGCTCGCCGTGCGAATTTTCAACCGCGGCGAGGACGACTCCAGCCTCGGCGCAACCAATTTCAACTGGCGGCGGTGAACTTGAATTCCATCAAAATACAACTGGCCAGCCATGCGCGGCGCGGTTGGTAAACACCATGAGTTCGCGCAAATGCCACCCGCTATGACCGCCTACGACCAGCTTGTCGCCAAACTCAAACGTGCCCATACACTCGGTACCGTCGCCGATCTCCTCGGCTGGGACGAGCAGGTTCACCTGCCGCCCGACAGTGCCGACGTGCGCGCCGGGCAGCACGCCGTCATGGCCGAAACGCAGCACGCTGCCGCCACCGACCCGGAAATCGGCCAGCTGCTCGCGAAGCTGGAATCCGAAAATGTGGGTACGGTGCCCTCACCGCGTTCGTCCGATCAGACCGTTGTCCTCCGCCACGCCCGCCGCGACTACGACCGCTCGACCAAGCTGCCCGCCGATTTTGTCAGCGAAAAAGCCGCCCACTCCAGCCGCGCCTACCATGCGTGGGCCGACGCCAAGGCCCGCAATGACTTCGCCACCTACGCCCCGTTTTTGGAACAGCATCTCGCGCTCGCCCGCCGTGAGGCCGAGCTGCTCGGCTGGGGCGACCGCCCTTACGACTACGCAATAGACAAGCATGATCCCGGCCTGACCGCCACCCAGATCACCGCGCTGTTCTCCGAATTAAAGCGCGGACTCGTGCCACTCGTGACCGCCATCCGGGCCTCGCGCGTATCCGCCGACGCGAACCTATTTCACGGCTTCCCGGTTGAGGCCCAGCGCACGTTTCTGCGTGAAGTCACAGAACGCCTCGGCTTCAACTACCGGCGCGGGCGCATTGACGTGTCGCTGCACCCGTTCTGCTCCGGCACGGGGGCCGACATCCGCATGACGACGCGCTTCGACGCCGACAACCCACTCGACTCGCTCTTCAGCTCCATCCACGAGACCGGCCACGGCCTCTACGAGCAGGGCCTGCCGCTCGCGCAGCTCGGCACCGCCCTGGGCCAAGCTGTCGGCATGGCGGTGCATGAATCGCAGAGCCGCCTCTGGGAAAATCAGGTGGCACGTGGACGCGGATTCTGGAAATTCTTCGAGCCGAAATTCCGCGCCCTGTTCCCTGCGCAGCTCGCCACCGTGTCGTCCGACGCGCTCTATCTCGCCGTCAACACCGTCGGACCGACGCTCATCCGGGTGGATGCCGACGAGGTCCACTACAATCTCCACATTTTGCTGCGCTTTGAGCTGGAGCAGCGGCTTTTTTCCGGCGCGCTCGCCGTGCGCGACCTCCCCGCCGCGTGGAACGCACTCTGCACCGAACTGCTCGGCCAGACGCCCACCAACGACCGCGAGGGCGTGCTGCAGGATGTGCATTGGAGCAGCGGCGGCTTTGGCTACTTCCCAAGCTACTGCCTCGGCAACATGATGGCCGCACAGCTCTGGGCCACGGTGCGGCGCGCGTTGCCGGGACTGGAGGATGATTTTGCCCGTGGCGATTTTTCCCGCCTGCTCGGATGGCTGCGGGAAAATATCCACGCCCAGGGCCGTCGTCACGACACCCTCGCGCTGGTGCGCCGCGTAACCGGCGAGGAGCTGTCGCCGGGACATCTGCTGGCTTACCTCCGGGAGCGGTATGGCGGACTTTATCTGAAGTGATTGGCTGCAAAAAGGCGCAAGAAGAGCAAAACCTGACTGCTGGAATTGCGGGGGCGCAGGCTTGCTTCACCTTGATCTGTGGACTGCATCCAAGCTGAGGGCGCAGCAAGTGTCCACGCCCCTACAAAAATCAGCCTTTGAATCTGCCCCTCATTTTTTACGCGTTTTCACGCCTTTTTTTGGCCAACCTGATTGAAACTTGGCATGACACTCATTGACACCCACACCCACCTCGAATCCTTTGCGCAGGACGGCACGCTGGACGCAACGCTCGCCCGGGCGCGCGAGGCTGGCGTTGGCACGATGATTGCCATCGGCACGTCGAGCGAGGACTGGACCCTCAACCGTAACCTCGCGACGGCCCATCGCGGCTTCGTGCATTTTTCAGTCGGGCTGCACCCGTGCAACGTCGCGGAGAATTGGGCGGGCGAAGTCGCGCAGTTGGAAAAATTTTGGGCGAAGGCGGCTCCGCTCGAGCCGCCGTCTTCAGCGGCAGCGGCGGGGCCGGCGGCCCCACCCTCCCTCAAGTCATTGCCCGACCCCGTCGCGCTCGGCGAATGTGGCCTCGACCGTTTCCATCTGCCGAAAAACGACCCGTTGCACGCGGAGCAAGTCTTCGCGTGGCAGCGCGCAGCCTTTGCCGCGCAGCTCTCATTGGCGAAAAAACTCGGCGTCCCCGTCGTCGTCCATTCGCGCGAGGCGTTCCGCGAATGCATCGAGCTGATTGACGCCAGCGGCGTGGACTGGGCGCGCGTGGTGTTTCATTGTTTCAGCGAGGGCGCGGCAGAGATCGCCGAACTCAACCGCCGGGGCGGACGTGGCTCGTTCACAGGGATCCTCACCTACAAGAAAGCCAACGATGTCCGCGCCGCCGCGAAGGCGCAGGGCCTCGCGCAGCTGATGATCGAAACCGACGCGCCCTACCTCGCACCGATGCCGCATCGCGGCAAGCCCAACGAGCCAGCCTTTGTACGCCACACGGCGGAATTCGCCGCAAAAGAAATTTTCAACGTGAGCTTCGACGTGCTGGCCGCCACCACGACGGCGAACGCGAAGGCATTTTTCGGAATCTAACCGCGAGCAACCCTTGCGCCTAAGCTACGGGCCATGGAATTTTGCGCGTTTTACCCAAGTTCACATGGAGGAGCATCGCCACCCACGCGCCCTCGTACTCGCTTCGAATCCGTATATTCCGCAGGCAACTTGATTTTGGTGAATGCCACCGAATCAGCGCCTGGCCGCGCTTTCGGCAGAAAATCCGGTCAAATCTCGTCGAACTTCCGCGTAAAGAGCGCCTCAAGTTCGGCGAGCATCGGGGCGGCGTCGGCACCGGTAACAATAAACTTCACCCGCGAATCCCGGCCAGCCGCCAGCATCATGAGGCCCATGATGCTCTTGCCATTGACCTGCTCTCCGTCCTTCTCGACGAAAACCTCCGCTTTGTACTTGTTTGTGATGCGCACGATCATCGCGGCCGGACGCGCGTGGATGCCCAGCGTGTTGGACACGACAAACTCCCGCGCGTGCGGCGGGTGGGCGGGGGCGGGCTCGCTCTTGGAAGTCATCTGGGTCAAGCGTCCGCGAGCGCGGATGGCTTGCAACCCAAAAAGCCCGCCCCACGCTCCCCGGTCGTGCTGCCGCCCGCCATCATCGTCCCCTGCCGGCTGGAATCCACGCGCTTCCCGCGCAAGCTGCTGCATCCCGTTCGCGGCAAGCCCCTCCTGCTCTGGGTCGCAGAGCGCATTCGCACGCAGGCGCCCGAGTTTCCGCTGTGGTTCGCCGTGGACGACGTGCTCCTCGCCGCGCCGCTGCGTGCCGCCGGTTTTCAGACGCTCATGACCGACCCGCGGCACGCGAGCGGCACCGACCGCCTTGCCGAAGCCAACCGCACCGTACGCGCGAGCCACATCATCAACGTGCAGGCCGACGAACCGCTCGTGACCGGTGGGCAAATCCGTGCGCTCGCCACGCTCATCGCAGGCAACGCGCCGATGGCGACGCTCGCCACGCCTTTCCGGACGGCGACAGACTTTCTCAACCCGAACCAGGTAAAGGTCGTCTGCGGCTCAGACGGCCACGCGCTCCTGTTTTCCCGCGCGCCCATCCCCTTCGCCCGCGACCGCGCCGGGCAGGTGGACGACGCCTGGGTACGCGCCCACCCATGTTTCAAACATCTCGGTCTTTACGCCTATCATGCCGAGCTGCTGGAAAAATTCTCCGCGCTCCCGCCGGGCCGTTACGAACAGATCGAAAAACTCGAGCAACTCCGCGTGCTGGAAAACGGCCACGCCATCCTTGTTGGCATGACGGCAGACTTGTCCATTGGAGTGGATACGCCGGAAGACGTGGCAAAGTTCGAAGCCACGCTGGCCTGAACAGCAAACCATGCGCGCAGCCAGAGAAAGGCGTTGCCTGACTTCATGGCTTCCCCTTAAATTTCCCCGCCTTCCCTCGAACTGCCCGGCGACGCCACGCCGAGTCCTCTCGCCATCACGCGCCATCGCGTCCTCACTCCCGCGATGGACAAAGCCGCCCTGCTGCACGCCATTCTCGCCCAACTCGAAACCGAACTTGCCCTTCAGACCGAGGCCGCACACGCCTCGCACGACGAGGCCACGGACGAGGAGAGCCGCGCGGAGGACAAATACGACATGCGCAGTCAGAGTGCGGCCTACCTTGCCGCCGGCCAGTCGAGGCTCGCCACCGAGATCGCTGGAGCCATCGCCGCCTACCGCAATCTTTCGCCGCGCCCGTTTGCTCCGGACGAGACCATCGCGGTCGGGGCGATCGTGAAGCTGGAGGCAAGCGGCCAGGAAACGCTTTGGTTTCTCGGCCCGCAACACGGCGGCCTAGAGGTCCCTTTTCATGGAACCACGGTCACGGTGGTCACCGCCATCTCGCCCGTGGGCCAGCGGCTCGTGGGCCATCGCGCCGGTGAAAGCGTGTTTCTTCCCGGCCGGTTACAGCCGGTGGAGCATCGGGTGCGAGCGGTAGGGTGAGCGCGCGTGCCCCCCATGTCGTGAAAGGGCAGGCGGCACCAAGGCACTTCGCCGGCGGAAAGAAGGGCCAGCGGCCGGCCAGACTGGCGCACTTGCGTGCCAGCCTGGCCGGGATCCCCGGGACGACACTGCGATGGACAGAGGGAAACCGCAGGCTCGCGGTTTGGCGTACGACGTGCGAGGGTGTGTGTCATGGATTTCGCCAAGCTCACCCAGATGTCGCGCCAGGCCGTGACCGACGCACAAAACACCGCCCGCCGCCTCAACCACAGCGAGGTGGACACGTGGCACCTGCTCGCCGCCCTCGTCGCCCAGGAGAACGGCGTCGTGCCCGGCCTCCTCGACAAACTCGCCATCACGCCGGGGGCCGTGCAGCTCGCCGTCGAGCGTGAGCTGGAACGCATGCCGAAAGTCACGGGGGCGGTGGACACCTCGAAGATATACGTCACCCAGCCGGTCAACGACGTGCTCACGCGCGGCGAGGAGGAGGCGAAATCGCTCAAGGATGATTTCGTCTCGGTCGAACACCTGCTGCTCGGCCTGCTCGATGTGGCGAAGCCCGACGCGCTCAAGAAACTGTTCAAGAGCTTCGGTCTCGACCGCGCCAAGGTGCTGAAGGTGCTGAAAGAAATGCGGGGATCCCAACGGGTGACGACCGACAATCCAGAGGCCACCTATGCCGCGCTCGAAAAATACGGCATCGATCTGGTGGCGCAGGCGCGCAAGGGGAAGATGGATCCCGTCATCGGCCGCGACGACGAGATCCGCCGCACCATCCGCATCCTCTCGCGCAAGACGAAAAACAACCCCGTGCTCATCGGCGAGCCCGGCGTGGGCAAGACCGCCATTGTCGTGGGTCTCGCGCAGCGCATCCTGCGCGGCGACGTGCCCGAGGGCTTGAAGGACAAAACGATTTTCTCCCTCGACATGGGTGCGCTCGTCGCCGGCGCGAAATACCGTGGCGAATTTGAGGAACGCCTGAAAGCCGTGCTGGCC
>CAIQBC010000321.1 GCA_903869955.1 uncultured Opitutia bacterium
CGATCTCGGCCGGACTCGGATGCGGATACGTTGCCATTTTCATTTTACCGGGCGTCATGCATACAAGTACATCAGCAGCGGCGGCGTCTGAACACCACGGGCAGCCTCGGCTACGACGACCACAGCCAACCGCTATTGATCCCGCCGCGCGGGCCGCCACTCGGCGGTGATGCGCGAGGTGAAGCCGCCGCGCGCCTTCCAGTCGGCGATCACGGTGAGCGAGCGCGGCCGCAATACGGCGCCGAGGTCGTCGCAAATCTGGTTCGTCACCGCTTCGAAGAACGCGCCGGCGTTGCGATAGGCATGGAAATACAGCTTGAGCGACTTCAGCTCGACGCACTTTTTGTCCGCGACGTAGCGCACGGTGATGGTGGCGAAGTCCGGGTGGCCGGTGAGCGGGCAGAGCGAGGTGAACTCGTGGTGCGTGTGCTCGATGACGTAGGCGCGGCGCGGCGCGGGGTTGGCAAAAGTGGCAAGGAGTTTTTTGTCGGCCATAGAAAAAGAAAGGGAGAAGGGCGGAGCGGCGGAAAGATGGAAGGTAACGAACCGAGCGAGGTGCAATGGCACGGCCGCAAAGGCCGGACCGACACCCTTACGTCGCCGTTTCCGTGAAGCGGCTCTCGCGGATGACGGTGATCTTGATCGTGCTCGGGTATTGCAGCTCCTCCTCGATGCGGCGGCGGAGCGTCTTCGTCAGCTCGCGCGCCTGCTCGTCAGTCACGCTCGCGGGGTTGACAACCACACGCACCTCACGGCCGGCCTGGATGGCGTAGGCCTGCTGCACGCCCTCGACCGACAGCGCGAGCTTCTCCAGGCGGTCAAGCCGCTGGATGTAGCCTGCCATCGCCTCGGCACGCGCACCGGGCCGCACGGCGGAAACGGTGTCGGCGAGGATGACAAGGCCGGCGTAAATGGTCTCGGGCTTCACCTCCTCGTGGTGGGCGGCAACGGCGTTGACGACGATCGGGGTCTCGCCATGGCGCCGCACAAAATCCGCCCCGATCGTCGCATGACTGCCCTCGTAGTCGCCCTCGATGCCCTTGCCGATGTCGTGGAGCAGGCCGGCGCGCTTGGCGACGTTGGGATCAAGGCCGAGCTCGCTCGCGAGCATGGAGCACAGGAAACCAACCTCGACGGAGTGCTCGAGCACGTTTTGGGCGACGGAAAAACGGAACTTCAGGCGTCCAAGCTGCCCAATGATAGCGGGATGCAGGCCGTTGACACCAAGGCGCTGAACGGCCGCCTCGCCCGCCTGCTGGGCGTTGAGATGGATCTCGTCGCGCGCCCGCGTCACAAAATCCTCAATGGATGCCGGATGGATGCGCCCGTCCTTGACGAGACCTTCCAGCGCCACCCGCGCGACCTCGCGGCGCACCGGATCGAATGACGACACGAGCACGACCTGCGGGGACTCATCAATGAGCAGGGTCACGCCGGTCGCGGCCTCAAAGGTCTTGATGTTGCGCCCCTCGCGGCCGATGACGCGTGCCTTCATGTCCTCACTGGGCAACTGCACGAGCGTCACCATCAGATCGTTGGTCGGCTTGCCGGCCAGCCGCTGCATCGCGGCGACAAGGATGCGCTTCGCCTCGGCCTGCAAATCCTGCTCGGAGCGCTCCATGGTCGCGCGCCGCAGCGCGCGCAGCTCGTCCTGACACTCGATCATCATCTCCTCGCGCAGCGCCCGGCGGATCGCCTCGGCGTCCATGTGCGCCACCCCCTCGAGGCGCTGGCGGACAGACTTGGACATCGCACGGATGGCATCGCGCGCCTGCCGGATTGCCGCACTCTCGCGCGCGAGGCGCTCACCCTTCTGCTCCAACTGGTAGTCGAGCAACACCAAGGACTCCTCGTGCGAGCGGATCTCACGCAGCTTCAGCTCGCTCTCAATCTCGCGCCGGTCGAACTCGCGGTTCGCCTCCGCCCGCCGCGCCGCAATCTCCTCCTCCGCCTTTTGGCGGGCCGCCGCCGCCTCGACGGCACCCTCGCGCTGCGCGACCTCGCGCAACTGCTCGGCCTGTTCGCGCGCCTGCCGCCGCATCTGCCGCAGCGCCACCCACACGATGGCAAACCCGGCGCCCGCGCCCAGCAACAACGCCAGCGCAAGCGACCACGGCTCAAGGTCGGCGGCGGCCAGCGGCAGGGCCAGATGGCTGGAAAAGAGGGAAGGCAAGGCCGCCATACTGCGAAAACCGACGCGGAACTCAACCTTGTTTCCACCGGGCCTGCCGGGGGTGGCCCCGTTCGGACCGCCGCAAGGCGGAACGCGAAAAGGCTCGCCGCGCCCGCGGGCACCGGCCTTGCATCCGACCCGCCGTGCCGCCGCTCGCCACCGACCTCTTCGACTACCCGCTGCCCCCGCGCCTCATCGCGCAAACCCCCGCCGCACGGCGCGACCAATCACGGCTGCTGGTCATCCATCGTGCCACGCGCCAGCTTGAGCATACGATCTTTGCCGAGCTGCCGCGCTTTCTGCAGGCGGGCGACACCCTGATCCGCAACAACGCCGCCGTCCTTCCGGCCCGCCTCCAGGCCCAACGCCCGACCGGCGGCGCGGTCGAGTGTCTCCTGCTCCGACCCATGGAAAGCAGCCATGGCGAGGTCTGGCGCTGCCTCGTAAAACCTGGAAAAAAGCTGCCCGTCGGCGCGACCTTCGCGCATCCCAGTGGCAGCTTCGCCGGGGAAATCGTCGCCAAGGAAGCCGACGGCTCCTCCCTGGTACGGCTCACCACGCCCGACCGCGAGCTGATCACCGCCGTGGCCAACCGCCTCGGCGACGTGCCGCTGCCACCCTACATCGCACGGGAAAATTCCGCGCACCGCGCCGTCGATCTCATCCGCTACCAGACGGTCTATGCCGACCACGCGCGCCAGGTCGCCGTCGCCGCTCCGACCGCCGGACTGCATTTCACCCCCGAACTGCTCACCACCCTGGCCGCACAGGGCGTCGCCACCACCGACGTGACGCTCCACGTCGGCCTCGGCACATTCAAGCCCATCACCACCGACACCATCGAGGCGCACCTCATCCACCGTGAACGCTACGAGCTGCCCGCCGCCACGCAGCGCGCCCTGCTCGCGCCGCACGCCGGCCGCCGCGTCGCCGTCGGCACGACGACCGTGCGCAGCGCCGAGGATTTCCTCGCAACCATGGCAGCGTGGCCGGCCCCCCGCCAGCCGGAGGGCCGGCCGCACCTCGCCGAGGCGGGCCTCTTCATTTATCCGCCCTTTGCGTTCCGCGGCGTGGACGCGCTCATCACCAATTTCCACCAGCCCCGCTCGACGCTGCTCTGCCTCGTGGCGGCATTCCTCACGCCCGGCTCGACCGACGGCATCGGGTGGCTCAAGGAAATCTACGCCGCAGCCGTAGCCCGCGACTACCGCTTCCTCAGCTACGGCGACGCCATGCTAATCCTGTGAGGCGCCGGCTCCGACCGCCCAACGCCAGCCTTTCTTTTTCCCCACGCCCCGCCACACTGTAGCGCCAATGACCCCTGATGAATTCCAGACCTTGCTCGAGGACGCGACGTTTGACCATGCGACCGGGGCGAGCGACACCGCGCTCACGAAGCTGGCGCGCGCGACCGCCGCCGCGCCGGAATCGTTTGAGGCGTGGCACGCGCTGGCCGAGGTGAATTTTTCCCTGCGCCAGCTCGACGCCGCGCTCGCGGCCGCCGAGCGCGCCCACACCCTGCGCCCCGGCGACCTGTTCATCAACACCACCCTCTCACGCGTCTGGATGGAGCGCGGCGACAAGGCCAAGGCCGAGCACTTTGGCGCACAGGCGAAGATCGGAAGCTGGAAAGACCAGCTCCAAAATCCCGGCAGCCACGCGGGTGGTTTGACCTAGCCTTGCCATCTCCGCCTGGTTTTTGTCCCTTTTTTCATGTATTTTACCCGTCAAATCCGCCTGTTTCCCGCCCTCGGCCTGGCCGCCTTGCTCCTCGGCGGCTGCGCGAAAAAGTCCTCTGAATCAGAGGTCACGCCGCCCCACGCAGCTACGTCCGGCCCCTTCAAGCTCACCTTTCAACTCGACTGGATTGCCGAGCCGGAGCATGGCGGTTTTTATCAGGCGCTGGCGCGCGGCTTTTACCGTGAAGCCGGCCTCGATGTGACCATCGTGCCGGGCGGCCCCAGCGCGGCGGTGAAGGAAAAAATCGCCAACGGCCAGGCCGACGTCGCGCAGGCCGACAGCACCAGCACCCTCACCCAGCAGGCCGAGGGGCTGCCGCTGCTCCAGATCGGCGCGGTCTTTCAAGACGACCCCTCCGGCCTGCTCGTCAACGCCGACAGCCCGGTGCGCCGTTTTGAGGATTTGCAGGGCAAGACCATCATTGCACGCGTCGGCTGGCCGTTTCTCGCGTTTCTGGAGCAGAAATACGCCATCAAGGTGAACGTCGTGCCGCAGAATTTTTCGGTCGCCGCCTTCCTCGGGGACAAGGAGGCGATCCAACAGGGATATTCCATCGCGGAGCCGTATCACATTGTGCGGGCCGGCGGCAAGGCGCCGCGTTTTCTCTCGACGTGGGACGCCGGTTTCCGCGCCTACGCCGTGCTCATCACCAACCGGAAATTTGCGCGCGAACACCCGGCCGAGCTGCGCTCGTTCCTGCGCGCGAGCCAGCGCGGCTGGCGCGACTACCTCGAGGGCGACCCCGCACCAGCGCACGCCGCGCTCAAGGTGGCGAACGAGAACAACACCGACGACTTCATGGCCGCCTCACGCCAGCTCATCATCACGAACCGGCTCGTCACCGGCCGCGACGCCGACAGCGGCCCAGCCCAGATCGGCCGCATCTCGCGCGAGCGTTTCCAGACACAGATCACGCAGCTTGAGACCCTGGGCCTGCTGCCCAAGGGAAAAATCAAGGTGGACGAGGTGATGACGACTGACTTTCTTCCGTAGCCCCGCCTCATGCCCATCCTCCGCGACTGTGTCGTCCTGCACGGCCCCGACCTCGTCCCCCACTTCTGCGCCCGGTTCATGTGGAACCGTGGCGTCATCACCGCGATTGACCTCGGCCCGCCCGCGCCCGCGCTCGACCGTGGCACCCTTGTCGTCATCCCCGGCCTGACCAATGCCTGCACGCAGCTCGGCGACAGCCCGCTCGCCGACGGCGCGGCCGACCTCCCGCCCGGCGCGGCGGCGGAACAGCGCGCGCGGGCGCTGGCCGAGATCCCCCCGCCGGCCCAGTTTCCCCACGTCGCCGGACACCTGGCCTACCTCGCCCGCACCGGCGTGGTGCGGCACATTGATTTTTGCGAGCCCGGCGCGGAGCCGGCCCGCCTGCTGAGCGCCGCCGCACGTGAGGCGGGCGTCGAATCCATCCTGCTCGGACGGCTGGGCGTTCCGGCCTTCACCACCGGGGAACTCGCCGCCAACGTCCTTGCTCTGCCCGAGCCCGCGCGCGCCGAGCTCGAAGCGATGCTCACCGAAGTGGACGGCTTCTCGACCGACGGCCTCACGGCCCCCGCCTGCGAGGAAGCCCGCGCGCTCGCCACCGAGCGGCAGAAACTCCGCGCCCTCGCCTGCCCCGCCCCCCATTTTGCCCGCGCGCTCGCGCTGTTCGACCCGCATCTGGTTGCGCCGCTCGCCGCCGCCGGCCCCGATGAAACCGCCGCGCTGGTGCGGGCAAAAAAAACCGCCGTGCTCACACCCCGCGCCGCGGCCGCGCTCGGCCTCCCGCCACCGCCACTGGCCGCACTCCTCCGCGCCGGCGTGCCCCTGCTCCTCGGCACCGGCAGCGCGATGCTCAGCAGCCCGAACCTCTTTGCCGAGCTGGATTTTGCCTGGAGGCTCGCCCGCCAGCAGTCCGGTCCCGACACCCCGGTGGACCCGCTCGCCATCCTCCGCATGGCGACCTGCAACATCCACCCCGTGCTGCGCGGCCACCACCACGGCTGGCTGGAGAACGGCCTCCCCGCCGATTTCACCGTACTCAACTTCACCAGCCCGCACCTGCGCGCCACGCGCCGGCTCATCGCCGCCATCGTTTCACGCGTCACCCCAGACGATGTGCTCGGCACCTACCGCGCCGGCGAACCGATCTGGCTCGCGCCCCAGTTCAACCCGTAAAACGCCGTCGCACGGTCGGTCACGACCGGTCCGAACCACAATGACAAGGCCGGGCAGCGTACGACGCGAGGATGGGGCGGAGGCCGAATGGCACAAGCCAACGTCCCTTCACCAGACATATCCGGCCAACCTCCGGCACAGGTGCGGGCAGCAGAAAAACACCGAAAGGTCGCGGTGAAAAAATTGCGGCTCGCCGCCGGGCGAAGTTTTCTGAACCTTTCACCCTGCGCCGAGTCCTACGGTGCGCATCCTCATGTTTTTTGCCATCATAGACATCATCCAAGGCGCCGACATCCTCATCTATCCGCTGGGGCTTTGTTCGGTCGTCCTCGTCTTCATTTTGTGCGAACGGGCCTATGCGCTACGCCGCGCGGCGGTCATGCCGGACGACCTGGTGGATGCGCTCGTGGCCGGCCGGCCGACGAGCGGCGGACAGCACTCGGTGCTGGCGCGGATCATCGCCTTTGCCGAAAAACATCCGGGCGACGCCGAGGCGGTGCGGGCGTTTGCGCGGCTGGAGCTGTCCCGCATGGAGCGTGGCGTGCCTTATCTCGACGTGATCTATGCGGGCGCGCCGCTCATCGGGCTGACCGGCACGGTCTGGAGCCTGATCCGGGTATTCTCGAGCGTGGCGGGGGCGGGCGGGCTGCCGGATCCGGCCAAGTTCACCAGCGGGGTTTCGCTCGCACTGTCGGCCACGCTGCTCGGGCTGCTCATCGCGGTGCCGGCCCTGGTGGGCGGCGGAATTTTGCAGCGGCGCATTGAGAGTTACGCAGCCCAGCTCGACGTGCTGCTGGAACGCATTGCGCGAAAACCCTGAGGCCATCCCAGCTCTGGCTGCAACCCGGCAGCGCGGAGACCCGCACCGAATGACTTTGATTTTCCTTCGCTGATTTCCCGGCTTTCAGCTCAATTTATTTCCCCATGAGCGCCCTTTACCAACGCCGCCGCCGCCGGCCGGAGCTGAGCCTCGTACCGCTCATTGACGTGCTCGTGATGCTCGTTTTTTTCGCCTTTGTGACGATGCAGTTTCGCGTGCGGCCCGCGCCAGCGCTCAACGTCCGTCTGCCCATGATCGAGACGGCAGGCAAAAATCAGCTCGCCGGGGCCGTGACGGTCGGCATCTCGTCGGCCGGCGAATTTTCCTTCAATGGCAAGCCCGCCACCGAGGGACAGCTCACGGCGCTGCTCGCCCAGGTGTCCGCCGTGAACAAAGACCTGCCGGTGCTCATCCGAGCAGATGAAAACTCGCCGGTCAAAAAACTCGCCTACGCCATGGACGCCTGCCGCAAAGCCGGGCTGAACAAGTTCAGTTTGCAATCGCGCTGAGCGCCGAAGAACGGCCCTAAAACCCGAGGCCGATTCGGGAGTTTTCTTTTCGCCGATCCTAGTGTTTCTCGTAGCCAATGAAAAAAATTGTCATCACGGGGGTCACGCGCGGGCTGGGGCGCGCGTTGGCGGAAGAGTTCATCCGGCTCGGCCACACGGTCGCGGGGTGCGGACGTGGCGCGGAGGGCATCATGGACCTGCGGCTCGCGCACGGTGCGCCACATAGCTTCGAGGTCGTGGATGTGGCGAACCCGACCAAGGTCGGCATCTGGGCCGCAAAGGTGCTCGGCCCCGGCGAGGTGCCCGACCTGCTCATCAACAACGCCGCGCTGATGAACAACCCGGCACCGCTCTGGAAAATCTCGGCCGACGAATTTGGGCGGCTGATGGACGTGAACCTCAAGGGCGTGGCCAACGTCATCCGCGAGTTCGTGCCAGTAATGGTGGCGGCGAAGCGCGGCGTGATCGTCAACCTCTCATCCGGCTGGGGCCGCAGCGTATCGCCCGAGGTCGCGCCGTATTGCGCGACGAAATGGGCCATCGAGGGCCTCACGAAAGCGCTCGCCGAGGAACTGCCCGCAGGCATGGCCGCGGTGCCGCTCAGCCCCGGCACAATTGACACCGCGATGCTCCGCCAGTGCTGGGCCGACGGCGCGGCGAGTTATCAGAAAGCGGAAACGTGGGTGAAAACCGCCGCGCCCTTTATTCTCGCGCTCGGGGCAAAAGACAACGGACGGTCGCTGACCGTGGGAGGGGCCTAAGCCGGGGCGCGGGCAGCGAACCGGCCAGGAATTAAAATTTTGGTCAACCAAGTCGCTTGGCTTTCCCCACCCGGGACGGTGCCAGTGGCACCGGATTCGCCGCAGCGAACGAGGCGGCAACGGCCGTAGTCCGGGCAGGCCAGGCGCAACCGCCAGACTTGCGAACTTTTTCCAGGACAGTTCCACTCTCCCGGTGAAAACCACCGTCCCCGACGCCCTCAAGTCCGACCTGCCCGCCAACAAATGGGGCAAGCTCCTCGCCGCGACACCGGTGGTGATGACCGTGCTGGCGACCATGCTCGCCGGGCTCGCCTCCAGCGAGATGACCCGCGCGCAATACGACCGGTCGCTCGCCGCCCAGCAGCAGTCGAAGGCGGGCGACCAGTGGAGTTTTTTTCAGGCCAAAAAACTTCGCGCCGCGCTCCAGCGCAGCACGCTTGACCTCGTCGAAAGCGCCGCCGAAACGCATCCCCTCGACGACACCGCGCTCACCCGCGCGCTGGCCCAGACCCCCGCACAGGAGACGCTCGCCTCGGCGGCAGGCAAGCGGGCGCTCGCGGCATTGCAGGCCGGCGAGGCGTCCGCGCCCGTCACAGCCCCGGCAGTGGACGCCAAGATCCAGGCCGCGCTCGACGCGCTCGACGCCGCGAAGCCGGACGCCACGGTGCTCGCGTTGCTCCAGCCCGTCTCGGACCAGACACTGGCCGACGCCCTCCAGCAAGCGGAGGACAACGCGCGGGCGTTCGACGCCGCCACCGCACCCGAGGGCAAGGTGGTCGACGCCTTGGAAAAACAGCTCGCCGTCGCGAAGTCCCGGCAGCCCGCCCCCGACGCCGCCCTCGCCACGCTGGCCCGCGATTTCACCGCCGCGCGCCTGCGCGCCACCGCCGCGCGCTACGACGCCGAGGCCCGGCTCAACCAGGCCATCGCCAGCCTCCGCGAGCTCCAAGTCCGCAAGAGCAACGTCGCCGCCGAACGCCACCACAACCGCAGCCAGCGGTTCTTTTTCGGCATGCTCGCCGCCCAGATGGGCGTGATCATCGCGACCTTCGCAATGGCCGCCAAGCAGCGCAACCTGCTCTGGTCGCTCGCCGCCGGCGCCGGCGTGGTCGCGGCGGCGTTCGCAGCCTACGTTTATTTTTACCTCTAGGGCGCGGCCGCCCGCGCGCATCAGAAAACCAGCGGGAGAAAACGCCAGCGGACTTGCTGGCAATACGCCAAGTAGGCGGCATTGCCGCGCAGGAGCTTTTCCTCGCGGATCACGCGCATGGCCTGAAACGCGTAGAGCAGCGCGAAGACGACGAGGTTACGCCGCCCGAAATTCGCGAGCAGGTAGCCGAGGTGATAGACGAAGTAGCCGAGATAGACCGGGTGCCGCACGCAGCGGTAGGCCCCGCGCGTGACGATGCCCCGGTCGGCGGGCAGCAGGCCGAAAGAGCGGCCGAGCGAGAGCTTGGCAAAAATCGCCCAGAGGACGCCCGCGCCTTCCAGGCCCACGCCGACGTCTTCGGAAACGAGCGGGTGCTCGGCGGGGGCGAAGCTCAGCGCGAAAAAATAAAACGTCGCCCCGACCGTGAACAGCGCCGACAACGGCCGCCAGTCCTGCCGCCCGGCGGGCCGCGCGACGAGCACGAGCAGCACCGTGACGACCTCGGTGATGACCAGCAGTAGCAGCGTGTGGCGCTGGGGATCCGCCTGATATTCCGACTGCGCCGCCTGCACGAAAACCATCAGCCCCGCCGCCGCGCACAGCCGCATGAGAAACTGAAACGGCACGCCAAACACCAGAGCCACGCCGAGGGCCTCGGCCACCGCCCACGGGGCGAGGGCGCGCAGCCCGTCGGCAAAAAAATGCAGGCTGTCCCCGACGGCCCCCGCGAGCGTTCCCAGCCACGGCCCGAGCGTGGCCATGTTGCTGTCCCACCACGAGCCGCCCCAATCACCCCGCATGGCCGCAGCGACGAAGACGAGATGCACGGCCGCTGCCACCGTCCGCAGGAGGAATTGGCACGACCGCGGGGGCAGCGCAGAATCGGGGCGGCCAGGCCGCAGGGGTTCAGACATGGCGCGCGCAGGCAACCGGCCCGCGCGCGCGGCGGCAACGCAATTTTACAGCCGGGGCGGCTCAGAACCTCACCGACACGCCCGCACGCCATTCGCCCAAGACCCGGGTGACGCTGCCGGTCTGCGCGGTGAAGTCCGTGTAAATCAGACTCCGGGGACCGAGCACCACATCGAAGCCGGCCCCGAGCAGCGCGCTGTCGCGCTGCGGGCCACGCGTGGTCACCGTGTAGCCGGACGTGCCAACCGTGGCAGTGATGGGACGGGCATTGTCGCTCCACTCGTGCAGCCACGCGGCGCGGAAGTGCAGGGGCAACTGGAGCGAGCCGACCTCAAGGTCGGCCCCGCCGTCGAGCCCGAACTGCGTGCGGAACGAAGTGGCGGACTGCCGGGCAAGGGCGCTGTTGAACGCGCCGGCGCCGGTCTCAGTGAACGCGTTGGCCTGCCAGCCGCTCGCCTGCGCGCCAACGAAGGGCGACAGCGTCCACGGGCCGCGGGCGACGTGGCGGCCGGCGGAGACCGCCAGCGTCCACTGCTGCCCTTGGGTGGAGGCGTCCGCCGTGGCGGCCGTGCCAGGGAAGGTGATGGGACGCGTGCCGTGGTAGGTATCGAAACCGTAGGCCACCAGGCCATGCGCAAACCAAGAACCGCGCGTCCAAGCGGCGCGGGTACCGAGCGTGTAGTCTTTCACCGTCGTGCTGCTGCCGGGGGCACCGAGGTCGGACGTGCCCTCGCCGTAGCTGAAGAGCGCACCCAGCGTGAGGTTCGGGCCGACGACGCGGTCACCACCGAGGAGGCCTTCGTTGGTGGTGAACGTGCTCTGGCCGACGTCGGCGTCGCCGTTCGTGCGGCCGCGGCGCTGGCTGGCCTCAAAATAGGCGCTGTCGTGGCCGGGCGTCGCGGCGCTGTCGCGCGCGAGGCGGCCGGCCAGCGCGGTGGAGCGGGCGAAGGCGATGTTGGACCAGACCTGGTAGCCCTGGGGCGAAAGCGCATTGAGCGCGGCCGGAAGCTGGCCAGTGGGCACGGCATTGAGCGCGGCGGAGGCCACAGGATCAAGCGCGGCGCCGGTGGCAATCGCGACTTGGTTGGGCGTGACCGCAAAGCCGGAGAAAGGCAGCTGGACATACGCCAGCGTCACGGTGGTCGCGCCGTAGCTGACCGTGCTGATGACCGCGGTGCCGGGCGCGATGAGCGCGCTGCCGGTGACGGAACTGAACGAGCCCGTCACGCCGCCGGCGGCGGTGAGGAAGGCGAAGGTGTTGCTCACCGTGGGGGTGAAGCCGCCGAGCGTATCCACCTGCAACGTGCCGTTGAGCGTGGCGCTGCCACTGATGGCGAGATGGTCGAACGACGCAAGCGAAGCGAGCTGGATGACAGTCGTGCCGCCGGCCGCCTGCGTGAAATTGCCCGACACGGTGATGGTGCCAGGCGAGTGGCCGGGGCTGAGCGTACCGTTGTTGATCAGGTTGCCGGTGACGGTGCCGTTGCCGCCGAACAGCGCGCCGCTGGAGATCGTGACCGTGCCCGAACCGCCGGGGGTGCCACCGACAGTATCGAGGAAGATGGTGCCGGTGCGCAGGTCAATGGGCGAGCTGGTGCTATTCGCGAGCGTGAGCGCGCCCGCGCCGGTTTTGACGAGCAGACCGCCGCCCGTGAGGGTGCCGCTGAAGGTGCCGTCGGCCGTCTGGTTGAACGCCACGGTGCCGGTGCTCACGACATTACCGACGATGCTGCCGGTGTCGCCGGTGAGGGTACCGCTGGGGGCCGCGAAGGTGCCGGTGAAAGCGTTGTTGGTGCCCGAGAGGGTGAGCGTGCCTGTGCCGCTGAAGGTGATGGTGCCGTTGCCGGTGACCACGCCGGAGAGCGTGACGTTGTTCACGCCGGCCAGCGGGTTGATCGAGAGCGTGGCGCTGTTGATCGAAAAATTATTGGCGATCAGGGCGGCCGTGCTGGTGGTGTTGAGGAGGAGCGTGCCGGCGGTCAGGTTGAACGCGAGGCCCGAGGCAAAGCTGCCCGAGGTGAGCTGAGTGGTGCCGCCGCCGCTGAAGGTGACGGTGGAGCTCGTCAGGGTTGCGCCGAGCACGAGGCGGCTGCCGGTCAGGTCGAGCGTCTTGCCCGAGCCGCCGTTGTTGAGGCCGCCTCCGTTGGCCGTGAAGGTGATGGCGCGCGCGATGGCGTTGGACCCCGCCGTGTTCGCCAGCGTGCCGCCATTCAGCACGATCCCGCCGCTCGTGGTGCCGAGCTGGCTGGTGCTGCCCACGGCAAGGGTGCCGGTGCTGATCGTGGTGCCACCGGCAAAGGTGTTTGCCCCGGTGAGCGTGAGGGTGCCGGCACCTTGCTTGGTGAGAGTGCCCGCGCCGGAGATGACGCCCGCGTAGGTGCCGGCGGTCGTCTGATTGAATACCAGCGCGCTGCTGGTCGCCGTGAGGGCGACATCGCCCGGCAGGCTCGTGGTGTTGACGACGAGCGTGCCGCTGCCGGCCGTCGTGCCACCGGTGAAGGTGTTCGCCCCGGTGAGCGTCAGTGTGCTGCCTCCCTGCACGGCCAGCGTGCCCGTGCCGGAAATGACACCGGCAAACGTGCCGCCGGTCGTTTGGTTGAACAGCAGCGTGCTGCTGTTGGAGAGGACGACGTTGCCGGGCAGGCTCGCGACCGTGACGGCGAGCGTCCCGGTGTTGTTCACGGTCGTGCCGCCCGCGTAAGTGTTGGCGCCGGTGAGCGTGAGCGTGCCGGTGCCGGACACCGCCAGGGAGCCGCCGACGCTGGTCAGCGCGGAGGCCAGCGTCACCGCCTGCCCGCTGGTGTTGACCCGGTAAAGCTGGCCGGCGGCAGAACTGAAACGGTTGGAGTAATCGGTCGTATTGCTGGCGCTGAACTCGAGGGAGCCGCCGCCAAAGGAAATGGTGCCGGTGGTGCCGATCGCCCCCGCGCTGCCCAAGATCAGCCTGCCGGCACTGAGCGTGGTGACGCCGGTGTAGATGTTGGCGCCGGTGAGCGTGAGGATCCCGGTGCCTTGGTTGGTGAACGAGCCGGCGCCGGAGATCACCCCCGCGAACGTGCCGGCGGTCGTCTGGTTGAACACGAGCGCGCTGCTGGTCGTCGCGAGGGCGACGCTGCCGGGCAGGCTCGCGGCGGTGACGACGAGCGTGCCGCTGTTGAGCGTGGTGCCGCCGGTGAAGGTGTTTGCGCCCGAGAGCGTCAGCGTGCTGCCGCCTTGCGCCGCGAGCGTGCCCGCGCCGGAGATGACGCCGGCAAACGTGCCGGCCGTCGTCTGGTTAAACACCAGCGCGCTGTTGGTCGCCGTCAGGGCGATGTCGCCCGGCAGGCTGGCGGTGTTGACCACGAGCGTGCCAGTGCTGACCGTCGTGCCGCCGGTGAACGTGTTTGCGCCCGAGAGCGTCAGCGTGCTGCCGCCCTGCGCGGTGAGCGTGCCGGTGCCGGAGATGACGCCGGCAAACGTGCCGGCCGAGGTCTGGTTGAACACCAGCGCGCTGCTCGTCGTCGCGAGGGCGATGCTGCCCGGCAGGCTCGTGGCCGTGACGACAAGCGTGCCGGCGTTGAGGGTCGTGCCGCCGGTGAAGGTGTTTGCGCCCGAGAGCGTCAGCGTGCTGCCGCCTTGCGCGGTGAGCGTGCCGGTGCCGGAGATGACGCCGGCAAACGTGCCGACGGCCACCTGATTAAACACCAGCGCGCTCGTGCTCGCCGTGAGGGCGACGTTGCCGGGCAGGCTCGCCGTGCTGACGATGAGCGTGCCGGCGTTGACGGTCGTGCCACCAGTGTAGGAATTGGTGTTGGTCAGCGTCAGCGTGCTGCCGCCCAGCGCGGTGACCGAGCCGGAGCCGGTGATCGCGCCGGCGAACGTGCCGGCCGTAGTCTGGTTGAACACGAGCGCGCTGCTCGTGACCGCGAGGGCGATGTTGCCCGGCAGGCTCGCGGCGGAGACGACGAGCGTCCCGGTGCTGAGCGTGGTGCCGCCGGTGAACGTGTTCGCGCCCGAGAGCGTGAGGGTGCCCGCGCCCTGCTTGACGAGCGTGCCCGCGCCGGAGATGACGCCGGCGAACGTGCCGTTGGCCGCCTGGTTGAACACCAGCGCGCTGGTGCTCGCCGTGAGGGCGGCGTTGCCCGGCAGGCTCGTGGCCGTGACGACGAGCGTGCCGGTGTTGAGCGTGGTGCCGCCGGTGAACGTGTTCGCGCCCGTGAGCGTCAGCGTGCCCGCGCCGGATTTCGTCAGCGAGCCGCCGACGCTGGTCAGCGCGGTGGCGAGGGTCACGGACTGGCTGTTGGTGTCGAGATTGTAGAGCTGGCTGGCGGCGTTGCTGAAGCGGGCGGACAAATCCGTGGTGTTGGCCGCGCTGAACTGGAGGGTGCCGCCGCTGAAGGAGATCGTGCCGGCGGCGCCGATCGCGCCGGCGCTGCCGAGGGCCAGCGTGCCGGCGCTGAGTGTCGTGCCGCCGGTGAAGGTGTTCGCGCCCGCGAGGGTGACGGTGGCGCTGGAAGAAACGGAGAGCGCAGCGGCGCCGGTCAGGGCCGACGAAATGCTGCCGCCGAGCAAATTAAAGACGCCGGTCGCCGACAGCGTGCCGCTCGTGATCTGGCCGGCCGAGACGGTGACGTTGGCGACGGTCTGGGTGGTGCTGTTGAGGTTGAGGGTGCCGCCGGTGAGCGTCACGGTGCCGGAGGTGGTCGCGTTGCCGAGCTTGCCGGTGCTGGACAGGGCCAGCGTGCCGGAGTTGATCACGGTGGCGTTGTAGGAATTGGCGGCCGAGGAAAGCGTCAGAGTGGCCGTGCCATTTTTCACGACCGACCCGAAGCCGCCGGCGATGTCCGTGATGGTGTTGCTGGCGGTGCCGTCCAGATTCTGGTTGTAGACGAGGGAGCCCACGCCGTTGAACTGAACCGCAGAGGCCGCAGCCAAGTTGGCCGTGGTCAAGTTGAGCGTGCCGGTGCCGCCGAGCGTCGTGGCGCCCGTGTAAGTGTTCGCTCCCCCGATCGTGACGCTGGCGCTCGAGATGGTCATGCTGGCCGCGCCGGTGATGACGCCGCCAATCGTGACCGTGGCGGCGGAGCTGGTCAGCGTGGTCGTGCCATTGAAAACCGTGTCGCCGCCGGCCGGCGTGTAGGTGCCGCCGGAGAGCGAGATGGTCGTCAGTTGGCCGTAGCCGACCAAGGCTGAAAATTGGAGGCCCGCGAGGACGAGGGCGGCGAGGGGGAGGAGTCTTTTCATGATCGAAGGGAGGGGAAAACTGAGCGGGGACGCGTGATAGAGTGGGCGCCAAGGCCGACGGCAAGCCCGAAAGTGCAAAAAAAACGCGCCATGCGAACGTGAAGTCAATGGCTATCCCACCCGGCGGCGACGCTTTGCGCTGTCAGGCTGCGCCTGACATTTCGCCCGCGACCACGCTCCGCGCGCCATCGGGGCGAAGAAAAATTTCACGGCATCGCGATGTGCGGCTCGGCCTCGGCGTCGTAGTTGATGCCCGCGAGGCCGAAGCCGAAGAGTTTCAGGAACTCGGCGCGATAGCCGGCGATGTCGGTGAGCGCGGCGAGATTTTCCGTCGTGACCTGCGGCCAGATTTGCGCGACCTCGGCCTGGACTTCGGCGCGCATCTCCCAGTCGTCCACGCGCACGCGGCCGGCGTCGTCGAAGGTGAGCGGGTTGCCGTTGAACATCTGCGTGGCGAACAACCGCTGCATCTGCCCGATGCAGCCTTCGTGCGTGCCGCGCGCCTTCATGATTTTGTAGAGGATGGAAATGTAGAGCGGCACGACGGGGATGGCGCTGCTGGCCTGCGTGACGAGCGCCTTGTTGACGGAGATGAACGCGCGGCCGTAGCCGTGGGCCTTGAGGCGGGCGTCAATGCGCGAGGCCGCGCGCTCGAGGTCGTTTTTGGCGAGGCCGATGGTGCCGTTTTTGTAGATGGGCCACGTGACCTCGGGGCCGATGTAGCTGTAGGCGACGGCCGTAGCGCCAGGGGCGAGAACGCCGGCCGCTTCGAGCGCGTCCATCCACAGCTCCCAATCTTCGCCACCCATCGTGGCGGTGGTGTCGGCGATCTCGGCGTCGGTCGCGGGGCCGATGGTGATGTCGCTGACGAGTCCCTTGTCGGTGTCCACCGTTTTATTGGTGTAGGAGGTGCCGACAGGCTTGAGGACGGACTTGTGGACGACGCCGGTGGCCGGATGCGTACGGCGGGGCGAAGCGAGCGAATAGACCACGAGGTCAACCTGACCGAGGTCGGCCCTGATCGCGGCGACGACCTCCTGCTTCAGCGCGGCGGAAAAAGCGTCGCCGTTGAAATTGCGGGCGTAGAGCCCGGCGGCGCGGGCGGCCTGGGTGAAGGCAATGGTGTTATACCAGCCGGGCGTGGCCGGGCGGCCCTCCTCGGAAGGGCGTTCGAAAAACACGCCGACGGTCGCCGCGCCGGAGCCAAACGCGGCGGTGATGCGCGAGGCGAGGCCGTAGCCGGTGGACGCACCGAGGACAAGGACCTTGCGCGGGCCGTCCTTGATCGGACCGCACGCGCGGACGTGGGCGATCTGCTCTGCGACATGCGCCGCGCAGCCGGCGGGATGAGAGGTGACGCAAACGAAGCCGCGGACTTTGGGTTTGATGACCATGAGCCACGAGGCTTCGCGGCGAAGGGGGCAGGGGCAAGTTTCAAGTGGAGGGCATTTCGGTGCTGGCAGCGGGCGGGGAGCGGGCTGCGCCTACCCAACGGATTTGTGCTGGCCCTACGAACCGGGCAAACGCACCCACCGCTAAAACCTTGGTCGTGGGTCAATTTGAAATTTTCCCCCTGAGTTGGCGGATACGTTGGGCGGCGTCGAGATAGAGATCGGCTTCCTCCCGATACCTCTCTGTTTTTGCGGTGTCTTCGTCGCCGTGTTCTCGAATCCAAGCCAGAATGCGAGCGGATTTGTTTTCGAGCCTAGCGAGAAGTGCTTCGTCGGTCATGGGGTCGGCAGGAGGGTTAGGCATGGGCTTAAGCGGCTTTCACGTCCTGCCCGTCTAGCAGGGCAATGACCTCAGACAACTCCCAAACCTTGGCCCGCTTGCATCGTCAAAACTCTTGTTTATGCTGAGGGCCATGTCGGACGCCGCCCCAGTTCCGTCTTCCGCGCCACCCGAGATTCCGCCCGGCTCGGCCGCCGCGACGGCAAAGCCGCAGGTGTCGCCACCGGCACCGCCCACGCTGGCACTGGCACCGGCCGAGGCGTGGCTGCCGTTGCCCGCCGAGGCATGGGACATCGCCGCCGCGCGCCACCTGCTGCGCCGCGCCGGCTGGACGGCCAAACCCGCCGAGGCCGAGCGCGCGCTCAAGGACGGCCTCGCCGCGACGCTCGACCGGCTGTTTCCCGCCAAAGCCACGCCCTTTCCCGCACCCGCCGCACTCGCCGCCAATGCCGGCCGCATGGCGGAGATCGAGAGCCAGCTCCGCAGCGCCATGGCGCCCGGCGCGAACCGGCAGCCGTTGCAGCAGGAGCTAAACCAGAATTTGCAGCAGACGGCGCGTGATCTCACCGTCCGCTGGTTCGAGTTTGCGGGCCGGTTGGAAAACTCCGTCATGGAAAAATGGGTGCTGTTCCTCGGCGATGTGTATGTCGTGAGCCAGGAGAAGGTGAGAGACCCGCAGCTCATCTACGCGCACCAGGCCACGCTGCGCGCCGACGGCCTCGGCCCCGCGCCCGCGCTGACGAAGGCGGTGCTGCGCTCGCCCGCGATGATCATGTATCTCGACCTGCAGCAGAGCCAGCGCGGCGCGCCCAACGAGAACTTTGCGCGCGAGCTGTTTGAGCTGTTTCTCCTCGGCGAGGGCCACTACACAGAGCGCGACATCAAGGAGGCCGCGCGCGCGTTCACCGGCTACCGGCAGAACCAAGGCGTGTTCCGCTTCGCGCCCGGCCAGCACGACCCGACGACGAAGACCGTCTTTGGCCGCACCGGGCCCTACAACGGCGACGATGTGATTGACCTCGCCTACGCGCAGCCGGCGGCGGGCGCGTTTTTGCCGCACGAGCTGGCCCGCTTTTACCTCACCGACGACCCGCTCCCCCCGGCGCACCTCGCCGCGCTCGGCGCGTGGTGGCGCACGACCGGGGCCTACGACCTGCGCCGGCTGGCGCAGCGGTTTTTTGGCAGCCGGATGTTTTTCGACCCGGCGTTTCGCGGCAACTACATCAAGAGTCCGGTCCAATTTTTGCTCGGCCTCATCCAGGACCTCAACCTCGACGTTGCGCCGCTGGAGCGCCGCACGCTCAACCCGCTGCGCCAGATGGGGCAGGTTCCATTCCGTCCGCCCAATGTCCGCGGCTGGGTCGGCGGCCGCAACTGGATCAACTCCAGCACGCTCGCCGCGCGCCGGCAGGCCGTGGACCTGCTCTTCGCGCCGCTCAACGAGGCCAATCTCAACGCCGACGAACTCGTCGCCCTCCGCGCGGCGCAGGCCGCCGGCGCCGTCAATTTCAACGTCTCCGACGAGCGCCTGCTGCCGCTGGCGCAGCAGACGCCCGACCAGATCGCCGACCAGCTCCTCACCTCGTTTCTGCCCGTGAAAGTGGATGACGCCTACCGCGCCGCCGTCGTGGAGTTTCTCACCAACGGCCCCGTGGACGCGCCCCCACCACCGCGCGGCGCACGCCGGGGTGCGCGGGCGGCCGGCCCGCTCGCGCAGCAGCGCGGCGGCGCCCG
>CAIQBC010000322.1 GCA_903869955.1 uncultured Opitutia bacterium
CGTGGGCGTGGCGGCCGAGCACGAGCTTGAGCTCGGGCGCGGTCACGAGCTCGAGGACGACGTGCTGGACGTTGTCGCCCACGAAGCCCTCGGCGGCGGAAAAATAGCCGATGCCCATGCGGATGATCCAGCGCTCGACATCGCTGACGTGCTTGGTGTCGCGCCACTGCTCGATGTCCTTGCCCATCGGGATGTCCTCCGGCTCCCAATGGTTGGCCTTCATCTTTTTGTAGAGATCGTAGGCCCACTGGTATTTCAGCGGGAGGATGTTGAAGTAGGGCACCTGGCGGCCGTTGATGACCTTTTTGGCTGCGAAGGCGGCCTCAGCCTTGGCTTCGTCGAGGTGGAAAATTTTGGAACCGACTTGGAAAGATTTTTGCATGGCGGGTGGGGAAAAACGGTGGGAGAGCGGACGAAAGGACGGAAGCGTGGGCAAAAGGAGCGGGACGAGGTGTGGCGGGAGGCGTGTTTCTGGTGAAGAAAACCTCCGGGCAACGCAAAGTTGCTGGAAGTTATTGACGGGTTGCCCACCACAAGGGGTTGTGGTCGGCTGTAAAGCGATGCACTACCTGTATGGAAATTGGCATGGTGGTGGTCAATAAATTTTAATTACATTTGTGTGATTTTTCGCTTGCAGCGCCGGACCTGATTTTTTCGCGCCCGAAAAAGACTTTTTTCACTCTGAAAAGCACGCTTTTGGCAGCCAAAAGCGGATACACGCCGGGCGGACGGGTGCGCCGACGCACGAAAAACGCGGCCCGGAAACGCGAGAAGGGAAAGAACGAAGAGCCGGCAGCGGGTGAGCAGGAAGCCCGGAACCCAGGAACAAAGCAGATTTGCCAGAAGGAGCACGGATTCTCTCCGCAGCTATTAGCGTGCCTTCCCTTCAATAAATTCGGGGCCGATGCCCAGGTTCCTGGCTTCCGGCTTAAAATATTTCCTCCCCCGCCGGCCCCAAGGGCCAGACGGGCGCAGCCAGACTGCGCCCCTCCATCGCGAGACATGATGCCGACCGGCCCTAGGCGCTCGCGAGCGCGTTGGCGGTGTTGAGGTGCCCGTCGCCGGTGTATTTCTGCGACTGCTCGTCCGCGTGGTAGCTCGAGCGCACGAGCGCGCCGCTCTCGACGACGCCGAGACCGAGGCTCAGGCCGAAGTTTTTCCAGTGGATGAACTCCTCCGGCGTCGCCCAGCGCGAGATGGGCAGGTGCTGCGGGGTGGGCTGCAGATACTGGCCGATGGTAAGGATGTTGGTCTGGTCGCTGGCGATGTCGCGCAGCGTCTGCTCGATCTCGTGTGCCTCCTCGCCAACCCCGAGCATGATGCCGGTCTTGGTCACGAAACCGCGCGACTTTGCGTGGCGCAGCACCGAGCGGGAGCGTTCGTAGCGGGCCTGCACGCGCACGGGCTTTTGCAGGCGCTCGACGGTCTCCAGGTTGTGGTTGAAGATGTCGGGCCGCGCATCGAGCACGACATCCACGTGCGCGAGGTTGCCCTTGAAGTCCGGCGTGAGCACCTCGATGGCGGTCTGCGGATTGCGGTTCCGCACGGCGCGGATGGTCATGGCCCACACGCTCGCGCCGCCGTCGGCGAGCTCGTCGCGGGCGACGCTCGTGATGACGCAGTGCTTCAGGTTCATCTTCGCCACGGCGTCGGCCACGCGGGCGGGCTCGCCGAAGTCGAGCTCGGTGGGGCGGCCGGTCTGGATCGCGCAGAAATTGCACGAGCGCGTGCAGATGTTGCCGAGGATCATCACCGTCGCGGTGCCGCGCGACCAGCACTCGCCGAGGTTGGGGCACTGCGCGCTCTGGCAGACGGTGTGGAGCCGGTTCTCGTCCACGAGGCGGCGCGTGGCCGCGTAGCCGGGGCCGCCGGGCAGCTTCGCGCGCAGCCAGGCCGGCTTGCGCGTGGTGTCGGTGGACGAGGCCGGATACATGGCCGCAAACGCACACGAAGCCGCGCGAAGCGCAAGACCGGAAAGGCGGAAAGCCCCGCGGCGGTGTTGCTCAGCCTTTCAGTCCTGCCATCCTTGCCCTCACGGGGTGCCCGCGCGGATGGCCGCCAGCTTATCCCGGGCGTCGGTGTTGCCCGGCGCGGCCCGCAGCACCGCCTCGAGCTGCGCGATGGCCTCGTCCTTGCGCCCGGCGAGGAACAGCGTGACCCCGAGGTTCACGGCCGTCAGCTGGTCGTCGGGCTTGAGCTGGAGAATCATCCGGTAGTGCGTGATGCCCTCGTCCAGCCGGCCATGGGACACGAGGAGGTTGGCAAACGTGAAGCGCGCCTCGAGATAATCCGGGTGCTCCCGCAGCAAGTTTTGCAGCACCTCCACGGCCTCGGCCGTGCGGCCCAGGCCGTCGAGCGCCTTGCCGAGGTTGTGGCTGGCCGCGAGCACGCTGGGCTTGAGCTCCGCGGCCTTTTTGAAATAGGGCACCGCGTCCGCCAGGCGCCCGAGATTGGCGAGCGCGTTGCCCACGCCGAGCCAGGCCTCGGCGAGCTGGGGTTTCAGTTGCACCGCCTTGGCATAGGCGTCGGCGGCCTCGGCATGGCGGCCGAGGTCCGCGAGGACGGTGGCATAGTTGTTGTACGCGTTGGGAAAGTTGGGCTCGAGGCGCAGCGCCTCGCGGTATTCGGCCAGCGCCTCCTCGGCGCGGCCCGGCTCCTTCGCCAGCGCCTGCGCGAGCTCCTCGTGGGCGCGGGCGTTTTGCGGGCGCTTCGCCACGGCGTCGCGCCACAGCGCCAGTGAACTCGCATAGTCCGTGTTGCGCCGGTGCGTGGCGGCGCCCAGCAGGCTGGCCGCGCCCAGGCCCGCGCAAACGGCGGTGGCCAGCCCGGCGGGCCCGAGCCGCCGCGCCAGCGCATACGCGCCGATGACCGCGACCGTGACGACGGCCGCGAGCGGCAGATACATCCGGTGCTCCGCCGCCGTCTCCGTGATGACCGGGATGAAACTCGAACTCGGCGCGAGGATGGCAAAAAACCACGCGCCCAGAAAGCCCCACGCTGGCCGCCGCCAGAGCGCCCACAGTGTCGCGCCCAGCAGCGCGAGCAGAAGGAGGCCTTGCGGCCTGACCTTGGCCGGGTCGCCAATCACGTCGAAACCGTAGTCCGACACCAGCCGGTCGGGCCACACGCTGAGCCGCAGGTAGTGGACGATGGCGTCGCACTGCCGCAGCAGATAGGTCCACGGGGTGACCGGCACGCCCGCCGCGTCGCTCAGGCCAAAGCCGGCCGAGCCGCCGCGGTTGCCGGCGTGCCACGCCAGCCCCGCCAGCAGCCCCCACGTCGCCGCCAGCGAAACATAAAACACCCACCGCCGTCGCAGCGCCTCGCGGAAGCTCCCCGCGAAAAACGCGCGGTCAAACAGGAGCGCCATCAGCGGCGCGGACGCCATGACCTCCTTGCTCGCCATCCCGCCCAGACACGCCGCCACGCCCGGCACCAGCCACCACCCCGGCCGCGCCGACACCGCGCCCCGTGCGAGGCACCAGAGCGTGAGCAGGTAAAACAGCGCGCACAACGACTCCGCCCGCTGCGCGATGTAGGTCACGGCCCCCGTTTGCAGCGGATGCACCGCCCAGAGCAGCGCCACCGCCAGCGCGAGCCAGTCTCCCGCCGCGCCAAATTTTTCGCCGAGCACCGGCCCGGCGAGCACGCGCCGGACGAGACCGAACAGGACCAGCGCCGCGCCGAGGTGGATGGCGAGGTTGAGCACATGATAGCCGAAGACCTGGTCGTTGCCCTCGCGGCTGGTCGCATCCTTCGCCGGCGGCTCCTTCCCGGCCAGCGCATGGTTCAGAGCGAAGGAGAGATTGACGAGCGGGCGCCCCGTGACGGTCTGGCCGTCGTTGGGCGGGTCAAACGCGGTGCGCCACTGCCGGATGCTCGCGTTCTCCGTGATGGCCAGCGCGTCGTCGAGGACGAACGGCCCGCGAAAGCTGTTGCCCCACGCCAGCAGCACCGCGAGCGCGATGATCGCCGCGCCGGCCCAGGCGGCCAGGCGGCTGGGGGTCGCAAGAGGGGCGGGCGAGATGGAAACCGGTGCGGGCATGGGCGAGGCGCAGCCCCAGTGTCCGCCGGATTAACGCATAAAATCAAGCGCGCGGCTTTCCGAGGCGGCTTGGGCGGGTGTCAGGTCCCGTTTCTGCCACGGCCGCGCC
>CAIQBC010000323.1 GCA_903869955.1 uncultured Opitutia bacterium
GCGACTGGCGCGGCACCGCCGAATACAACCTCGGTCTCGGCGACCGCCGCTCCACCGCGGTGAAACAATACCTCGTGAGACTCAAGGTGCCCGCCGCCCGGCTCGACACGCTCTCCAAGGGCAGCATCGGCGCGCCCGAAAAGGCGACCGAGGAGCAGATGGCGAAAGACCGCCGCGTCGAATTTTTGATCCAAAAGGCCGGCGCGGCCCCCGGCGCGCTGCCGCTCTGATTTTTCAGGCGGAGTTCAATCCGACCCGGCCGGCAAGACGAAAGCGTGAAAAGTTTCCGCCGCCGTTTTTCCCAGCCAGCCCGGCAGCCGCCCCACCAGCTCACGCGGGCTGAACGGCTTGGTCACATAGTCGAGCGCGCCCAGGGCCAGCCCGTGGGACCGCGCGTCCCCGGTCGCCCACGCGGTGAGCATGACGACGGGGATGCGCGCCGTCTCCGTCTCACGCCGCAGGATTTCGCAGACGCCGAAGCCGTCAATGTCCGGCAACATCAGGTCGAGCAGCAGGAGGTCGGGCCGCCGGGCATGCACCGCCGCAAGGGCCGCGCGGCCACTGGCGGCAGAGCCGACATCACAACCGGCACGCGTGAGGAGAAACCGCACGAGGTCGGTCACATCCCGCTCGTCGTCAACACAGAGAATAAACGGACGCATCACGACCAGCATCGCACCGCAATGTCACGCCCGCGTGACGCTCCGGCGAAGAACGGGTGACGTTCTCCCTGCGCGCAACGGAGGCCGGACTACAAGGTGCGCGCGGCCCACCTGCGTGCCCCCCCACGCGACTGGATACTTTTTCGTGCCACGCGCAGCCGCGCTTGAATCTTTCGGGAAACGGCCCATGTGTTTCCCAGCCCACGCCATGACCACCTACACCTACGAGACCATTCCGCTCATCCCCGGCGTCGCGCCGGAGCGATTTGAGCTGCAGCAGGCGATGGCCGAGGCGCCGCTCACGCGCCACCCCGGTACCGGCGAGCCGGTTCGCCGTGTCATTACCGGGGGCTATGGCTTCATCGGCGTGGGCGGGCGGGAAAGAAACCCCGCGCCTCCCGCCGCCTCGTCGCATTGTTGCGGCGCACAATGCGGCTGCGGCGCGGCCAAGTGCGTCTGATTTTCCGGGACCAGGCAGCCCCATTCCGCCACAAACCGGTCGGCGCGAAGATCCGTTCCTGCCGCAGGGATTGAGATCCAAAGCCGGTGGTCGCCCTGATTTGACGGAGAAGGAGGAAGCAGGAAAACTAGGAATAAATCTCGCCACCGGCTTTCCCTCTTCCGGTTTCCGGCTTTCCCATTTCACCCCTGCCCACCCTGCCCACGAAACTCTCCGCGCCGACCGCAGGCCAAGGCCCGCCAGATCGAAAAGCAGCCCGCGCAAAGAATAATCAGGAATCAGGAATCAGATTCCCATTATGTTTTACCACCCCACACTCCCAACTCTCTGAATTGGATCTATGGCCGATCTCTCCCACGAAACCATCCAGTCTGCCCTAGCGGGCCAGCCGCTCTTCGAGGACAAATCCTGGCAGCTCTCGCCCGACGCGTGGCCGCTCACGGCGGAGCAGGTCGGACAGCTGGAGGCCATCGGCGCAGCGTGCCTGGAATTTCACCAGGCGCTGGAGACGCTCTACCTGCGCTCCGCCGCCGGCAAAAACCTTCTCCGCAACAAGCCGCTCCTCGCCCCGTGGGCCGCCGACTACCTCGACCGCGGCAAGCCCGCCGCCCTCATCGCCCACGCGCGCGACGCGCGCAACCGGGGCGCATTCCCCACCGTCCTGCGCCCCGACCTGCTGCTCACCGAAGACGGGTTTGTGATGACGGAGCTGGACTCCGTCCCCGGCGGCATCGGGCTGACGGCGTTTCTCAACCGGCTCTACGGGGGCGCGCGGGGTGAGGGCACCCCGCCCACC